>DRMH01000113.1 GCA_011322625.1 Thermosulfurimonas dismutans | reverse complement strand
CGGAGAGATGGCCTCCACCCTCTTTTCCAGGATGGTGGTTCCCATCCTCTACTATCTGGATCATCGGATCAAGAAGGAGCGTCGTCTGGTGCTTTAAAGGTTGAATTTCCCGGGGCCTAAGGCTAACCTAAGATCCGATGCCGGAGATCTTTTTTCTTAAACTGGCCCTGATCCTTTACGGGATCGCTACGGTAGGTTTTTTAATCTATTTTTACACCTTAAAACCCGAGGCCCTGCGGGGGGCCCGGTGGGTATTTCTGGCCGGGTTCGGGCTCCATACCCTGAGTCTGGCCCTGCGGACCCTGGCCCTGAAGGCCCCGCCGGTGATCTCCTTTCACGGAGCCACCTCCTTTCTAGCCTGGGCGGTGGTGGGGGTCTATTTTTTCTTTACCCTTAAGGGCCCCAAGGTCTATACCCTGGGGACCTTTCTGGCCCCGGTGGTGCTGCTCCTGGTGGGGGTGGCCCTCCTTTCCCCCTATGGTCCCACTCCTCTGCCGCCGGCCCTGCGCAGTATATGGTTGCCCTTTCATGCCACCATCTCCCTGCTTTCCTATGCCTTTTTCCTAGTGGCCGCGGTGGCCGGTTTCATGTACCTTCTTCAGGAAAGACAGGTCAAACGCAAGATGCTCGGGGGGATCTTTCGGCGTCTTCCGCCGCTGGAGTCCCTGGATCGCTTGAACGAAATGAGCCTCAAGTACGGGTTCCCCCTCCTCACCGTGGGGATCATCACCGGGGCCCTGTGGGCGGAAAAGGCCTGGGGAAGTTACTGGAGCTGGGACCCCAAGGAAACCTGGTCCCTTATTCTATGGTTTATTTATGCGGCCCTTTTGCATGAAAGGCTCATCGTGGGCTGGAGGGGAAGAAGGGCAGCGATTATGGCCCTGCTGGGGTTTGTGGTCTGGATAATCAGTTTTTTCGTGGTAAATCTTTTACTCCCGGGGTTACACAACTATGGAAGGTGGACTTAGGGAACGACTCCTTCTGGTGGGGCTCAATCACCGGACCGCGCCGGTAGAGGTGCGGGAGAGGTTTGCCCTGGAGAAGAAGGGAACCCATCCCCTGGACATCCTGCGCCAGGAACTTCCGCAGGCGAGCGAGGCCTATTTTCTCTCCACCTGTAATCGGGTGGAGTTCCTTCTGGTTACCGAGGAGGTGGAGGAGACCCTTGCCGGGCTCAAGGACCTCCTGGCGCGGGAGACCGGGCTTTCGAGAGCCCAGTTCGAGCCCCATCTTTACGTCCTGCGCGACATGGAGGCGGTGCGGCATCTTTTTCGGGTGGCGGCGGGGCTGGATTCCATGGTCCTGGGGGAACCCCAGATCCTGGGGCAGGTCAAGGAGGCCTATCGGGAGGCGGCCCGGCGCCGGACCACCGGTCCGATCCTCAACCGTCTGCTGCACCGCACCTTTTCCGTGGCCAAGCGGGTGCGCACCGAAACCGGGATCGGTTCGTATGCGGTTTCGGTGAGCTACGCCGCGGTGGAGCTGGCCAAAAAGATCTTCGGTTCGCTGCGGGGCAAGAAGGCCCTCCTGGTGGGAGCCGGGGAGATGGCCGAACTGGCGGCGCAGCATCTTCTTTCCGCCGGGGTGGAGAAGATGCTCGTGGCGAACCGGACCTTCTCCCGGGCCGTGGAGCTGGCGGAAAGGTTCCGGGGCGAGGCCTACAGCCTGGAGGAGCTTCCCGAGTGTCTGCTGGAGGCCGATATCGTGATCTCCTCCACCGGGGCCCCGGGTTATGTGATCACCCGCGAAACGGTAAAACCCCTCCTGCGGAAAAGACGTTTGAGGCCCCTTTTTCTTATTGATATCGCCGTTCCCCGGGACATAGAGCCGGCGGTGAACGAACTCGAAAACGTCTATGTCTTTGATATAGACGACCTCAAACAGGTGGTGGAAGAGAACCTGGGCCGCCGGCGCAAGGAGGCCCGCCGGGCCGACCGGATCATCGAGGAGGAGGTCCTCAAGTTCGAGCGCTGGCTGCGGGAGCTTGAGGTCTATCCCACCATCAAGGCCCTGAGGGAAAAGGCCGAGGAAATAAGACGGAGGGAAATGGCCCGCACCCTTCCCCGCTTGCGCAACCTTTCCCCGGAGGATCAGGAGGCCCTGGAGGTGATGACCGAGGCCATCGTGAACAAGCTCCTCCACGCCCCGATCCTCTACCTGAAGATGGGGTATCACCGCATGGGGCGGGAGGCCATTACCACGGTAAGAAGGGTCTTCGATCTGGATGGCGATCTGGAGAACCTTTCCCCGGAGTGGAGAGAGATCCTTTCGGCCGGCGCTTCCGAGAAGGATTAAAAGGGTAAATCCTCGTCAGGGGGAGGTTCCGGAAGGCCCTCTTCCCCCCGGCTCGGTCCGGGTTCGGAGACCGGGCCCTCCTCGCGACGGCTCCCCAGCATGCGCATATCGCTGGCCACGATCTCGGTGACCCAGCGTTTTTGCCCCTCCCGATCCTCGAAGGAACGGGTCCGCAGGCGCCCTTCAATATACACCTGGCGCCCCTTGGTGAGGTACTCGCCGCAGATCTCGGCCAGACGACCGAAGGCCACGATGCGATGCCATTCGGTGTGTTCCTGTCTTTCTCCGTTTTTGACCCGGATTTCATTGGTGGCGATGCGGAAGGTGGCCACAGGCTGTCCGTCGGCGGTGTAGCGGATCTCCGGATCCGCCCCCAGTCTGCCGATAAGGATGACCTTGTTCACACTCATGTTTCAGCCCTCCAGGACCTTGAGATAGACCTTGCGGGTGCGGGGGCCGTCGTATTCGGCGAAGAAGATGCGCTGCCAGGTTCCCAGAACCGGTCTCCCCTCCTCCACCAGCACGGAAAGACAGGGCCCGGTGAGACTGGCCTTGACATGGGCCGGGGAATTGCCCTCCAGATGCCGATAGGCGAATTCATAGGGGGCCAGACGTTCATAGACCCTCAGGATGTCCTCGGCTACCGCCGGATCGGCCCCTTCGTTTATCACCAGCCCGGCCGTGGTGTGGGGGACGTAAAGGAAGCATACCCCGCTCTTGACCCCTTTCACCCGCCGGGAAACCTCCTCGGTAATATCGATGAACTGGGTCCTGGCCGTGCTCTTGACGGTGATGACCTCCATACACACCTCCCGTGATCTTAAAACTATATCCCTTCCGGCTCGGTTGTCAAAAGGATCTTTCGGAGGCATAATGGGCCGAGAAAGATTCCTTTTTCGGAGGAGCAAGAATGCTGGTAAAGGACTGGATGACCGAAGAGGTAATCGTACTGGATGAGAATGCTTCCATCATGAAGGCCTCCCAGATCATGAAGGAACACAACATCCGGCGTATTCCCGTGGTGCGGGGGGGGAAGCTGGTGGGGATCGTGAGCGATCGGGACATCAAAGAGGCCACCCCCTCCAAGGCTACGGCCCTGGATGTGCATGAACTCTATTATCTCCTTTCCGAGGTGCGGGTAAAGGACATCATGACCCCGGATCCCATCACCGTTCGTCCCGAGGACACCGTGGAGTATGCGGCGGTCCTGATGCTGGAGAACCGCATTTCCGGTCTGCCGGTGGTGGACGAGGCGGGCCACGTGGTGGGGATTATCACCCAGACCGATGTGTTCAAGGTCTTTGTGAACATTACCGGTATCTATTACGGTCCCATCCAGATCGGTCTGGAGATCGAGGATTCGGACAAGCTGGACGAACTGACCCATCTGATCATCAGCCACGGAGCCAGGATCATCAGCATTCTGACCTATCGGGAAGGGATCGATTCCCCGGGAAGACAGGTCTTTGTGCGGATAAAAGATCTCCCGGAGGATAAGCTTCAGGCCCTTCTGGAGGCCCTGAGCCGGAATTACAGGGTGCGCTACTGGGCCCGGGACGATGTAAGCCGGGTGAAGTCTCCCCGGGTCAGCGCCACCAGAACAGCCATCTTAGAAGACCGGGTCGAGGCCTGATCCTGGGCACCTCCCGGATCTCCGGCACCTTGTCTTCCGGGTAAGGCAGCCAGATTTCCTCCGTCTGTCCGGAGGGGGAACGATCGCGGAAGGGAACGAAGGTTATTCCCTCCGGGACCTGGAACTTTTCCGGGGTAAGAGACAGGCCGCGCAGGAGCTCCACCCACAGCGGACAGGCGGCCCGTCCTCCGGTCTCGAGCCGTCCCAGGGTTTTGGGCTTATCGTAGCCCACCCACACCCCGCAGGTATAATCCGGGGTAAACCCGATAAACCAGGCATCCTGATAGAGATCGGTGGTGCCGGTCTTCCCTCCGGCCGGGACCCCCAAAACCCGGGCGCATCTTCCGGTGCCCTCCCGGACCACCTCCCGGAGATAGAAATTCACCACGTAGGCCGTTTCCGGGGAAAAGACGCGTTTCCGGCGGGGGTGAGCCCGGTAAATGATTTTGCCCTGCCGATCCTGGATCAGGGCCACCAGATGGGGTTCCACCAGCTCTCCGTTCAGGGGAAAGACGGTATAGGCCCGGGTGAGTTCCCAGGGGGATACCCCGGCGCTTCCCAGGGCCAGGGAGAGGTTGCGGGGAAGGGGCCCCGAGATCTCCACCGCCCGGAGGGTTTCCTGGACCTCGCCTATGCCCAGGGCCCGGGCGATCTTGACCGCCACGGTATTGCGGGAATCCACCAGGGCGGTACGCAGGGAGATGATGCCCAGGTAACGGTGATCGAAGTTCCGGGGACGCCACAGCTGGCCGGATTTTCCTCCGGGCAAGACCACGGGTTCATCCACCACCAGGGAATCCGGGCGCAGGAGATCGTCCTCCAGGGCCCGGGCCCAGAGAAAGGGTTTTAAGGCCGAACCCGGAGGACGCCGGGCGAAGACCGCGCGGTTGAAGCGGCTTTCCCGGAAGTCCCTTCCCCCCATGAGCAGGCGCACCTCACCGGTGGGATTCTCCAGACACACCGCCGCCACCTGGGGGATATCCTTGCGATGGTGACGACGCGGGATCAGGGAGAGACGCCTGAGCACCGCGGGCCAGACCCTATCCTGCCAGGCCAGATCCAGGGTGGTGTAGATACGGTACCCCCCGGTAAGGAGCCGATCCTTCCCCAGCATACGTTCCAGACGCCGCCGTACGATCTGCAGGAAGTACCCGGCGCGGGGATCCGGAGAGAAGTCCATGGGATGGAGGTTTAGAGGGGCCTTTTCCGCCTTACGGGCGGTTTCCCAGGTAATATAACCCTCCTCGGCCATGCGTTTTAACACGTAGGCCCGGCGCTTCAGGGCTGCCTTGGGGTCGGCCAGGGGGTTGAGGCGACTGGGGGCCGGAGGAAGACCGGCGATAAGGGCCGCCTCGGGAAGGGTGAGCTGCCAGACATGTTTGCCGAAATAGGTCAGGGCCGCGGACTCCACCCCGTAGGCCCCGGCTCCGAGATAGATATGATTGAGATAGATGTTCAGGATTTCGTCCTTGGAGAGGGCCCGGTCGATCTGCCAGGCTAAAATGGCCTCCCGGATCTTGCGGGAAAGGGTCCGCTCCCGGGAGAGGAGAAGGGAGCGGGCCACCTGCTGGGTGATGGTGCTCCCCCCCTGAACCACCCTGCGGGCCTTGATGTCCGCGATGAGGGCCCGCAGGATGCTGATGAAATCCACGCCCTTGTGTTCGTAAAATCGGGCGTCCTCCGCGGCCACGAAGGCCTGAATGAGATAAGGGGGCATCTTGCGGAGAGGCACCGGGAAACGTCGCTCCCTGTACCAGTAGGCGATGGGGGTTCCGTTCCGGTCATAGACGATGGTGGTGGCCGGGGGACGGTAATGTTTGAGGGTGGAGATATCCGGAAGGTTGAGGGTCAGATAGAAATAGACCCCTCCCAGGATGATGAAGAGACTGGCCGCGGCTGCCGCCACCAGCAGGACCGAAAGGTGATAATAGGAGAGCCTTCTCATAGGGGCTGAGCCTTAAGGGTCCGCAGACGGTTCAGGGCGGCGGCCAGTTCGAAACGCCGCACAAAGGCCAGGTCTCCCCGGGCCTCCCGGGTCAGGGCCGAAAACCCTTCCTTCCGCAGACGCTCCTCCAGTTCGGCTACGGCCTGATCGATGGTTCGGCCGGAACGGAGTTTTTCCAGCAGGGGGGCGAAGAGGATCCCGATGGTTCGCACCTGATCTGCGGAGACCAGTTGCTCCACGGCGGAGAGATCTATTTCCTGGCGGGCCAGGATCAGTCCCCGGGTGCCCTGGACCTTGATCTTCCATTCCCCGCGGGGCAGTCCGGAGGAAAGGACCCTTCGCCGGGGGATCCTCTCCAGAGGCCGGGGACACTCCCGTTTACGGCCCGAAGGATAGGCCTGAACGATCCGCCGGGCCTCGGCGGTGACCACCCGGGGACGAAAGTGATCCATGGCTATAACCGTATCCGCCACCTCCAGATAGTCCCCGGACCCCCCCATGACCAGTACGGTGGAGACCCCGAAACGCTCGTAAAGTTCGCGTACCCGATCGATAAAAGGGGTGATGGGTTCCTTTTCCTTGGCGATGAGGGCCTGCATCCGGGCGTCCCGGATCATGAAGTTGGTGGCGGAGGTGTCCTCGTCCAGGAGCAACACCCGGGCCCCGGCCTCCAGGGCTTCCATGATGGCCGCGGCCTGACTGGTGGACCCCGAGGCGCAGGGGGTTTCGAAGTTCTCGGTGGGTTTGCCCAGGGGAAGATGGGTAATAAAGGGGGAGATATCCACCCCGCAGACCGAACGGCCGTCCTCGGCCCGGATCTTGACCGTTTCGTAACGGGAGACCACCAGCTCGCGACCGTCGCCGGGACGATGGTTATAGATTCCGAGTTCCAGGGCTCGAAGCAGGGTGGATTTGCCGTGGAAACCGCCTCCCACGATGAGGGTGATTCCCTCCGGGATTCCCATTCCCCGGACCGGGCCCCGATGGGGAAGCTCTATTTTCACGAGCAATTCCGGAGGGGGCTCAAAAGGGATGGCCTCCGGAGCCGGACGGGGGTCCACCCCGGAGGCCCGGGGAAGAACGGCCCCTTCGGCCACAAAGGCCACCAGTCCCATTTCGGCGAGCTTTTCCCGCAGGTAGTGGGCGTCCTCGTAAGTAGTTACGAATTCCCAGAGCGAGGCCGAGGGGAGGTGGGGATAAAGGAGGCTTTCCCGTACCAGACGGGGAAGGATTTCTCCCAGGAGTTTCCAGGCCTCCCGGGCCAGGATGCGGCGGCCGGCCGCCGGAAGCCCCACGAAAAAACGGGCCTCCACCTGTCCGTCGGGGAATACGGACACGGTGGAGCGGGGCAGGAGTTCCTGGCCCGGTCCGTGGACCACGATGAGCCCGCTCTTCCCCGAGCCCTTGACTCCGGAGTATTCTCTGGCCCTGCGGGCCAGGGTGTCGGCCAGAAAGTTTTCCAGGCCGATCCTCCGGGGTTCCGAGGCGTAGGCCGAGGAGGGCAGACGGGCCACCTCCGCCGGAACCCGTACCCTGACCCGGCTGGGAGGAGCAAAGGGGTCGGACTGAATGCGATCCAGATAAAGGGTGAATTCCGGGAACCGATAGGCCCCGCGTAGTTCCTTGTAGGCTCCGTAGCCGCGTCCGTCCAGACGGAAAAGGGTCCTCCGCAGTCGGTCCATTTGCCCTCCGGATAAAAATTTGTTTTACTAAAAATAGAACAAAAATTTCCCGATGCCCATGGAACTTGATCTGGAATTTTACCAGAGCATTCTGGATCTCTTCCCGGGTATGATTTCTGTAGTCTCGCAGGACTTCCGGGTCCTTTATGTTAACCGGGCCTTAAGAAGCCGCTATCGGGAGGATCCGGTGGGCAGGCTCTGTTTCGAGGCCTTTTATGCCCAGGAGGAGCCCTGTCCCTGGTGTCGCAAGGAGGAGGTCCTCCGGGAGAGGAAGTCCATAGTCTGGGAGGTCTTCAGCCCGCGGGATCAGCGATGGTACGAGGTGCGGAGCACGGCTCTGTCCTGGCGCAACGAGCTGGTGTATCTCTCGGTCCTCATCGACATCACCGAGAAGAAACGCCTGGAGAGGAGATTGCGTCGGGAGGTGGAGTTCTATACCCGAATCCTGGAGGAGACCCCGGTCCTCATCCTCTTCAACAAGGATAACCGTTTATCCTTTGTGAACCGTTCCTTCGAAAAGATCACCGGTATTCCCCGGGAAAGGGCCCTGGGCAGGAGTGTCTTTGAACTCATGGTTCCGGAGGAGGATCGCGCCGAATGGGAAAAACATTGCCAGGAGGTGCGCTGCGGGGTCTTCAAACTGGGGGTGGAGTTGCCGGTGCGTACGGTCTCCGGGGAGAAGAGGGATCTCATCTGGAACTGCATGCGGATCGAGGACCCGCAGGGGGAATTGATCATCATCGGCATGGCCACGGACATAACCGAGCAGAAGGCCCTGTTTGAACAGTATCTCCAGGCCCAGAAGATGGAAAGTCTGGGCCGGTTTACCGGTATTCTATTACACGAGCTCAACAATCTCTTCATGGCCCTTCAGGGGTATCTGGGGGTAGCCCAGCTCCGTTTGAAGGAGCCGGAGAAGCTGCGGGAGTATTTCGAAAAGATGGAGAACCTCATCGAGCGCTGGCGCAACATGAGCCGGGAGCTTCTGACCTTCTCCCGTCAGAACACCCCTCAGGCCCGCATTCTGGATCTTTCCGAATTTTTGGTCCGCCAGGTGGAGGTCCTGCAACACCTCCTGGGTTCCAAGATCCGGGTGAAGGTGGAGAAGATCGAGGAACATTTGCCGGTGAAGATCAACGAGGTTCATTTGCAGCAGATCCTCTTCAATCTGGCCTCCAATGCCCGGGAGGCCATGCCCCGGGGGGGCGAGGTGCGGGTGGGGCTGGAGAGGGTGGCTCTGTCCGAGGAGACGGTGGCCCTGCTGGGCATTCCCTCCGGGGAGCATGCCCTTCTCACCTTTGCAGATACCGGTCCGGGCATACCGCCGGAGATCCTCCCGCACATCTTTGAGCCCTATTTCACCACCAAAGAGGGAGGAAGCGGGCTGGGGCTGGCCACGGTCTATGCCCTGGTAAGACAGTACGGAGGCCACATCGCTGTCTCCAGCGCCCCGGGGCGGGGAACGGTGTTCAAGATCTATTTTCCCCTGGTAGAGGCGGAAGAGAAAAAGCCGGCCCCGGTTCCGGGGCCGGAGATCCTGGTGGTGGAGGAGGAACCCCATCTCCTGGAGACCCTGCGCGAAATGCTGGAGTTTCTGGGATACCGGCCGCATCTCGCCCGGGGGATCTTTGAGGCCCGCCAGGGGCTGGAGGGTGGGCTCAGGCCCGCGGTGCTCATCTCCGACATTCGAACCCGCAGCGGGGAGATCCTGAGCTTTATCCGGGAGATAAAGGAACGTCTTCCGGATCTCAGACTGGTGATCGTTTCGGGATATAGCGAGGAGGTGGTTCGTCAGGCCCTGTCCGGGCTGGGGGAGTTTTATTATCTTCCCAAACCCTTTCGGCTGCGGGATCTGGAAAAGGTCCTGAAACAGGCGGCAGCAGCAGATGTCTGAGGAATATCTTGCGCGTTTTCTGAATTATCTGGCCACCGAACGGGACTATTCGCCGCACACCCTGCGGGCCTATCGGCGGGATTTACGGGATTTTCTGGACTTCGTGCAGAAGCCTCTCGAGGAGGTGGATCTTCTGGACCTGCGGGGTTTTCTGGTTCATCTCCGGCGGAAGGGGAATTCCTCCCGCACCCAGGCCCGCAAGCTTTCGGCGGTGAAGAGTTTTTATCGTTTTCTCCTCCGGCGGGGGTATCTGCGCCGGACCCGTCTCCTGGCGCTGGCGAGCCCTAAACAGCCCCGGGATCTTCCCCGGGTGCTCACCGTGGACGAGGCCCTGGCCATGCTCCGGAGCGCGGAGCAGGGGCGGGATCTCTGGTCCCTGCGGGATCGGGTGGCCCTGGAGCTTCTTTACGGTTCGGGGCTTCGGGCCTCGGAGCTGTGCGGTTTAAGGCTTTCCCAGATCCATCTGGAGATACGGCTACTCAGGGTTCGGGGCAAGGGGAGGAAGGAACGTCTGGTGCCCCTGACCCGCAAGGCGGTGGAGGCCCTGGCCGCTTATCTTCCCCTGCGCGAGGCCTGGCTCCTGGCCCGGGGGCAGGAACACGATTATCTCCTGATCAACCACCGCGGCGGCCCTCTTTCCCCCCGGAGTCTTCAGCGTCTGGTAAAAGCTCAGGCCCGCAGGGTGGGGCTTTCCCAGGTCCATCCCCATGCCCTGCGACACTCCTTTGCCACGCACCTTCTGGAGTCCGGGGCGGATCTGCGAAGTATTCAGGAATTGCTGGGGCACAGCCGTCTCACCACCACCGAGCGTTACACCCATCTGGATTTTTCCCGTCTGGCCCGGGTTTATGATCAGGCCCACCCCCGGGCCCTTGCTAAAAGGGCCCAGTGTGATAAGGATTAGCAGTATGTTTAAGGGAACCACGGTAGTGGCGGTTCGACGCAGGGGGAAGGTAGTCCTTGCGGCGGACGGGCAGGTCACCGTAGGTGAAACGGTCATCAAACACGGGGCCCGCAAGGTGCGGCGGCTCTACAAAGGGCAGGTGCTGGTGGGTTTCGCCGGTTCCACGGCCGATGCCCTGACCCTTTTTGAGCGCCTGGAAAAGAAGCTGGAGTTGTACAGCGGGCATCTGGTGCGTTCGGCGGTGGAGCTGGCCAAGGACTGGCGCACGGACAAGCTTCTCCGGCGACTGGAGGCCCTGCTCATCGCCTGCGACCGGCAGAGCATGCTCCTTATCTCCGGGGCCGGAGATGTGATCGAGCCGGACGAGGAGGTCCTGGCCATAGGTTCCGGAGGGCCCATGGCTCTGGCGGCGGCCCGGGCCCTTCTGCGGAATACCGACCTTTCCGCCCGGGAGATCGCCGAGGAGGCCCTGCGTATCGCCGGCGAGATCTGCGTCTATACCAATCAAAACATCACGGTTGAGGAGCTATGAAGAACCTTACTCCCCGGGAGATTGTCACCGAACTGGACAAATATATCGTAGGCCAGGAGGAGGCCAAGAAGGCCGTGGCCATAGCCCTGCGTAATCGCTGGCGTCGGCAGCAGGTGCCCCCTCCTCTGCGGGACGAGATCTATCCCAAGAACATCATCATGATCGGTCCCACCGGGGTGGGGAAGACCGAGATCGCCCGGCGTCTGGCCCGGCTTTCCGGTTCCCCTTTCCTGAAGGTGGAGGCCACCAAGTTTACCGAGGTAGGTTATGTGGGGCGGGACGTGGAGTCCATGGTCCGGGATCTCACTCATATCGCCGTGCAGATGGTCCGGGCCGAGGAAGAGGAACGGGTCCGGGAACGGGCCCGGAAACTGGCCGAGGAAAGGCTCCTGGATCTTCTGATCCCGGTAACCCCTCAGCGTCCGGAGGGAGACAGCGAAACCCGGGAGAAATTCCGGCGGATGCTGAGAGACGGGGTCCTGGACGAACGCTACGTGGAACTGGATGTGGAGACCCGTCCCCCGGCCCCCATGGTGGAGGTATTTGCCGCCACCGGCCTGGAAGAGATCGAACAGCAGTTGCGGGAGATGATGACCAGCCTCTTTCCCCGCAAGCAAAAACGCCGCCGGGTAAAGGTCCGGGAGGCGCTGGAGATCCTTACCAAGACCGAGGCGGAAAAACTCATCGATATGGAAAAGGTCACCCGGGAGGCCATCCACCGGACCGAAACCAGCGGGATCATCTTCATCGATGAGATCGATAAGATCGCCAGTCGGGGCGAGGGCCACGGTCCGGATGTGTCGCGGGAGGGGGTCCAGCGGGATCTTCTCCCCATCGTGGAGGGCACCACGGTGAATACCCGCTACGGGATGGTGCGCACGGATCATATCCTCTTTATTGCCAGCGGGGCCTTCCACGTGGCCAAACCCTCGGACCTCATCCCCGAACTGCAGGGGCGTTTCCCCATCCGGGTGGAACTCAAACCCCTTACCCAGGAGGACTTTGTACGCATCCTCACCGAGCCGGAGAACGCGCTGGTTAAGCAGTATCAGGCCCTTCTTTCCACCGAGGGGGTGGAGCTGGAGTTTACCGAGGATGGTCTTCGGGAGATCGCCCGCATCGCCTACGAGGTCAATGAACGCACCGAGAACATCGGGGCCCGCAGGCTTTACACGGTTATGGAAAAACTCCTGGAGGAGATCTCCTTTAGCGCCCCGGATATCGCTCCCACCCGGGTGGTAATTAACGGGGCCTATGTGCGGGAAAAGCTGGCGGATATCGCCACCGATCTGGATCTTTCCCGTTTTATCCTCTAGATCTCGAGTTCCATACCGTCCCAGGCGGCGGTAACCGGCACGCCGGTCTCCCGGGAGAGTTTCTGGGCCACCTGTTTGGGATTGGCCCGGATCATGGTCATTCCGAAATGGGTAAGCACCGCCTTTTCCGGCCGCAGTTTTTCCAGGATCTCCTTCACGTTGGCCACACAGAGGTGCTGGACCTGGGGCGAGGGATGGGGTTTATAGCGCACCACATTAAGGATCAGAATCTGACAGCCCCTATAACTTTCAAGCAGCCCCGGAAAATAGAGGGTGTCCACCACGAACCCCACCCTCTTTCCGGAAAGTTCCAGGATGATTCCGTAGGTTTCGGCAGGGTGATGGTGTCGCACCGAGGTGCGGAAGACCAGATCCCCCAGACGATATTCCTGTTGAGGTACCAGGATCTGGATCTCTTCGGTATAGGGGCGCAGATAGGGGAGCAGGATGGCGTTTTCTCCGTAAAGGCCCTCCCGGGGCAGAAAAACCTTTCCCCGCCGTTTGAGGCCGCCCTCAGTCATGGCATCCACCAGGATATTGAGGTCCGCGGAGTGGTCCAGGTGGACATGGGTGACGATGAGGCCGTGAAGTTTTTCCGGACGGAGTTTCTCGCGGGCCATATAGACCAGGGTTCCGGGGCCGGGATCCAGAAGGAGACGGGTCCCGGCGTCCTCTACATACACCCCTCCCGAGGCCCGGAGCTGTCGGGCCACCACGTAGCGGGCCCCGGCGGTGCCCAGAAACTTTATCCGGGCCATACCTAGAATTTAGGTCCGATTCGGTGTTTTTCCAGGATCATCCGGCTTCAGGGCGTGCGGGAGGACTCCCTCCAGGCCCGGATACCCTCCCGCAGGGCCTTGCCCCCGAAATAGAAGCCCAGAATTACCAGTAAATAGAGGTCAAAATGGGAAAGGAGGCGGGCGAGGAGGGTATCGGGCGTGAGACGGATCTCGTCTCCGATTCCGAGAAGGGCAAAGAAGATAAAGAGGAAACTGACCAGAATGGCCCTCCGGACCTGGGCCTTTTCAAAGGTGGTGTGGGGGCTGTATTCGCGATGTTCTCCGGAATAGAGATGAAAAAAGGCCAGGGCGATCACAAATACCATCCAGGCCCCGCATCCCACCCGGAAAAGGGGCGTACCCCACGGGATGAGAAATATGGCGGCATAAAGGACTAACGCCACGACCCCGGAGAGCCCCCAGACTTTTAGATGGAGACGGAGCCAGGGATCCTTTTTTCGCATTTTTGCCCCCTATGGGAGGCTAAAGAATGCGGCCCTTTCTGTCAAGAAGGGGTTTTCTCGGCCGGAGGCCGGGCTTTTCCCCGGTTCTCCAGGGCCCAGAGGAGCTGTTTGCAGAAACCCTGGATGACCCTTACCTCCTGGGCGGTGAGGTCCAGACGGGAGAGGAAGCGTCTTACGGTGGTCATCCACAGGGTCTCGTTTTGGTGGGGGATATAGTCGATACGCTTCAGGGTCTCGCGGAGGATCTCGTACATGATCTCCAGCTCCTTTACCGTGGCCAGACGGGGCTTGGGGAGTTCCACCTCCGCGGAGGCGCAGAACATTTCATAGAGTACGATGACCACCGCCTGGGCCACATTGAGGCTGGCCGCCTCGGTGGTGGGGATGGTGACCACGGTGTGGCAGTGATAGAGGTCCTCGTTGGTGAGCCCCCATTTCTCGTTTCCGAAAAGGAAAGCGATGCGGTTTTCCTGGGAGAGATCCACCAGGCGAGGCACGATCTCGCGGATGGTCTCGTGGACCTTGCGCTGTTTTCCCAGCCGGGCGGTGGTCCCCACCACATAGTTGAAATCCGAGAGCGCGGAGACCAGATCATCATAGATCTTCATCCCCTCCAGGACGGGGAGTCCGCTTCTGGTGGCCATGGCCCGCATCTTTTCGGGATTAAGATCCCGGGGACGCACCAGGATGAGCTGCGACACCCCGAAATTGGCACAGGCCCGGGCTGCGGAACCGATGTTCTCCGGATAGAGGGTCTCCACCAGCACCACGGCCAGGTTTTCCAGCCGGGTTCGAAGCCTTCGGGTCTTGATTCGGACCTGCATCACCGAGGATTATAATAGCTCCGACGGGATTTCCGAGGGGCGGGTCTTCCCCGGAGGGATCCATTTTCGGAGCGTAAGGGCCGAAGGAGAGCTTGAGAAATTTTCAAAAACATGGAAAATAGTATGGTTCTCGGTTAAAACGCGGAGGAAGAGGATGTACTTTCAGGATCTGATCGCCAGGCTCAATGCCTTCTGGGCGGAGAAGGGTTGTCTGGTCCTTCAACCCTACGACATGGAGGTAGGAGCCGGCACCTTTCACTGGGCCACCTTTCTCCGGGCCCTGGGGCCGGAACCCTGGGCCGCGGCCTATCCCGAACCCTGTCGCAGGCCCACCGACGGCCGCTACGGGGAAAATCCCAATCGCCTTCAGCATTACTTCCAGTATCAGGTGGTGATCAAGCCCTCCCCGGAGGATATCCAGGAGATCTATCTGGAGAGCCTCTCCGCCCTGGGCATAGATCCCGCGGACCACGACATCCGTTTCGTGGAGGACGACTGGGAGAGTCCCACCCTGGGGGCCTGGGGGCTCGGCTGGGAGGTCTGGCTCGACGGGATGGAGATCACCCAGTTTACCTATTTTCAGCAGGTGGGAGGGTTCGAGTGTCGCCCGGTGACGGTGGAGATCACCTACGGTCTGGAGCGCCTGGCCATGTTTCTCCAGAAGGTGGACAATGTCTTTGATCTGCGCTGGAACGAACGTTTCACCTACGGGGACCTCTACCATCGGTCCGAGGTGGAATATTCCATCTATAACTTTGAGGAAGCCGATACCGCCATGTTGCGGGAACTCTTCGACCGTTACGAGAGGGAGGGGTTGCGTCTCCTGGAACTGGGGCTGGCCCTTCCGGGCTACGACTGTACCATCAAGTGTTCCCATATCTTTAATCTGCTCGATGCCCG
This sequence comes from Thermosulfurimonas dismutans, assembly GCA_011322625.1. Classification (GTDB taxonomy): domain Bacteria; phylum Desulfobacterota; class Thermodesulfobacteria; order Thermodesulfobacteriales; family Thermodesulfobacteriaceae; genus Thermosulfurimonas_A; species Thermosulfurimonas_A dismutans_A. The sequence goes on along the minus strand of DRMH01000113.1, from coordinate 37,734 downwards.
GGGGGCCATTTCCGTGGCCGAGCGCACCACCTACATCGCCCGGGTCCGGGCGCTGGCCAAGCGCAGCGCCGAGGCCTGGCTCAGGCAACAGAGGTGAACTCTATTCCGGATAAGGAGCGTGCCGCGGGGAGGAAAAGGGAAGACCGATGGTTGAAGAGAGAGGCCTAGGGGAGGAGGGAATGGCGAGGGATCTTCTTTTTGAGGTGGGTTGCGAGGAACTTCCGGCGCGTTTTATCGAACCGGCGCTCAGGTCCCTGGCCGAGGAGGCGGAGAGGGCTTTTCGGGAGGCCGACCTCACCTTCGAGGAGATCCGGACCCTGGGCACCCCGCGCCGGCTCACGCTCTTGGTGGCCGGGCTTTCCGAACGCCAGCCCGACCGGGTGGAGGAGATCCAGGGGCCTCCCCGGCGGATAGCCTTCGATCCGGAGGGCAAACCCACCCCCGCGGCCCTGGGGTTCGCCCGTAAACAGGGGGTGGATCTTTCCGAGATCCGGATCAAAAAGACCCCGCGGGGGGAGTATCTCTTTGTGGAAAGAAAGATACCCGGGCGGGCCACCCGGGAGATCCTTCCGGAAATCCTCACCGAACTCCTCAAACGATTGTCCTTTCCCAAGCGTATGCGCTGGGGGGATCAGGATTTTGCCTTCGCCCGGCCCATCCGTTGGCTGGTGGTCCTCTACGGCGAGGAGACTATTCCCCTGGAGGTGGCCGGGGTAAAGGCCGGTCGTCTCACCCGGGGGCATCGTTTCCTGGCCCCGCAGCCCCTGGAGATAGGGCATCCCCGCGCATACCGGGATATCCTTCACCGGGCTTATGTGCTGGTGGATCCCGAGGAGAGGGTCTCCCGCACCCGGGAGGAGGTCCTTAAGGCCGCCCGGGAGGCCGGAGGGTTCCCCGAGGAGGACGAGGATCTGCTGCGCGAAAACGCGCATCTGGTGGAGTATCCCTTTGCTCTGGCCGGTAGATTCCCTCGGGAGTATCTGGAACTCCCCGAGGCCCTCATTGTTACCGCCATGCGGGAACATCAGCGTTATTTCGCGGTGCGGGATGCCGAGGGGCGTTTGCTTCCGGTGTTCGTGGCGGTGAACAATAATCGGCCGCGTCATCCGGAGATCCTTCGCGAAGGGCACGAACGGGTACTGAAGGCCCGGCTGGAGGATGCCCGGTTTTACTGGCAGCGGGATCTGGAGGTTCCTCTGGCCGAAAGGGTGCAGGAACTCTCGGGGGTGGTCTATCATACCCGCCTGGGGACCCTGGCGGACAAGACCGAGAGATTGCGCTCCCTTTGCGGGTATCTGGCCGGGCTCTGGTTCCCGGAGAAGAAGGAGCTGGCCCAGCGCGCCGCGGAACTATCCAAGGCCGATCTGGTTACCGAGGTGGTGGGGGAGTTCCCCACCCTTCAGGGGGAGATGGGACGTATTTACGCCCTGAAGGACGGGGAACCCCCGGAGGTGGCGGAAGCCCTTCTGGAACAATATCTTCCCCGGGGGGCCGAGGAGCGGGTGGCCGAGACCCCGGTGGGGATCGTGCTCTCCGTGGCGGATAAGGCCGATACCGTGGGGGCGTTTTTCGCCGTGGGGGAAAGGCCCACCGGGGCCTCGGATCCCTACGGTCTGCGGAGGGCGGCCTACGGTCTCCTGCGCACGGTGTTACGCCATGGTCTGGAACTCTCCCTGCGGGATCTTTTCACCTTTGTGCTCTGGCTTCTGGAAAGGCAGGGTTTCTTCCGGGAGGACAAGGAGGAGGTGCTCGAGGAGATCCTGGGGTTCGTTCGGCGCCGACTGGAGGGGGAGCTTGTGGCCATGGGGTTCCCCCAGGATGAGGTTCGTGCGGTGCTCAGGGTGGGGGCCGATGACCCCACCGAGGCCCTGGCCCGGCTCTCGGCCCTCCATGCGGTGCGGGAAAGCCCGGATTTTGCGGCCCTGGCCGTGGCCTTCAAGCGGGTCATGAATATGGTAAAGAAGCTGGAGCAGAATTATCAGGTGCGGGAGGATCTTTTCGGAGAGCCCGAGGAAAAGATCCTCTGGGAGGCCTATCTCCGGGTGAAAGAGGAGGTCGAGCCGCTGCTTTCCGAGCGGCGTTATGAGGCGGCCCTGCGGGCCTTCACCACCCTTAAGGAACCCATCGATCGCTTCTTCGATCGGGTCTTTGTCATGGTGGAGGATCAGGCCCTGAGGGAGAACCGTCTGGCCCTGCTTCAATCCCTGGCCCGGCTTTTCCTGCGCGTGGCCGATCTTTCGGAGCTCGATCTTTCGGAGTACACCGGCTAAATCAGGGGCCGATTCTATTCCAGCCGGAAGCCCAGGAGGCGGTCTCCCAGGAAACGACGGGTTTCGCGAATCAATTCCGGCTGGAGGGCGATGCGCAGGCTGCCGTTGAGATCCACCCGGACCTCACCTTCCGGAAAGATCAGCTCCAGGTTGACCTCACAGCTTCCCGGGCTGGAGGATAGAAGATCGCGCAGGGCCTGAAAATCGCGGGCCGGAAGCCCCTCGGCCCGCAGCCGCAGGAGGACCCGCCCCTTGAGGAGCTTGGGGGCCTCGTCCAGGGGACGGATGTCCTCGGCCAGGATGCGCACCCCTCCCTCCTCCTTTTCCACCGTGCCCCGCACCAGGACCAGGCGTCCCTCCTCCAGTATCTCCGCGGCCCGGCGATAGGCCTCGGGAAAGACCACCGCTTCCACCACGGATTCCCCGTCCTCCAGCTGGATCAGGGCCATCCGTTCGCCCCGGCGGGTGGTACGAAGCTTTATCGTTCCCAGGGCCGCTCCCAGATAGATCTTTCGCCCCTCCGGCGCCTGGGCGAGATTGGAGACCGTGTAAGGGGTCACCGCGGAGAGCCATTCCCGCCACACCGAGAGAGGGTGCCCAGTGAGGTAGAAGCCCAGGGCTTCCCGTTCGTGGAAGAGTTTTTCCTCCGGACGCCAGTCCGGCATTTCGCGCAGGGAGGGGCCGGAGACCGGGCGGGTTTCCGGAGCGGCGGTCTCAAAGATGGAGATCTGTCCCCGGCTACGGGCTTCGCGTTCCCGGTGGGCCCAATCCATCACCGCCTCCAGATTGTGAAAGAGGAAGGCCCGGTTGGGTTCCAGACTATCGAAGGCCCCGGCCTTGATCAGGGCCTCCAGCACCCGGCGGTTGATCTTGCCCGGGTCCATCCGCAGACAGAAATCCTCGAAGGAGCGGAAGGGCCCGCCCCGTTCGCGTTCGCTTACGATCTCCTCCACCGCGGCCTGCCCCACGTTCTTTACCGCCGCCAGACCGTAGCGGATGCCCTCCCCCTCCAGGGCGAATTCCACCCGGCTGGCGTTGATGTCCGGGGGATAGACCTCAATCCCCATGCGCCGGCACACCGCTACGTATTTCATCACCTCCTCGGCCCGGCCGGCCTCGTAGGAAAGCACCGCAGCCATGTAACACAGAGGATAATGGGCCTTGAGATAGGCGGTTTGATAGGCCACCAGGGCGTAGGCCGCGGAATGACTCTTGTTGAAACCGTAACCCGCAAACTTTTCCATGAGGTCGAAGATGTGTTCGGCCAGCCTGCGGTCGATGCCCCGTTCCACCGCTCCGGAGACGAAACGTTGCCGCTGTTCGGCCATGACCTCAGGGATCTTCTTGCCCATGGCCTTGCGTAGAATATCGGCCTCGCCCAGGGTGTAGCCGGCCAGTTCCTGGGCGATCTTCATCACCTGTTCCTGATAGAGGATCACTCCGTAGGTTTCGCGCAGGATGGGTTCCAGTTTGGGGTGGAGATAGTCGGGTTTGCGGCGTCCGTGCTTGACCTCCACGTACTGATCCACCATGCCGGACTCGATGGGACCGGGCCGATAGAGGGCCAGCACCGCGATGAGGTCGTTGAAATTGGTGGGCTGAAGCCGCCGCAGGAGGTCCTTCATGCCCGGGGATTCCAGTTGGAACACGGCGTCGGTTTCTCCCCGCCGCAGGAGCTCGAAGGTCCGGGGGTCGTCGAGAGGGATGCGGTTCAGATCCACCTCCTCCCCGTGATACTCCCGCACCAGCTTTACCGCCCGATCCAGGATGGTGAGGGTCTTGAGCCCCAGGAAATCGAACTTGATGAGGCCGATCTTTTCCACGGCCTTCATGTCGAACTGGGTGATGATTTCCCCCTTGTCCCCCTTCATCAGGGGCAGATATTCGGTGAGGGGCCGGTCGGCGATGACCACCCCGGCGGCGTGGGTGGAGGAATGTCGGGGGAGCCCTTCCAGGGCCCGGGCGATGGCGAAGAGCTTCCCCACCCGTTCGTTCTTTTCGGCCAGTTCCCGGAGACGGGGTTCGGTGGCCAGGGCCTTTTCCAGGCTCACGTTGGGGCCCTCGGGGATGAGTTTGGCCAGGGGATCGATCTCCTTGGGTTTGAATCCCAGGGCCCGCCCCACGTCCCGCACCACGGCCCGGGCCTTGAGCTGCCCGAAGGTGGCGATCTGGGCCACGTAATCCGCTCCTCCGTACCGGTTACGCACGTATTCGATCACCTCGTCCCGGCGCTCCATGCAGAAATCCACATCGATATCCGGGAGACTGGTACGTTCCACATTGAGGAACCTTTCGAAGAGGAGTCCGTACCGGATGGGATCCAGGTTGGTGATCCCCATGGCGTAGGCCACCAGGCTTCCGGCGGCCGAGCCCCGTCCCGGCCCCACCGGAATGCCCCGGCTGCGGGCCCATTCGATGAAGTCAGCCACGATAAGGAAATAACTGGCAAACCCCTTCTTCTTGATGACCTCGATCTCATAGTCCAGACGTTCCCGGTACTCGCTCTCCGGAGCCGCGAGCCCCGCCCCGCTCTTCAGTTCGGCCAGACGCCTCTCGAAACCCTGCCGGGCCTTCTCCTCAAAGACTTCCTCGTAGCTTTTGCCCGGCGGAAGGGGATAGACCGGGAACCGGGGTTCCCCCAGGCGGAGTTCCAGGTTGATTCTTTCGGCAATGGCCAGCGTATTGGTAAGGACCTCCGGAGGATAGTCCCGGAACCGGCGGGCCATCTCCTCCGGGGAGGCCAGATAGACCTGATCGGTCTCGAACCGGAACCGATTGGGGTCGTCCAAGGTTTTCCCGGTCTGGATACACAGCAGGACCTCATGGACGAAGGCGTCCTCCGGGGACAGGAAATGGCAGTCGTTGGTGGCCACCACCGGGAGCCCCAGGTGTTCGGCCATCTCCATCAGCACCTCATTGACCTTCCTCTGCTCGGGAAGCCCGTTTTCCTGGATCTCCAGATAGAACCGCCCGGGGAAGAGCTGACTGTAGGTTCGGATGAGCTGCAGGGCCCGATCCCGGTCGCCGGAGAGGATGGCCGCGGGTATTTCCCCGTGCAGACAGGCCGAAAGGGCGATGAGCCCCTCGTTGTATTTCTGGAGCAGTTCCTTGTCGATACGGGGTTTCCAGTAAAATCCCTCGAAATGGGCCAGGGTGGCCAGCCGACATAGATGCCGATAGCCGGTTTCGTTTTCCGCCAGGAGCACCAGGTGATAGCCGGCCTCGTGGGCGCTCTTGGCCTTCTTCTCGAACCGGGAACCCGGGGCCACATAAAACTCGCAGCCGATAAGGGGCTTGACCCCGGCCTCCCGCATCTTTTCGTAGAAATGGATGACCCCGAAGAGGTTCCCGTGGTCGGTTATGGCCACGGCCGGCATCCGGTATTCCAGGGCCTTACGGGCCACGTCCTCCACCCGCAGGGCCCCGTCCAGAAGACTCCACTCGGTATGCAGATGGAGGTGTACGAATTCAGCCACGGCTACCTCAGGGTGTAATTTTACCCTTTCCCCTGCCGACTTCATCGTCCGGCCCCGAAACCCAACCCCGGCATTTCCCGAAATTTTTTGGCCCTGATGAAATTGTCCTTTTTGAGGGCCAAAAGCGGGGTTTTGGGGCTGCAAAAGGCGAGAGTTTTCGCTTAATTGTCTTTAATATCCCGTCTGTCCCTTGTCCGAGCCGAAAAATTCGGGTTGATCGGTGCGGAGGTTTCGGCTAAATAGGGATATAAGCTCATGGGTATAGAGTTTCCCCATCGACACCTCCTGGAGATAGGGCCTCTTTCACGGGAGGACATCGAAGTTATTCTTCGTACCGCGGCCAATCTCAAGGAGATTCTCCGGCGTCCCATACCCAAGGTGCCCACCTTACGGGGCAAGGTGGTGGCCAATCTTTTTTTTGAACCCAGCACCCGCACCCGTCTTTCCTTCGAGCGGGCGGCCAAGGTGCTTTCGGCGGAGGTGCTGAATTTTTCGGCCCGCGGCAGTAGCCTGGAGAAGGGGGAGAACCTGCTGGACACGGTGCGCAACCTCATGGCCATGGGGCCGGATCTTTTCGTGATTCGTCATCCGGCCTCCGGGGCGCCGCATTTCGTGGCCCGACACGTAAGGATCCCGGTGATCAACGCCGGGGACGGCTTTCACGAGCATCCCACCCAGGCCCTGCTGGATCTTCTTACGGTCTGGGAGAGGAAGGGGCCGGATCTCAGGGGGCTCAAGGTGGCCATTATCGGAGACATTCGACACAGCCGGGTGGCCCATTCCGATATCCTCATCTTCCGGAAGATGGGGGCCGAGGTATATGTTTCCGGCCCGGGGACGCTTCTTCCCCCGGAGCGGGAGGCCCTGGGGGCCAGGGTGTGTCTGCGGGTGGAGGAGGCCGTGGAGGGGGCCGGGGTGGTAATGGCCCTGCGGGTGCAGAAGGAACGCCACGGACGACCGCTTTTTCCGAGCTGGCACGAATATGCCCGCTTTTTCGGTCTGAATCGAAGGGTCCTGGCCCAGGCCGCGGAAGGCGCCCTGCTCATGCACCCCGGGCCCATCAACTGGGGGATCGAACTGGCCCCGGAACTGGAGGATTTCCCCGGGCAGGTTATCCTGGAACAGGTGGAAAACGGGGTGGCGGTAAGGATGGCCCTGCTGTTGCTTCTCCTCAAGGCCGGTGAGGCCTGAACGATGGGAAAAACCATGGAGGAAGAATCTCTGAACACGGAGCGGTTCCTTATTCGCGGAGCCCGGATCCTGGATCCCTCCCAGGGGCTGGACCAGGAGGGGGATCTCCTGGTGGAGGGGGGGCGCATTGCCGCCCTGGACCGGGAGATCCCGGTGGAGGAGGGGGTGCAGGTGATTGAGGCCCGGGGATGCTGGCTCCTTCCCGGGCTGGTGGATATGCATGTCCATCTGCGGGAACCCGGTGAGGAATGGAAGGAGGATCTGGAGAGCGGTTTACGGGCCGCGGTGGCCGGAGGGTTTACCGCGGTGGCCTGTATGCCCAATACCCGCCCCCCGAACGATTCCCCGGAGGTAACCCGTTATATCCTGGACCGGGCCCGGGAGGTGGGGCGGGCCAGGGTCTATCCGGTAGCCTGTATTTCCAGGGGACAGGAGGGGCGGGAGCTTGCTCCCTTCGGGGAGCTTCGCGAGGCCGGGGCGGTGGCGGTCTCCGACGATGGTCGTCCGGTGGCTGATTCCGGGCTCATGCGTCTGGCCCTGGAGTACGCCCGAAGCTTCGATCTCACCGTGATTTCCCATGCCGAGGATCCGGGGCTTTCCGCCGGAGGCCAGGTAAACGAGGGTCCGGTCTCGGCCCGGCTCGGGGTGAAGGGTATCCCGGCCGAAGCCGAGGCGGTGGCGGTCTTTCGGGAGGTAGCCCTGGCGGCCCTGGTGGGTTATCCCGTACACATCGCCCATGTCTCCACCGCGGCCGCGGTGGAGATCCTGCGCCGGGCCCGGGAAAGCGGGCTTCCGGTTACCGCGGAAACCGCTCCCCATTACTTTACCCTTACCGAAGAGGCGGTCCTGGACTACAATACCCTGGCCAAGGTGAATCCGCCGCTCCGAAGCGAGGACGACCGTCTGGCCATCCGCGAGGCCCTGTCCGAGGGGCTTATCCAGGTCATCGCCACCGACCACGCCCCGCACAGCCCCCTGGAGAAAGAAGTGGAGTTCCCGGCTGCGGCCTTCGGGATGATCGGCCTGGAAACCGCGGTGCCCCTTACCCTGAATCTGGTGCGGGAGGGGGTCATTACCCCTCTGCGCATGGCCGAACTCCTCTCCACCAATCCGGCCCGCATCCTGGGGGTCCCCGGAGGCACCCTCAAGCCCGGTTCTCCGGCCGACCTCACCCTCATCGATCCGGATCGGGTCTGGGTGGTCACCGAGGAGGAGCTGCACTCCAAGAACAAGAACACTCCTTTTCTGGGCCGGGAGATGCGCGGACGGGCGGTGCTTACCGTGGTGGGAGGACGAATCGTATGGCCGGAGTGAAGAAACCCTGGGGAGGCCGTTTCCGGGAGGCCACCCACGCACTGGTGGAAGAATTCACGGAATCGGTTTCCTTCGATCAACGACTGGCCCTCTACGATATCCGGGTCAACCTGGCCCACGTGGAGGTCCTCCGCAAGGCCGGACTCCTCAGCCCGGAGGAGGCCCGGGTTCTCTCGCAGGGGCTGCGCGAGATCGAAGAGGAGATCCGGAGCGGGAAGTTCGTCTTCCGGAGGGAGCTGGAAGACGTGCACATGAACCTGGAAATGGCCCTGCGGGAGAAGGTGGGGCCGCTGGCCGGTAAACTCCATACCGGACGCAGCCGTAACGACCAGGTGGCCACGGATTTCAGGCTTTACCTCCTGGCCGAGACCGGGGAGATCCTGCAGGAATTGCTGGCCCTGCGGCAGGCCCTGGTAGAGAAGGCCGAGGAGGTCTTCGGGGTTATCCTCCCGGGGTTTACCCATCTTCAACATGCCCAGCCGGTACTCCTTTCCCACCATCTTCTGGCCTATTACGAAATGTTCCGGCGGGATACGGAACGTTTTCGGGATCTCCGGCGCCGGCTGGAGGTGTGTCCGCTGGGGGCGGCGGCCCTGGCCGGAACCCCGTATCCCCTGGACCGCGATCTGGCGGCCCGGCTCCTGGGGTTCCGCGAACCCGCGCGCAACTCCATGGATGCGGTTTCGGATCGGGACTTCGCCCTGGAGTTCCTCTTCGCCTCGGCCCTTACCATGATGCATCTTTCCCGTCTCAGCGAAGAGATCATCCTCTGGATGAGTCCCGAATTCGGGTTCATCGATCTGCCCGATGCCCTGTGCACCGGTTCCTCCATCATGCCCCAGAAGAAAAATCCGGATGTGGCTGAACTCATCCGGGGCAAGACCGGCAGGGTTTACGGCCACCTTATGGCCCTTCTCACGGTGATGAAAGGTCTTCCCCTCACCTATAATCGCGATTTGCAGGAGGACAAGGAACCGGTTTTCGACACCGTGGACACCCTGAGGGCCTCGCTGACCCTGGCGGCCCTCATGGTGGAGGGCCTTCGTCCCCGGGCCGAACGTATGCGGGCCATGGCCGAGGAGGGATACACCACGGCCACGGATCTGGCCGATTATCTGGTGTTAAAGGGGGTCCCCTTTCGCGAGGCCCATCACCTGGCCGGAAGGATTGTGGCCCGGGCCGAGGAAAAAGGGGTCAAACTCTGGGAACTTCCCCTCTCCGAATTGCAGGGCCTCTGCGAGAGGATAGACCAGGACGTCTATGCCTGGCTTACCGTGGAGGGGTCCGTGGCCCGGAGACGCACCCCGGGCGGTACCTCTCCGGAACGGGTCAGGGAGGCCCTGGAGACCGCCCGCCGGGAGCTGGAAGAGGAATGGTGCGGATAGTCCACACCGCGGACTGGCATCTGGGGAAACTCCTCTACGGGGTGCATCTCACCGCGGATCAGGCCCGGTTCTTTGAGACGGAATTCTGCCCGCTTCTCCGGGACCTGCGGCCGGATCTCCTGGTGGTGGCCGGGGATGTCTTCGATCGTTCCGTCCCCCCGGCCGAGGCGGTGCAGCTCCTGAGCGAGATCCTGACCCGGCTTCATGCCGAGGGCATCCGGGTCTTGCTCCTTCCCGGAAACCACGACAGTCGCGAACGTCTGGCCTTCGGACGCGAGCTCCTCTCCCGCCTGGGCATCCACCTGGTTACCGGTGAGGACCTCCTCTTCTCTCCTCTGGACCTGGGGGGTATCCGGGTTTACGGGGTCCCCCATCTTCCTCCCCTGGTGCTGCGGGAGGTGCTGGAGTCCCGCGGGCTTCTGCCCGCGGAGTTCTCCGGGGGTTTCGGGGATCTCTGGCGGGTTTTGCTTCAGGGAATCCCCTCCGGTAAGGAACGCCGGATCCTGGTGGCCCATATCCTGGTGGAGGGTGGAGAAAAAGAAGAGACCGGGGAGGAACTCTGGGTAGGAGGCGAGGAGGCCCTTGCGGCGGAGATCTTCGCCTCCCTGGATCTGGTGCTCCTGGGGCATCTCCATCGGCCCCAGCAGCCGGCCCCGAATATCTTCTATGCCGGTTCCCCCTATCCTCTGTCCTTCAGCGAGAAGGTGATTCCCCGCGGGGTATGGATGTTTGAGTTTTCCGGAGAGGGTGGGCCCTCCCGGGAATTCATCCCCCTTTCCTCCTGGGAGCTAAAGGTCCTGCGCGGCACCTTTGCCGAGCTCCTGCAGGGGCCCGGATACTCCGGATACGTAAAGGTAATCCTGGAAGACGAAACCCCGGTTCCCCAGGCCTTTGAGCGATTGAAGAGGGTCTTTCCCGGGCTTCTGGCCCTGGAAACCCCGGCCCTCCGGGGCCTTGCCGGAGAGATCCGCCGGATCGAAAAAGGGGATCTCCACGATCCCCTGCGCCTCTTCCGGCTTTTCCTTCAGGAGATAGAGGGAAGGCCCCCCACCGCCGAGGAGGAGGGCCTTCTGCGGGAAGCCCTGAACCGGCTCGATTCTACTTGACCCCCTTTTCGCGGAGGAAGGGGCCGTATTTCCGATCCGTCTTTCCGATGTGGTTGACCAGCCAGTCCTTGAGGAAGTTCAGGAGATCGTAGGAGAGGGTGGCCTCGCCCTTTTCGAACTTTTCCTTGAAATCCAGCACCTTGGCCGTGAGTTTGCGATGGATCTCCTTGTGGATCTCTCCCTCGGGATACTGATAACGGTCGAAATAGTATTCCTCGGTTTTGAAGTGATAGTCGGTGTAGGCTACCAGTTCCTGGAGGATCTCTCCCAGGACCTGCTGCCCCTCTCCGGCCTTGACCGCGCGATAGAGACGGTTAACCAGGTTCACCAGTTTGCGGTGTTGCTGGTCTATCTCCTGAATGCCGGTCTCCAGTTCCGGTCCGAAGGCCATGAAGACCTCCTCCTCTTCCCGGCTCTCGAGTTCCAGGACCGCCATCTGGCGATTACTGAGGAGGGAGAGCCAGCGTCCGAAGAGTTCGCTCAACCTGATGAAACGGGGCAGGGTCTTCCTGCGAAAGACCTCCAGGGCCCCGCTGCGGTTCCCCTGGGTCAGGTAACGCTGGATCTCTTCGGCACTGCGATGGAATTCCTCGTGTACCGGCCGGATTTCCTGGATCAGGCCCTCCTCCTGCGGCGAGAATCGGCGGTATTCCCGGAGGAAGGTCCCCAGGGCACAGCGTTCGGGATCGATCTCCACCTCCGGGGGTTTCCCCAGCACCAGCCCGTTCAGGACCTCGTTCATCCACTGGTAGTGGCGCAGGAGCACCAGTTCCACCCGGCAGAAGGGTTCCATGCAATCCTTGAGCTGGGCGAAGAAACGATGATCCACCGAGAAACCGTGGAAGAGCATATTGTTTTCCAGGGCCACGCTTTCCATGGATAGCTGGAAGGCCTCCATCAGGGAGCGCATCTCGGCGAACTCCTTGGTATGCCGCATCAGGGCCTGGGAGCCCTCGTAGGTCTTCCGCACCACCTCCTGCACGTTTTCGATGTTCTGGGTGATGTCCCCGATGGTGGCGGTCTGTTCCTCGCTGGCCGCGGCGATGGTGGAGGTCATGTTGTCGATCTCCAGGACGCCCTGGGTGATGTTTTCCACCGCGGAGACGGCCTTATGGGTTTCCTGCTGGATCTCCTGGATGATTTTGCCGATTTCCTTGGTGGCCTCGGCGGTCTGGCGGGCCAGTTCCTTGACTTCGTTGGCCACTACGGCGAACCCCTTCCCGGCCTCCCCGGCCCGGGCTGCCTCGATGGTGGCGTTTAAGGCCAGGAGATTGGTCTGGTCGGCGATCTCGTTGATTACCTGGGCCACGGATCCGATGCGATCGGTGCTGGCCAGAAGGGTTTCTATGGTTTCCTTGGCCTGCATGGCCAGTTCCCGGGCCTCGGAGGTCTTCTGAGCGGTGTGGGTGATGTTGGAGGCGATCTCCCCGGCGGCGGTGTTCAGATCGGTGAGGGCCCGGGAGAGGACCTCCACGTCTCTGGCGGCCTGCTCGGAGGAATTATAGAGGTCCAGGGCCAGGTAATCGGATTTCTCGTAGAAATTAACCATTTTTTGCGTCGATTCCTCCAGGAAATCTTTGATTTCATTGAGGACCCGGGCCTGCTGCTGGACGGTGGAGAAATATCCGGCCACCAGGGCCGCAAAGTTCATGGCCTTCTTGAGGGTGGGGTCAGTGATCCCGGTTTCCCTTTCGCAGACCCCTTTCTGGAATTGAAGATGCAGGAAGTCATCCAGCACGGCCAGGATCTCGCCGGAGGCCCGATGGCTTTTTCTGATTCGGAGGAGAAGGACCCCGGCCAGGAAGAGTACCAGGGCCGGAAAGAGGAAGACCCAGGGTCTTCCTACCACTCCCAGGGCGGGGATCAGGGCGCCCAGGACCATGAGCCCCAGCAGAAGAACGTTCCACCGATCTTTCATCTTGACCTCCCGATTTGGTTTTCGGAGACGAGTATGGTTTAATAATACCTAAAAATAGACTCTTTTACAGGAGCCATGGGCTCCGGGTGAAAGGGGGAAGGAGGTTTTCATGGAAAGGAGCCAGCTGGACGCCATGGTTTATGAGGCCGTGTTTTCTGAAGGGGAGGAAAAGGAAGCCCGTCTTCGGGAGGTGCGGGAGAAGGCGCAGGCCCTGGGAGGGCGACTGGCTTCCATCTATCCCCTCTATCGGGAGATCGCCCGGGAGTTTCGGGGGTTTACCGTCCCGGCCATCAATATTCGGGGGATGACCTACGATGTGGCCCGGGCCCTCTTTCGGGTGGCCCGGAGGCTTTCGGTGGGGGCGGTGCTGGTGGAGATCGCCCGCTCCGAGATGGGCTATACCCGGCAGCGTCCTCTGGAGTATGCGGCGGTGGTGCTGGCTGCGGCGGTGCGCGAGGAATTCCCCGGGCCGGTCTTCCTGCAGGGGGACCATTTTCAGGCCAACCGCAAGGCCTATCAGGCCAGCCCCCAGACCGAAAAGGAAGCCCTGCGCCAGCTCATCCGGGAGGCCCTGGAGGCGGGGTTCTATAACCTGGATATCGATGCCTCCACCCTGGTGGATCTCTCCAGGGAGACCCTTTCCGAACAGCAACGTCCCAACTATGAACTCACCGCGGAACTGGCCACCTATGTGCGTTCCCTGGAACCCGAGGGCATCACGGTCAACCTGGGTGGGGAGATCGGGGAGATCGGGGGGCACAACAGCACCCCGGAGGAGCTTCGGGCCTTCATGGAGGGGTTCAATCGGTGCTTTCGAGGGGAGGCCGGGCTTTCCAAGATCAGCGTCCAGACCGGTTCCAGTCATGGCGGGGTGGTGCTTCCGGACGGTTCCGTGGCCCGGGTGCAGATAGACTTCGATACCCTGCGCACCCTTTCCGAAATCGCCCGCCGGGAATACGGCATGGCCGGGGCGGTGCAACACGGGGCCTCCACCCTGCCGGAGGAACTCTTCCACCTCTTCCCGGAGGTGGGTTGTGTGGAGATCCATCTGGCCACCGGTTTCCAGAACCTCCTTTACGACCATCCCGCCCTTCCCGAGGAGTTCCGTCAGAAGATTTACGCCTATCTCAAGGAGCACCTGCGGCACGAATGGAAGGAGGGCTGGACCGAAGCCCAGTTCATTTACAAGGTGCGCAAGAAAGGGTTCGGGATCTTCAAGAAGGAATGGTGGGATCTCCCCCAGGAGGTGAAGGCTCCGATAATCCAGACCCTGGAGGAGACCTTCGAGCGCATCTTCCGGGCGCTCAAGGTCACCGGGACCCTGGAGCTGGTCTCCGGGGTTATTCGTTCTTGAGCCTGCCCTGGCCGGTGGATTCCAGGACCGAGAGCCAGAAACGGCTCTGGGTATTCACCCGCTTGCGGCGTTTTACGGCCTCGCTCAGGGGCAGGTGCACGTAATGGTGGTTGAGGTAGCCGATCATGAGTCCGGTCTTTCCGGCCATGGCGGCGTGGACCGCGTACTGTCCCAGGAACCCGCAGTAGATTCGATCATCCACACAGGCCGGAACGCTCCGGATGATGTAGCTGGGGTCGATGTAACGCACGTAAACCTCGATGCCCTTCTCCCGGAAGTATTCCTTGATCCGATCGCGCAGGAAGGTTCCGATGTCGCCCAGTTTGAGGTTTCCGGAGGGGTCATATTCGGGTTTTTCGCCCTGGACGTATTTCTGGCCGGCTCCCTCGGCCACCACGATGACCGCGTGTTTCCGGGCCGCAAGTCTCCTTTCCAGGGCGGCGAGTAACCCGCGGGGCCCCTCCAGATCAAAGTCTTCCTCCGGGATGAGACAGAAATTGACCTCCCGGGTGGCCAGAGTGGCGGCGGCGGCGATGAATCCGGAATACCGTCCCATGACCTTGACCAGACCGATCCCGTTGGGGGCCCCCACGGCCTCGGTATGGGCACAGCGGATGGCCTTGCAGGCCTCCTCCACCGCGGTCACGAAACCGAAGGTCCGGGAGACCAGCCAGATGTCGTTGTCGATGGTTTTGGGGATGGCCACCACGGCGATCTTGAGCCCGCGGCGCGAGATTTCCTCCTTGATCTTGGCCGCGGCCCGGAAGGTGCCGTCCCCGCCGATCATAAAGAGGATGTTCACGTTCATCCGTTCCAGGGCATCCACGATCTGGTCGATGGGTTGATGCCCCCGGGAGGTGCCCAGGAAGGTGCCGCCCAGTTCGTGGATCCCCTCCACCACCTGCGGGGATAGTTCCACCACGTCGTGTCCGTAGGCGGGGATGAAGCCCTGAAGACCGTAGCGTATCCCGTAGATGTGGCGCACTCCGTAGGAATAATAGAGGGTGAGGACCAGGGAACGTATCACGTCGTTGATGCCCGGGCAAAGGCCCCCGCAGGTCACCACCGCGGCCCGGGTCTTGGAGGGATCAAAGTAGATGTAAGGTCTGGGGCCGGCCAGTTCCGCCGCGGGCAGAGGGCGCCCCTCCTTAAGGGCCTCGCGCAGGAAACTCTCCGAGACCCGAAGGGTGACCCGCATATCGTCGGTGACGAAACACCCCTCCGGCAGGTTCAGAGGGTTTTCTATCCTGGCCGGTCCCAGGTTTTCTATCTCCGTGGAGATATCCTCGGGGATTTCCTCCAGAAAATCAAAGAGCGAACAGGTGGGTTTCATGCCTTACCTCCTTTTTGGAGAAGATTTTCCAGGGCTTCTTTTAGCCCGGGGAAAAGGAAGGTATAGCCCAGGTCCAGGAGCCTTCGGGGGCGGGCCCGGCATCCCGCGGTGAGCACCGAGGCCACCTCCCCGAAGACGAGCCGCAACAGCCGTACCGGGGCCGGGATCAGGGCCGGGCGGTGCAGGACCTTTCCCAGCATCCGGGCGAAATCCCTTTGCCGCACCGCCTCCGGGGCCACGAAGTTGAAAGGCCCCCGGGCCTCGGGATTATCCAGAAGAAAGATCAGGCCCGAGACCACATCGGCGATATGGATCCAGGGGAACCACTGTTGCCCGTTTCCGATAGGGCCGCCCAGGCCCAGCCGGAAGGCCGGAAGCATCTTGAGGAGAGCCCCTCCGTCGTTCCCCAGGACGATGCCGAAGCGCGAAATAGCCACCCGGCACCCCTTATTTTCCAGGGCCAGGGCCTCCCTTTCCCAGTCCGTACACAGGCGGGCCAGGAAGTCCTGGCCCGGGGGATGATCCTCGGCCACCTCCTCCTCGCCGCAATCTCCGTAATATCCCACCGCCGAGGCGTTGATCAGGGTGGCCCCCTCGGGAAGGGCCTCACCCAGAAACCGGGTGGAAAGGATCCGGGATTCCCGCAGCAGACGTTTGTATTCCTCGTTCCAGCGCCGGAAGATGTTGGCTCCGGCCAGATTGATCCCGGCCTCACAGGAGGCGGCTTCCCTCTGCCAGTCCCCGGGGCGCAGGGGATCCCCGGGAACCGGGCGCACCCCCGGGGGAAGGAGGGCTATCCGGCTTCGACTCCGGACCAGGGCATAGACCTCGTACCCCCGTTCCTTAAGGGCCCGCAGGAGATGCCGCCCGATAAACCCCGTGCCCCCGAGAACAAAGACCCGTTTCATCCCTTCCATTATAGCCGCAATTTCTCCGGGATGTTAAACTGGGATTTCCACGGGAGGAGCAGATGGTGGAGACGTACTTGAAGATTTTGGGGCATCTGTTCGTGGAGAGCGCCCCGTATATCCTGGTGGGGCTTTTTATCGCCGGTCTTCTCCGGGTCTTTATTCCGGAGGATTTTCTGGTGCGACATTTGGGGGGACACTCGCTGACCGGGGCCTTCAAGGCGGCCCTTTTCGGGTTGCCGCTTCCCCTTTGTAGTTGCGGGGTGCTTCCGGCGGCGGTGGGGCTCTACCGTTCCGGGGCCGGTCTTCCGGCCACCTTTGCCTTTCTGGTGGCCACGCCCCAGACCAGCGCCGACGCCATTCTCCTGGCCTACGGTCTTCTGGGAGGGTTCTTCGCCCTGGCCTATCCTCTTTCGGCCCTGGCCGCTTCTGTCCTGGTGGCCCTGGTCCTCACCCTGACCACCCGCCCCCGGGACCTTTCGCCCTCCTCCTCGCTTTCCTGTCTCTGTTGCGACCAGGAGGGGCCGCACACCCATACCTTCCGGGAGAAGATGCGGGCCTCCCTGCGTCATGCGGTGGAGGAACTCTTTGCGGAGATGGCGCGTCCGCTGCTCCTGGGGTTTTTCCTGGCGGCTCTGGCGGCCCTGCTCCTGCCTCCGGATCTGGCCCGGGTCCTGGCGGCACACGGACTTACCTACCCGGCCATGCTGCTTCTGGGCATCCCCATCTATCTCTGTGCCACGGCCTCCATCCCTCTGGGTTACGCCCTGCTCCTCAAGGGGTTCAGCCCGGGGAGCGTGCTGGTCTTTCTTATGGCCGGTCCGGCCACCAATCTCACCTCCCTTACCGTACTGGCCAAATTCTTCGGCCGCAGGGTTACCCTTCTTTATCTGGGGACCCTCATGGCCGCCGCCCTGGCCTCGGGATGGATCTTTGATCAGCTGGTGCCCTCCACCCTTCTGCGCCCTAGGTCCGTTTCCGCCGAGGGGCCGGGTCTGATCTCCGTCCTGGCGGCTCTGCTCCTGGGATGGCTCTTCGTGCGCGAGCTGATCTGGAAGAGGTTTTCCCCGGGGCCGACCTCGGGCTGCGGTTGTCAGCCCTAATCCACCACCGAGAACCCCTCCAGTTTCTGTCGCCAGAAGGAGGTGGCCCGGGGATAGATCTTGACTATCTCCACCACCAGGTAGCCGGCCTCCTCCCGCACCTCCCTTACCTCCACCTTGACCTGAGCATGGCGAAAGTGGGCCAGAAGGGCCTCAAAGGCCCGTCGGGTGCGGAAGCGCAAACGAAAGGCCTCGCTCACCACCTCCCCCCGGTCCAGCCGGGAAAAGAGGTCCTCGAGACCGGAGAGGATCCTGGTCCCCACCCTCTCCCAGATCTCTCCCTTGAGCTTCCCGTAAAGTTCCCATTGGCTGAGGAGGTAACGCACCAGCCGATGGGTGAGATACTCCGGCGGGACATCTCCCAGGTAGGGAAAGACCACCCGGAGGTCCTCCAGATGGGAACCCGGGGTGGCGTATTTGAGATAGATCTTACCGTCGGCGGACTTGAGCACCACCCCCTCGCGTCCTTCCCGATCATACCGTCGCAGGAGTTGAGAGAGGGGGTCCAGCCGGTCCGGGGTGTAGGGGCCGTGGATCTCGGGGGTGGGGAACTCGTAGGCCGCAAGGAGCCGATATTTTTCCGGGGGCGGAAGCAGTTCCCCCTCCGGAAGACGCATCAGATCGAAGACAAAAAAGTGCACGTCCTCCTGGATATAAGGAGGCCATTCCCCCACGAAAGGGTTTCCCGGGCCGGCCACCTCGCAACAGACACAGAGATGGGGATGGTCCCGGAGGAACTCCTCCAGCCGGGGTAAGAAATCCGGATAGCGGTCGGTGGCAAAGGGACAGATAAACCCCCTGCGGGTTGCGGCCAGGATCTCGTCCCCCACCCGGAAAAGACGCACGTTGTAGCCCTCGATCTTTTCCTCCGCCCAGAAGGGCCCCTGAAGGTAGCGGGGGACTCCGGTGTGCAGGCGAAAGATGCGCGGGATATGGGGAAAGGAAGGGATGACTGTTTCCGGCCCGAAGATAGTCCCGCTGGGTAAGCCCTTGAAGTCGCGCCGCAGGCGGAAAAGCGGGGTCCGCGTCCCCAGCACCACCCGCAGCCGGCCCTCGGCAAGGGCCTCCTCCCACACCTTGAGCGGAAAACGGCGGAGAAGGGGGTTATGGGGATAGATCTCCGCCAGTCTTTTTCGGTCCTCTTCAGAATAGGGCCACACCCCGGATCTCCACCTCTCCGCTTTTTCCCTCCTCACCCCGGATCTCTATCCGCACCTCGGGGAGGAACCGTTCTATTACCCAGGCATTGGTCAGGAGATGACGGGTGAGACGCGGGGTGCGGAGGACGGTTTTTCCGGAGGCCAGAGCCGCGGGCAGGAGAAGCTGGTCGGCCAGGTATTCGTCCACCGCGGCCTCCGCGTCCATGACTTCAAGATAAGGCCGGAGGGCTTCCTCGGCCACCCTTTCCGCGGGTTTGCCCCGGGCTCCCAGGGCGAAACCTCCGGCGCGGGCCGTTTCCCCTCTCCCCACCACTCCCACGAAGGTTCCGGGTGAGGAGGCCTTTACGGTGGCGGTCTCCAGCACCGGTGAGAGCCCTCGGGCCTGCAGGAGGCTTTCGGCCCTTCGGGCCTGTCGTTCCCGGATGTGGCCGGGGAGATCAGCGGTGATTACCGAAAGGACCACCGGAGAGGGGTCCGTGAGAGGGGCGCGCAGGTCGAGTCCGGACAGACCTCGAACCGGGGCGATATCGGCCCGTATCTCCCCGCCTCCGGCGGGATAGAACCCGTACCTTCGAAGATGGAGTTCCCCGGAGAGCCCCATGGCGCAGACCACCGGCCAGAAGACCCGTTCCAGATAGTGGAAACAGGGACTGGCCGGCACATGGGTGCCGCCCCGGAGGATGAGCCTTCCTCCCCCGGCCCGGGCCAGGGGAAGATAAAGGGTCTGAAAGAGGAGTCCGGTGGCCCCGGCGGTGCCTATGTCCAGGGTATAGGCCCCGCCCCGGAGTCTTCCCGGACGGAAGACCAGTTCCCGGGACCCTTTCTCGGCCCCCTGCACCTCGGCCTGTCCCAGTCGAGCCGCGCCTTTTACGCAGGCCAGGTGCTGGGGTCGCAGGCCCGGACGGGGGCGCCCGGCGCGGATGTTCACCAGATGGAAGGCCTTTCCGGTGAGAAGGGACAGGGTCAGGGCGGTGCGCAGGATCTGCCCTCCGCCTTCTCCGTAGGAACCGTCGAGGATCAGCATACCCTACCGCCGATGGCAGGCTATGAAATGTTCTCGGGAAACCCTTCGCAGAGGGGGTTTTTCCCGCTGACAGAGGGGTCGAGCCTCGGGACAACGGGGATGAAACACACAGCCGTAAGGACGTCGCAGGAGACTGGGGGGTTCTCCGGCTACGGGTCGTTTCTTGCGCTCACCGGGTATGGAGGCCAGAAGGAGTTCGGTATAGGGATGGAGGCCTGGTTTTTCCAGATCCGCGGCCGGGGCCATTTCCACGATCTCCCCCAGGTACATCACCGCCACCCGATGGGCCAGGTAGAGCACCACCGGCAGGTCGTGGGAGATGAAGATATAACTTACGCCGAAGCGATGCTGGAGATCCAGGAGGAGGTTGAGGATCTGGGCCTGCACGGAGACATCCAGGGCCGAGGTGGGTTCGTCCAGGACCACCACCTCGGGATGGGTGATCAGGGCCCGGGCCAGGGCCACCCGTTGCCGCTGGCCTCCGGAGAGTTGATGGGGGAACCGGGACAGGGCCTCCTCGGGTAGCCCGACCATCTCCATCATTTTGAGGGTTCGGTCCCGGGTCTCCTCACGGGAGACGCCCTGCAGACGCAGGGGTTCGGAGATGAGGTCGCCGATCCTCATGCGGGGGTTGAGCGAGGCCGCGGGGTCCTGGAACACGGCCTGTAAGCGGGGTCGGAGGTTCCGGCGCTCCCGGCGGGGAAGTCGCCAGTAGGGTTGACCCAGGAAGAGGAATTCGCCCTGATCGGGTTTTTCCAGGGCCAGGGCCAGGCGGGCCAGGGTGGATTTGCCGCAGCCGCTTTCCCCTACCAGGCCCAGGATTTCGTGGCGCCTCAGGGAAAGGGAGACCCCTGCGAGGACCTGCAGTTCCGGGCCCTGGCGCAGAAACCCGCGCAGACGATAGCTCTTGGAGACCTCCCGGAGTTCGAGCACGGTCATACCCGGAGGCACCTCACCCGATGGTGGGGGCGGATTTCCTTTAGTTCCGGGTGTTTTTCGGCGCAGAGGGGGATTTTTTCCGGGCAGCGGGGTGCAAAGCGGCACCCCCGGGGCCAGGTGCCTGGCGGGGGGACCTGGCCGGGCAGGACCTCCAGTTTTCTGGTCCCCAGGCGGGGAAAGGCCGCCAGCAGGGCCCGGGTGTAGGGATGAAGCGGGGAGGAAAAGAGTTCTTCCCGCGGGGCTTCCTCCACGATTTCACCGGCGTACATGACCGCCACCCGATCCGCCACCTCCCGGATCACCGCGAGATCGTGCGAGATGAAGAGGATGGAAAGCCCCCGTCGGGCCCGTAGTTCCAGGAAGAGTTCCAGGATCTGGGCCTGCACGGTGACGTCCAGGGCGGTGGTGGGCTCGTCCGCCACCAGAAGATCCGGATCTCCGGCCAGGGCCATGGCGATCATGACCCGCTGACGCATTCCTCCGGAGAGTTCATGAGGATAGTTGCGCAGCCGGAGTTCGGGGTCGGGGAGCCCCACTTCCGAGAAGAGTCTCACGGTTTCCCGCCGGGCCTTCTCTCCGGAAAGCCCCCGGTGGAGCTCTAAGACCTCCTCCACCTGATGGCCCACGGTGAAGACCGGATTGAGGGCATTCAGGGGTTCCTGAAAGATAAGCCCGATGTGTCGGCCCCTGAACTTACGGCGTTTTTCCTCCGGGAGGGAGAGGAGATCCGTATCCCGGAAGATCACCCTTCCGGAAAGGGGTTTTACCCCGGAGGGAAAGAGGGCCAGGCAGGCGAGACCGGTAAGGGATTTACCGCAGCCGCTTTCCCCCACCAGACCAAAGATCTCCCCGGCCCGCAAACCGAAAGAGACCGTTCCCACCAGGGGGTAGGATCGCCCCCGGCATCCCAGGACCAGGTCTTGGACTTGGAGGAGGGTTCCACCCTCCACCGATTAGGCTCAGCCTCCGCCGCAGCGCCGGAGTTCCGCGGCCAGGATTTCGCGCGGGGTGGCCTCGCGCACGGCCCGGATGCGGACCCGCATGAGGACGTTTTTGCCGGCTGCGGGGTGATTGAAGTCCACCTTGATGCGGTTGCCTTTCACCTCCAGGACCTTGAAGAAGGTCTTCTGCCCGAAAGGCCCGGTCTCCTCATAATAGGCGCCGGGGCGAACCTTTTCGGGGTGTTTGAGCCGGGAAAGGGGGATTTCCTTTATCAGGTGGGCCCGGTGAGGACCGTAGGCCTGTTCCGGAGGTATGGTGATCACCACCTCGTCGTTCTCCTTGGCCCCCTCGATGGCCTTCTCCAGCAGAGGGAGCACCGGCTCCCGCCCGAAGATGAAGGAGGCCTCCATGGGCTTCCTGAACCACTCCGGAGCTTCCTCACCCTCGATGTCCAGGGAATAGGTGAGTACCACCACCCTGTCCGGACCAACCCTTAAAGGTTCCATAGCTACCTCCCGGGAGACTTTGATTCTAATTAAACCCCGGAAACCAGAGAAGGTCAATCGGAAAAGCCCCCTTCCCTCCGGCTAAAGGGTGTTTAACTTTGGAAGAAAGGACCGACACTCCAGGCCGGGGTCATGCGGGGGCAGGGGGCGAAATTCAGAGGGCATTTTAGACTTGACTTTCCCTAAAAAACGTTTTAAATAGATTCCAAGAAAAATATAAAAGGAGGTTGAGTTATGTGTATTAGACCCGGGTTGATGGCTCCTGACTTTGAGGCTCAGGCTTATGCGGATGGCGAGATCAAGACGGTAAGGCTTTCCGATTATCGGGGCAAATGGGTGCTTCTGGTCTTTTATCCCGCTGATTTTACCTTCGTCTGTCCCACGGAGCTGGTGGCCATAGCCAAGAAATACCAGGATCTTCAGGAGATGGGGGTGGAGGTCCTGGGGATCAGCATAGATACGCCCTTCGTGCACAAGGTCTGGCAGGAGACCGAACTCTCCAAGATGATCGAGGGCGGGGTCCCCTTCCCCCTGCTTTCCGATCCGGCCGGAAAGATCGGCCAGCTCTACGGGGTATATGATGAGAAACAGGGCCTCAATCTGCGGGGGACCTTTCTCATCGATCCGGATGGGGTGATCCAGTTCATGGATGTCCTCAATGCTCCGGTGGGTCGCAATGCCGATGAACTTTTGCGCAGGATTAAGGCCTTCCAGCATGTACGACGCACCGGAGGTGCGGAGGTCTGCCCGGCCCACTGGGAACCGGGCAAACCCACCCTTAAACCCGGGGCGGAACTGGCCGGAAAGGTCTATGAGACCTGGAAGGCCGAACTGGTGGATTGATGATTTTATCAAAAATCTGGATCCAAGGAGGGAAATCATGCGTAGGATGGGTGTATGGTTATGGATGGTGGTGGCTTTGTGGGCCCTTACGGTTCTGCCGGCCCTGGCCGGGGATCAGGATCTCCTGAAAAAGGCCCGTAGATACTTCGAGCCTTTGCCGGAAAAGCCCCCGGCCCTCAAGGACAATCCTCTCACTCCGGCCAAGATCAAGCTGGGCAAGATGCTCTATTTCGATCCCCGTCTCTCGGCCTCCCAGCTAATAAGCTGCAATACCTGCCACAACCTCTCCCTGGCCGGGGTGGATCTCCAGGAAACCTCCACCGGTCATATGTGGCAGAGGGGGCCGCGTAATGCTCCCACGGTGCTCAACTCCGTCTTTAACACCGCCCAGTTCTGGGACGGACGGGCCAAGGATCTCGAGGAACAGGCCAAGGGCCCGGTTCAGGCCTCGGTGGAGATGAGCAACACCCCGGAGCGGGTGGTGGCCACCCTCAAGTCCATCCCCGAATACGTGGAGATGTTCCGTAAGGCCTTCCCCGGTGAGAAAGATCCGGTAACCTTCGACAATATGGCCAAGGCCATCGAGGCCTTTGAGGCCACCCTCCTCACCCCGGATTCCCCCTTCGATCGGTTCTTAAAGGGCGATACCTCCGCCCTTACCCGCGAACAGAAAGAAGGCCTGCGTCTTTTCATGGAGAAGGGGTGCGCCAATTGCCATAACGGTGTCAATATTGGAGGCCGGATGTACGCCCCCTTCGGGGTGGTGGAACGTCCCGGTGCGGAGGTCCTGCCTCCCGGAGACAAGGGCCGTTTTGCGGTGACCCACACCGCCTCCGATGAATACGTGTTTAAGGTGCCCTCCCTGCGAAACGTGGCCCTTACCTATCCCTATTTCCATTCCGGTAAGGTATGGCGTCTGGAGGATGCCGTGGCCATCATGGGTACGGCCCAGCTGGGGGCCAACCTCACCCCGGAGGAGGTGAAAAAGATCACCGCCTTCCTGCACTCCCTGACCGGAAAACAGCCCCGGATCGTCCTGCCCATCCTCCCGCCCAGCACCGATCGCACCCCCAAACCGGTCCTGGGAAAACTTAAATAAACTTTCAAAGGGGCGGCCCGTCCGCCCCCTTCCTTCTCCCTGCCGCCGGGGGTATGTTTAGACCGTGCGTCCCCTGCGGCTGCGTCTTCAGGCCTTCGGCCCCTATCTCCGGACGGTGGAGGTGGATTTCAGGGTCTTTGAGGGCTTCGGGCTCTTCCTCATCGCCGGTCCCACCGGAGCCGGAAAGACCACCCTCTTCGATGCCCTGACCTTCGCCCTTTACGGAGAGGCCAGCCTGGAGGAAAAAAAGGACCGGGATCTGCGCAATCTCCAGGCCCCCCGCACCGTGCCCACTCTGGTGGAATACGAATTCAGTCTGCGCGGAAGACGTTTCCGGGTGGTCCGGAGTCTGCGATGGAGCGGGAAAAACGTGCACAAGGAAGCCGCCCTCTGGGCCGAGGGCCGGCTCCTCACCCAGAAACTCAGCGAGGTTACCTCGAAGGTGCGGGATCTCCTGGGGTTTTCGGCCCGGGAGTTCCGGCGGGTCCTGCTCATTCCCCAGGGGCGTTTCCGGGATCTCCTTCTGGCCCGTTCCGAGGAGCGAGAACAGCTCCTGCGCACGGTCTTTCAGACCGAATCCCTGTCCCGGCTGGAGGAGGTATTCAAGGAGATGGAGACCGAGGCCCGGGATACCTGGCAGAGCCTGTATCAGAGGCGGGAGGCCCTGCTCCGATCCTCCGGTTTTGAGGAGGAGTCCTCGCTGGAGGAACACCTCCGCAGCCTGCGGGAGAAAAAGAATACCCTGGAAGAGAGGGTCAGCCAGCTTCTCACCATGCATCGGCGATGGCTCCGGGAACTGGAAGAGGCCCGGGATCTGGCGGCAAAATTTGCGGAGAAACAGCGGGTGGAGGACCGGCTGCGGGAACTGGCGGCTAGGCGTCCGGAAATGGAAAAACGCCGCGAGGAACTGGCCCTGCTGGATAGGGTGAGGGAATTCCTGCCCCTCTATCAGGGGTTGAGGGATCTGGAGGAGGAGGTTTCCCGGGAGACCCGGCGTCTGCACGGGGTGGAGGCCGAACTTAAGGAGCTTGAGAAGACCTCCCGGAAGACCGCAGAAAGGCTGCGGGCCCTCCGTTCGCAGGCCCGCGAGATGGAGGAGCTGCGGGAGAAATTGCGGGAGCTGCGGGAGACCCTTGCCCGGCTTGAGGAATGGCGGGACCTCGCCCGAAAGAGGGATGAGCTCCGGAGGAGCCTGGCCGGCTACGAGCGAAAGATGGAGGAGACCCGCTCGGCTCTTCGTCAGAAGGAACAGGAACTGACCGAACTGGAGGCCGAGGAAGCCCGGAAGATGTCCCTGGTAACGGATCTCCTTGGCCGGGCCGAGAGGCGACACCAGATCCGGGAATGGCTGGAGAAAGCGAACCGAAGGGAGAGCCTTCTCCGGGAAAAGGAGGCCCTTTCCCGGCGTCGGGCCGGGCTCCGCCGCGACCTGGAGGAGACCGAAAAGCGTCTGGCGGAGCTCGAGAGCCGGGAGGCGGTTTTGCGGGATCTTCTTTCCCGGCATCGGGCCTGGGAGATGGCCCGCACCCTTTCTCCCGGAAAACCCTGCCCGGTTTGCGGTTCCCGGGAGCACCCTTCTCCGGCCTCCCCTCCGGAGAAGCTGCCTTCCGAGGACCGGTGCCGGGAACTGGAAGAGGAGATCCGTAAGGTGCGGGAGACCCTGGAGAATCTCCGCCGGCAGGAAGCCCTGCTCGCCGGCGAGGAGGAAAGGCTCAAGCGGGAAATCCTTTCCCTGGAGGAGGAGATCCCGGCCCGTTTTTCTCCGGAGGAGGCCCGGTCCGAGCTGGCCCGGATCGAGGCGGATCTGGCCAGAGGGGAAAAGACCCGGAAGGAACTGGCCCGGTTGCGAGAGCGCAGAGAGACCCTCCGGGAGGAGATCGCGCGTCTCCAGCGGGTCCGGGAGACCCTGGAGGCCGAATACCAGCAGATCCGTCTGGAGGAGGGGCGTCTTTCCACCCGGATGGAGACCCTGGTTGCCCGGCTGGGTGAGAAACCCCGGGAGGAAAGCCTGCGAAGGACCCTCAGGGAAGGTGAGGAACGATACCGGAGATGGGAGGAGGAGCTTCAGGCCCTGGAGCGGACCCTGACGGATCTCGAGGCCCGGCGTTCCGCCCGGCAGGCCCTGGGTCAGGAACTCCGTAAAAGGTTGGAAAGGCTTAACCGCAGGAAGACGGAGGCCTCGGAGCGCTTCTTACAGGTCCTGCGGGAGCTTTCCCTTCCGGATAGATCCCGTTTCGAGGCCCTTATCCCCGCGCTGGAAAAACGCGAGGAACTGGAAAGGGAGGTCCAGGGGTTCTTCCGCGAGGAGGAGACCCTGCTTTTGCGGCGCAGGGAACTCGAGGAGTATCTGTCCGGGAAAACCCCTCCGGATGTGGAGGGTCTTCGGGCCCGGGAGGAGGAAATGCGCCGGGAACTGGACCGCCGACACCGGGAGCTGGGGGAACTTTCCGGACGCATCCAGACCCTGGATCGCCTCCTGGGAGAGATCCGGGAGCTTCGGTCGCGTCTGGAGGAGATCGAAAAACGCTATCGCACGGTGAAGGGCCTTGCGGATCGTATCGCCGGGCTCAACGAGAAACGCCTTTCCTTCCACCGGTTTGTGCTTACGGCCTTTTTCGAGGAGATACTCCTGCGAGCCTCCAGAAAACTTCACGCCCTTACCGGAGGGCGTTTCCGTCTTCTGCGGCAGACCGAGATCCGGGATCGGCGTCGGGCCGCGGGGCTGGAGATCCTGATCCTGGATAGCTGGAGCGGAGGGGTGCGTCCTGCGGCCACCCTTTCCGGGGGGGAATCCTTCCTGGCGGCCCTGTCCCTGGCCCTGTCCCTCTCCGAGGTGGTCCAGGAACTCTCCGGGGGGCGTCCCCTGGAGTGTCTGTTCATCGACGAGGGCTTCGGGAACCTGGACCCGGATTCCCTGGATCAGGCCCTGTCTTTGCTGGCGGAGTTACGGGCCGGGGGGCGTCTCATCGGGGTGATCTCCCACGTAAGGGAACTGCGGGAGCGAATTCCGGCGGTGCTGGAGGTGATTCCCCGCCGGGAGGGAAGCCTTCTCCGGACCAGGATCTAGGCGGCTCTGGATTTAGCTTCGGCGCAGGATCTCCTGCCAGTAGGGAGGGATAACCAGGGAGGCCCGGTGCATCTCCGGGCTATAATAACGCCCCTGGAACTCCCGCCGGGGCAGAAAATCCGCCTCCGGGTCTTTCCCTCCCAGGAGGAAGGCGATTTCGTCCCCGTAACAGGGGACCATGGCCCGCAGCACCGTAAGACGCGGGAATATCTCCTTGGCCCGGCCGTAGGCCTCGCGCAGGATCTCCGGGAAGAACCCCGGCAGGCTGGCCTGCTGGATGAAGACCCCTCCGGGCCGGAGGACCCGAAGCACCGCCTGATAGAACTCCCGGGTATAGAGGCTCTTGGCCGGCCCTACCGGATCGGTGCAATCCACTATCACCAGATCAAAGGATTCCGGGGGGAGTCCCTGGGTGGCGCTAAGGCCGTCTTCCACCCTCAGTTCCACCCGGGGGTCCCGATAGTCCCCGGAGATCTCTCGCAGATATTTCTGACAGGCCCTGAAGACCGAAAGATCCAGTTCCACCTGGAGGATGCGTCGGGGGTCGGAGAATTTCTGCAGTTCCCGCAGGACCCCTCCGTCTCCGCCGCCGATGATGAGCACCTCCCGGGGAGGCTCCGCAAAGAGGGCCAGGGGGGTGAGGACGATGGTTTCGTGATAGATAAACTCGTCGCGCTCGGTGAATTGGACCACCCCGTCCAGGACCACAAAGCGCCCCCAGAAGGGGTTGTGGAACACCTGGAGATGCTGGCCGGCCGGGGTATGTTCCTCGTGGATCAGTGCCACCCGAAAGGCGTGGGCAAAATCCCGGCCCAGCCGTTCCCGCCACCAGTAGCGAGTCAAGTCTCCCCCTCGGAGATGAGGTTGCCCCGTTTTACTTCCACCACGTGGATATAGGAAGGCCGAAAGGCCTGCTGCATGCGTTCCAGAATGGAATAGGCCCCTTCCTCGTCGGCGGCGAAGATATCCACCGCCGCGTAACCGTTCTCCGGCCAGGTATGGATAAAGATGTGGGCGTCGCCGAAGGTGGCCTTGGCCGAGACTCCGTAGGGCTGAAACTGATATACGATGACCTCGCCCCGGGCTCCGGAACCGTTACCCGAGAAGCGAAGGGCCTGCTCCACCTCTTCGGCCCGGGCCAGGACTCCGAAAGGAGCCTGCCACATCTCCACCAGCAAATGCGTGGTGACCGGGAAACGACTCTCCTTCCTGCCCCCCTGGGCGGGAATCATGTCCAGCCGGTCGATCTGGCATACCGGGGTGGTCCTCATTACACACCTCCCCCCAGGCCAGGGCCTGGTTTTTTAAATATTTGGGTTCCTTTAAATCCCTATCCATAAAAAATGGTCGGGACGGGCGGATTTGAACCGCCGACCCCCCACACCCCAAGCGGGTGCGCTGCCAGGCTGCGCTACGTCCCGAACCTACGGCAAACCTATATCCATTAACCGGTATCTTGTCAAGATAAAGGGCCAATTTTATGATAACCCGTTATGTTAGGTATCGTTTTCTGGAAAAGGGTCTGGCACAGATACTGGGAAGATCATTGTTCCACCGAGGCCCAGGCCCTTACCTATACCACCATCTTTTCCCTGGTGCCCCTCCTGACCCTGGCCTTCGCCATCGCCCGGCTCTTCATTCAGGCCGAGGATGTCCTGGACAAATCCGAGGAACTGCTCTCCCGGTTCCTCAACCCCGCGGCCATAGATACGGTGCAGGAGACCCTCTTTCGTCTTCTCTCCAAGGCCCAGCAGGCCCCTCTGGGTAAGGCCAGCATGCTCATTTTTCTGACCATGATCGTGGGGCTTCTGATGCAGACCGAGGGGGTGCTCAATCGGATCTTTCGGGTTCGTAAGGGCCGCAGCATCCTCCAGAAGGTTACCGCCTACTGGATGATCCTTACCATGGGCCCCATCCTTCTGTTGCTCCCCCCGGCCGGGGCCTTTTATCTCTCCCACTATACCCAGAAGTTCCTGGCCACCCTCCTTCTGAAGCTCATTTATGTGCTCACGGTGATCATCTTCTTCGCCGGGCTCTATTTCTATCTCCCCCATCGGCGAATCCAGGTCCGGGCGGCCCTTTTCGGCGGCGGGGTGGCCGGAATCCTCTGGTTGATCTCGGGTTATCTCTATACCTTTTATACCAGCAAGGCCGTAACCTATTCCAAGCTTTACGGTTCGCTGTCCGCCCTCCCGCTTTTTCTGCTGTGGCTTTTTCTCTCCTGGGCGGTGACCCTTTTCGGGGCCGAAGCCGCGGCGGTGTACGAGGAAAAAGACTGGCTGGGGAACGGCTATCGGGTCCCTCTGCCCCTGCTGGCGGTAGCGGTGATGCTCGAGCTTACCCAGGCCGTGGAGGACGGATCGGCTCCGGTTGCTCTCTCCGATCTTTCCCGCCATCTGCAGGTCTCCCCCCGGGAGGTGGAAACCGTGCTCGAGGAACTGGAGGTCCGCGGACTGGTGGTGGTTACCGAGGAGGGGATACTGCCCACCCGGGGAAGAAGGGCGGTGCGGATCGGAGAGGTGGTGAGTCCCTTCCAGGGGGCCCTTCCCTCCTCGCCTCCGGAACCCCCCAGCTTGAAAAAGGCCTATTTTTTGTTTAAAGACTGGGAAACGCGTCTGGATCGAACCCTGGAGGAACTATAGAATGGCTCGGTGTCGTCTCTGCCGCAACGAAAAAAAGAATACGCCGGCCCGGGTCTATCTCCCGGCTCATCGCCTTCCCCTGTGTCAGGAACACTTCGTGTCCTGGTTCGAACGTTATCTGGAACGTACCATCCGGTCCTTCCGGATGTTCACCCGCAAGGATAGGATCCTGGTGGCGGTCTCCGGCGGGAAGGACAGTTTGAGTCTCTGGAATGCCCTGGTTTCCCTGGGATACGAGGCCGACGGAATCTTTGTTTATCTGGGGATCGAGGAGAACTCCTTTTCCCTTCTTTCACGGCGGGCGGTGGAGGCCATGGCCCGACGCCTGAACCGTCCCTTACACATCGTCGATATGCCGGCGGAGCTGGGTTTTTCCGTACCGGATCTGCGCCGGAAGACCCGAAAATACTGTTCCCTCTGCGGCACGGTGAAACGCCAGTATCTCAATCATCTGGCCAAGCGCCTGGGATATTCGGTAATCGTTACCGGACACAACCTGGACGATGAGGCCTCCTCCCTCCTGGGAAACCTCCTGCACTGGAACCTGAAATACCTGGCCCGTAAATATCCGGTGCTGCCGGCGGAACACGGATTCGTACGCAAGGCCAAACCCCTTTGCCGCCATTCGGTTCGGGAGATCCGTCTTTATGCGGAGATCCAGAAACTTCCCTATCTGGCCGAGAGCTGCCCCCTTTCCGAGGAGGCCACCCGCCCCTTTTACGCCCAGATCATGGATGAGCTGGAGGAACGTTCCCCGGGCACCAAGCTGCGGTTTTATCTGGATTATCTGCGCCGGGCCTTTCCCCTTTTCGCCGAACACCGGGAGGAGTTTCTGGATCGGGAACTCCTCACCTGTGAACGCTGCGGGGAACCGGCGGTTTCCAGTCCCTGTCTTCTGTGTCGTTTAAAGGAGGAATTCGCCAGTCATGCGGGTGTCTAAACGCTATCTTCCGTTAGTGGCCGGGGGGCTGTGGCTGGCGGTGGGGCTGGGGCTCAGTCTGCGAGGGCTCCTCTGGATCTGGTACCGGGGCGGCCCCCAGGAACTGCTGGGCCTCCTGATCCTGAGTCTTCCGCTGGCCCTGGTCTTCTCCTCCCGTATCCTGACCCGCACCGTGCAGAGGACCCTCAATCATATCCGCTGTCTCCCGGAAAGGAGTTCCCTTTTTTCCTTCCAACCCGGTAAACAGTATCTTCTGGCCCTGGTCATGATCGCCCTGGGGGTCCTCCTCAGGAGATTACCCCTTCCCAGGGACTATCTGGGGGGTCTTTATCTCTGGATGGGGCTTTCCCTCTTCTTTTCCAGCCGTTTTTTCCTGAAGGGACTTTCCTCCTAAAATAAAAAAGGCCCGCCGAAGCGGGCCTCGAGTTTTCAGGGCCGGAGCGTGATTAGTCAATCACCCGAACGTTACTCGCCTGTTCGCCCTTCGGGCTCTGCGTGACCTCGAATTCCACCTTCTGGCCCTCCCGAAGGGTTTTGAAACCTTCCATCTGGATGGCGGAGTAGTGCACAAACACGTCTCCACCATCGTCCCGCGAGATGAACCCGTAACCCTTCTTCTCGTCGAACCACTTCACCGTTCCTGTAACCATGTTACTCAAACCTCCTTAAAATTTGATTCTCAGGGCAGCCTAACACCCCGTTTCCGAAAAGTAAAGGCCCCTAATCTTCGGTGATTAGCACCAGGTTGTCCCGATGGATGACCTCTTCCTTTCCGCTGAACCCCAGGCGGGATTCTATCTCACAGGTATGCACCCCCAGGATGCAGCGCAGTTGACGGGAGTCGTAATTGGTGAGCCCCCGGGCCACGGCTCGTCCGTGCTCATCCACACATTCCACACAGGCCCCCTGTTCGAATTCGCCTTCCACCGCCCGGATGCCCGCCGGAAGAAGGCTCTTGCCCCCTTCCCGGAGGGCCTTCACCGCCCCCGGATCCAGCACCAGGCGACCCTCGGGCTGGAGATGAGCGATCCAGAACTTGCGCGAGGAAAGCCTGCGGCTCCGGGGCAGGAACAGGGTCCCCACTTCCTCCCCGGCAAAGATCCGTTCCAGGATCAGGGGCGTGCGTCCGGAGGCAAGGAGCATGGGCACCCCCAGGGAGGTTACCATTCTTGCGGCCCGGAGCTTGGAAAGCATCCCTCCCCGCCCGAAGCGCCCCGGGCGTTTTCCGGCCATGGCCTCCACCTCGGGGGTGATCTTCTCCACCACCGAAATCCTCCGGGCCGAAGGATCCTCGCGGGGATCCCTTTCGTAAAGACCCTCGGCCTCGGAGAGACAGATGAGAAGATCGGCCTCCACCAGCCCCACCACCAGGGCGGCCAGGATGTCGTTGTCCCCGAACTGGATCTCCTCCACGGCCACGGTGTCGTTTTCGTTCACGATGGGGAGCACCCGCCAGCGGAGCAGGACCTGGAGCGTGTTGCGAGCATTGAGGTAACGCCGGCGGTCCTCCAGGTCCTCCCGGGTGAGGAGGATCTGGGCCACCGGCTGGGCGTAGGCGGAAAAGGCCTCCTCGTAGGCCTGGATGAGGGTGCTCTGTCCGGCGGCGGCCAGGGCCTGTTTTTCCGGAAGGGAAAAGGGCCGATCCGGGATCTCGAGTTTCCTTCGTCCGCAGGCGATGGCCCCGGAGGAGACCAGGACGATCTCGTATCCCTGGCGCATGAAACGGGAGATTTCCGCGGCCAGGCCCTCCACCACCGGCCGCGATAACCCCTCCTCATCCGCCACCACCGCGCTTCCTACTTTGATGACCAGTCGTCTGGCCCGGTCCAGATATTCCTTACGATCCATGGTTCAGAGCCTCATGGCCGCGAAGAAGAAGCCTCCACAGCCCCTCCAGGAGATCCCTCAATCCTTCCCCGGTGGCTGCGGAGATAAGATAGACCGGATGCCCCTTTCTTTCCAGGGTTTCCTTTACCGGACGGAGCACGCCTCGATCCGGGATAAGGTCGATCTTGTTCAGGGCCACGGCCCGGGGTTTTTTAAGAAGCTCGGGCTGGTAATGGGCCATCTCCTTTTCGATGATTTCGAAGTCCCTTAAGGGATCCTCGGAGGAGGCATCTATTACGTGAAGGAGGACCCGGGTGCGCTCCACATGTCGCAGGAAATCCAGCCCCAGGCCCACGCCTTTGTGGGCCCCCTCGATGAGGCCCGGAAGATCGGCCACCACGAAGGTGCGCTCGTCCGAAAGCGCCACCACCCCCAGATTGGGCTGAAGGGTGGTGAAGGGATAGTCGGCGATCTTGGGTCTGGCCGCGGAGATGCGGGAAAGTAGGGTGGACTTTCCGGCGTTGGGAAGCCCCACCAGCCCCACATCGGCGATGAGCTTAAGTTCCAATATGAGCCAGCGTTCCTCGCCCGGGCGGCCCGGTTCGGCGTACCGCGGGGCCTGGTTGGTGGGGGTGGCGAAGCGGGCGTTTCCCCGGCCACCCTTCCCGCCCCGGGCCACGATGAGGCGCTGGCCGGGTCTTACCAGATCCCCCAGCACCTCCCCGGTTTCGGCGTCGCGGACCACCGTGCCCACCGGAACCCGCAGGATGAGGTCCTCCCCGTCGCGGCCGGTCATCTTCTTGCCCATACCCGGGCGGCCGTTTTCCGCCCGGAAATGCACCCGGTGATAGAAATCGTAAAGGGTGTGGAGCTGGGGGTCCGCCACCAGGATGACATCCCCGCCGCGGCCGCCGTCGCCCCCGTCCGGCCCCCCGCGGGGGACATATTTCTCCCGGCGGAAGCTCACACAGCCGTGTCCCCCGTCCCCGGCCTTCACATGAATCTTTACCTGATCAACGAACCGAGCCATAACCCGAACTCAGGGCAAAACTCAC
Source organism: Thermosulfurimonas dismutans (assembly GCA_011322625.1). Taxonomy (GTDB): domain Bacteria; phylum Desulfobacterota; class Thermodesulfobacteria; order Thermodesulfobacteriales; family Thermodesulfobacteriaceae; genus Thermosulfurimonas_A; species Thermosulfurimonas_A dismutans_A. The sequence continues at coordinate 4,332 of DRMH01000113.1, read as the reverse complement.
CAGATCAAAGGACAGGGTAAGGTCCGCATGACGAAAGATGAGGTCAGAACGGGGGGCCTCAAGGGGTTCGGGGCCCAGATTGAGGATGGCCCTGATCCCGGATCGGGAAAGGGCCTGGACCATCTCCCGGGCCTTCTCCCCGGCCAGGGTGATGACCCCGATCTCGATCTCGGATTCCTTAACCAGATAAGGCATTTGCTCCAGGGAATACACATAGACCTCGTGAATGACCTTTCCGATCCATTCCTCCCGCCAGTCGAAGACCGCCACGAACCGGAACCCCTTCTCCTGAAGTCTTCTTTCGGCCAGGAGGGCCTTGCCCAGTTCATTGAGACCGGCAAGCGCCAGGTGCCAGATGCGGTCGCGCCCCAGGATGCGTTTGAGTTCTCTTTCCAGGGAACGGACCTGATACCCCACTCCGCGCACCCCGAAGGTACCCACGAAGCTTAAGTCCTTGCGGAGCTGGGCCGGGGAGACCCCGCAGAGCCGGGCCAGTTCCTCGCTGCGCACCAGCTCACGGCCCTCCCGGGAAAGCCTCTCCAGCACCCTCAAATAGAGGGCCAGACGATAAACGGTGATCTCAGGAAGCTTGAGTTTCACCGGAGAGTACCGCCGGAATATTTTCGGAATAAGGGGGACGGATGACCCCCTTTTCGGTAACGATGGCGGTGATGAACGAGGCCGGCGTCACATCAAAGGCCGGATTCACCGCCGAAACGCCCCGGGGGGTAATGCGCTTTCCGGCGCAAAAATGAACCTCTTCGGAAGATCTTTCCTCGATAGGGATATGCTCCCCGGAAGGACAGGCGAGGTCAAAGGTGGAGGTCGGGGCGGCCACGTAAAAGGGAACACCATTCTCCCGGGCGAGCACCGCAAGGCTGTAGGTCCCGATCTTGTTTGCGGTATCGCCGTTTGCCGCGATGCGATCCGCCCCCACGATCACGGCCTGGACCCTCCCCCGGGCCATGAGAAAACCCGCCGCGGAATCAAGGATCACCGAAACCGGGACCCCGGCCTTCTTGAGTTCCCAGGCCGTAAGCCTTGCCCCCTGAAGATAGGGCCGGGTCTCGTCGGCAAGGACCGAGAGCCTCTTTCCGGCCTCAACCGCCGCACGGATCACCCCCAGGGCCGTGCCGTAGCCCCCGGTGGCCAGCGCCCCGGCGTTACAGTGGGTAAGCACCGTGCCTTCCTCCGGCAAAAGTTCCGCCCCGAGACGCCCCATGCGCCTGCAGGCCGAAAGGTCCTCCTCCCAGATGGAAAGGGCCTCGGCCCGGAGGATCTCAATAAGTTCCCTCGGCCCGGCGTCGGCTTCGGTCTCGGCCCGGTGCACCATGCGGCGAAGGGCCCAGAAGAGGTTTACCGCCGTGGGCCGGGCCCGGGAAAGTCCCTGCGCGATGCGTTTTAACCCGGAAAGGAAGGCCCGCCGGGTGTGAACCTTAAGCCTTTCGGCCCCCAGCACCAGCCCGATGGCCGCGGTGATCCCGATGGCCGGAGCCCCGCGGACCACCATCTCCCGAATGGCCCGGCGCACCTCCTGCCAGGTGCGACAGGGGATGTATCTTTCCTTCTGCGGAAGAAGCCTCTGATCCAGAAGATAAAGCCCCCGCTCCGTCCACCGCCAGGCACAGATGATATCCGGATTTTCCGGCTGAAAAACCTTCACGAAAAATATTCCTCCATTATCTCCAAACTTTCCACCTCTCCGATGGGGCCGGCCCTTAACTTTTCAAGCCGCCTGAGGTTGTTGTGTAAGCGCAGAAGATGCTCCAGCACGACGCCTCCGCAGGGCTTCCTTAAAATAACGCCAGTTTAATCTCCGCAAATATTCCGTATCCAGGTAATGATGCCAGATCCTCTCCCGCAGGCGAAGCCATTCCTCCCGGTCAACGATCTTGAGGGGGATCCCTTCACGGGTGACCTCAAAGGCCACCGCAGGTTTATCCTCGCAGAGATCCTGAAGCTGAACCACATCCGCCCTTCTTCCGCAGAGGTCTTCGAGTTCGCCCATGAGACGCAAAAGCTCCCTTAAGGAAAGGGCGGGTTCCGCAAGCACCGCAAGATCCACATCGCTTTCCCGCTTGATGTCCCCACGGGCCACGGAACCGAAAAGGATCACGATCCGAAAGCGCTCCCGCGGCTCAAAATAGGCTTTAAGTCTCCGGATGATCTCTTCCCGCCTCATTCCTCAAGGAGCCTTGTAAGGATCTGGTTTACCAGCTTGGGGTTGGCCTTGCCCCGGGTCTTTCTCATGACCTGGCCCACGAAAAAGCCGATCACCCCTTTCTTTCCGGCCTTGTATTTTTCCACCTCCGCGGGATTTTCGGAGAGCACCTCCCGGCACACGGCCTCAAGGGCCGCCTCGTCGCTCTCCTGGCGAAGTCCCCTCTCCTCCACCAGTTTTCGCGGATCGGCCCCGGTGGCATAGACCTCCGGAAAGATCTTCTTCGCCGCGGTGATGGAGATCACTCCCTCATCCACCAGCTTGAGAAGTTCCGCCACGTGCTCGGGCTTCAAACCGGTTTCGTCTATCTCTTTCCCCTCGCGGTTAAGCTCCCTTAAGACCTCGGTCATGAGCCAGTTAGAGACCTTCTTGGGCTGGGGGAAGAGCTTCACACACTCCTCGAAGAATTCGGCAAGGGGTCTTGAGGCGGTGAGGATCTCGGCGTCGTAGGCCGGAAGACCGTATTCCCGCATGAAACGTTCCCTCTTTACATCGGGAAGCTCGGGAAGTTCGGCCCGCACCCGCTCGATCCAGGCCTCATCGATCCTTACGGGGACGAGATCCGGGTCCGGAAAGTAGCGGTAGTCGTGGGCCTCTTCCTTTCCGCGCATGGAGTGCGTGGTGCCGGTGGCCTCGTCAAAGAGCCGGGTCTCCTGGACCACCGGCTTTCCCTCAAGAAGAAGCCCGATCTGGCGCTTGATCTCATAACGCAGGGCCCGCTCCACATGGCGAAAGGAATTCATGTTCTTTAACTCCACCTTGACCCCGAACTCCTCCGAGCCTTTGGGCCTTACCGAGACATTGGCGTCGCAGCGCAGACTCCCCTCCTCCATGTTTCCGTCGCAGATTCCGAGATAACGCACGATGGTGCGGAGCTTCTTAAGATAGGCCACGGCCTCCTCGGGGCTTCGGATATCGGGCTGGCTTACGATCTCAAGGAGCGGGACCCCGGTGCGGTTGAAATCCACATAGGAGACCGGCCGGGCCTCATCGTGGACCAGCTTTCCGGCGTCTTCCTCCATGTGAATGCGCACCAGCCCGATCTTCTTCCTCTTTCCGTCCACCTCGATCTCGATGGCCCCGCCCTCGGCCAGAGGGGCCTCGTACTGTGAGATCTGGTAGTTCTTGGGGAGATCGGGATAGAAGTAATGTTTCCGGGCGAAGACGCAGACCGGATTGATCCGGGCCCCCACGGCCAGCGCCAGCCTCAGCGCAAAATCCACCACCCGGCGATTCAGCACCGGAAGGCTTCCGGGCATCCCGGTGCAGACCGGGCAGGCGTGATGATTGGGTTCGGCCCCGAACCTGGCCGAACACCCGCAGAAGATCTTGCTTTCGGTAAGGAGCTGGGTGTGGACCTCAAGCCCGATTACGGCCTCAAATTCCATGGCTCGGCCTCCGGAAACTTTTCACAAAGCTTAGCCCCGGTGGCTTCCCCGGTCAACCGCGGGACCTGCCCCAAAGAGATTATTTTCCCGGGAGTAGAAGTCCTCCGAAACCTGGAATGGGCCCATCCCCGTTTCCGAGAAGAACCGGAAAGGCTTCTCAGGAAAGGCATGTGTGTAGTGTCGGAATAATCCGTCTTTAATTTGACAGTCTTTCTGAAATGGTCTATCGTATAACAGACTGAGAATGAAAGACCGAGAATTTATTAAAAGTTTTCCGGAAAAGGAGAAAGGGATATGCGACAAATTTCCTCTCCAGCAACCTTCAAAGATAGTTATATTGCCGAGGTCAAAGAAGAACTCGCGAAAGAAGGAATACAAGTTTTCAAAGTAAGGAAACCCGTCCCGGGCAAAAAATCAAGGAAACTCAGGACTCCGAAGCACATCAAAGTTATACTACGCGAGGCCATTCTAGAACTCCTAAAAGAGAAAGAGGTACCTACTTATAAAAAAATTAAACAGAAAGCACTTGAAATATATAAAGCAAAGAGACAACAACAAGAATCGATTGTAGATAAATATTATGGTTTATGGAAAATAGAGGATAAAAATTTAGTAGATAAGATTGCTTTGGACGAAGAAATTTATTATGAGATTTAATATTAAACCATTTTATGGTCGTAAGATTTTAGTGGATAGCAATGCTTTTATTTATTTTCTTACTGG
>DRMH01000112.1 GCA_011322625.1 Thermosulfurimonas dismutans | reverse complement strand
GTAGGGGCCGAACTCCTGCGGAGGTGGAAGTTCCCCAAGGAGGTTTATTTCGCCGTACGGGCCCATCATGACGAAAGTCTTATGATCCAGTCCCATCTGGCCGCTCTGACCGCCCTTTCCAACGCCCTGGTCAATCTCATGGGCATCGGGGCCGGGCTGGATACCTTTGCCTACCATCTTCCCGAAGGTCTGCTGGAAGCCGCGCGGGTCTCGGAAAAGGACCTCTTTCCGGCCATCGTGGCGACCTTCGAAAAGGTGGAGAACCTCAAATCCTCCTTCTTCTCATGAAACTTCAAGGACTACCCCCGGAGGCCCTTATTTTACTCAGGCTGGCCCTGGTCGTCCTCTCCTCCGCGCTTTCCTACTGGCTCACCCGGCATCTCCTGGTTCGTTTCATTCACCGCCTGGCGGAACGCTCCCGCACCGATGTGGATGATCTGCTGGTAAAATACGGGGTTTTTTCGGCCCTGGCCTATCTGGTGCCCCTTTCGGTGCTCTATTACGGGGCCGGGTTCGTCCCTCCCCTGGCGGGTTTTCTCACCAAGCTGGTGGAAATCCTCCTGGCCCCGGCGGTGGCCCTCATCATCACCCGAAGCCTTTCCGTCATCCTGGAGCTTTATCACCGTCTGCCCCTGGCCCGCCGGCACCCCATTCGCGGCTACATCCAGATCCTGAAGTTCCTGGTCTGGATCTCCGCCGGCATCGTGGCGGTATGTGCCCTGCTCAACCGTTCTCCCTGGGTGCTTCTCTCCGGGCTGGGAGCTTTAAGTGCGGTCCTTCTCCTGATCTTCCGCAATACCCTGCTTTCCTTTGTGGCCAGCATCCAGATCATCGGGCAGGACCTCATCCGCATAGGCGACTGGATCGAAGCCCCGCAGTTCGGAGCCGACGGTGAGGTCATCGAGATGACCCTTTACAACGTCCTGGTTCAGAACTGGGACAAGACCATCGTCTCCATCCCCACCTATCGGCTCATGGAGGAATCCTTCAAGAACTGGCGGGGCATGGAAAGGGCCGGGGGAAGGCGTATCAAACGTCACATCCTGGTGGATCAAACCTCGGTCCGTTTCCTGGAGGGGGAGCTCCTGGAACGTCTGCGGCGGGTTCATCTTCTTCGGGATTATCTGGAGAATAAGCTTCGCGAGATCGAGGAATACAATCGTCGTCTGGGAATCGACACCGCGGCCTCGCCCCTGAACGGCCGGCGTCTTACCAACCTGGGCACCTTCCGCATCTATATCGAGGAATACCTCAAGGCCCACCCCCTGATCCGGAAGGATATGACCCTGATGGTCCGCCAGCTCCAGCCCACCCCGGAGGGCCTGCCCCTGGAGGTCTATTGTTTCGTGGCCGACACCCGCTGGGTCCCTTACGAAAAGGTTCAGGCGGATATCTTCGATCACATCCTGGCCGCGGCCCCGGAATTCGAGGTCCGGATCTTCCAGAAACCCACCGGCTTTGACCTGAAGGAAGCCCTATCCGGGGGATCCCCGGGTTTCAGAAAAGACTCTGCTGCCGCGGACCCTGATCCCCGCTCGGGCCCTCCTCGGGGGTAAAGATGGAGACCACCCCATAGACCCCGTCGTAGCCCGGGCGCACATAGACGCGGCCCTCGCGCACCCGGCGTATCCCCTCCAGAATCCTTTCCGGCACGAACTCCGCCAGTTCCGAAAGGTCCTTCTCCAGGAGAAGGGAGAACTCGCTTCCCCCCAGTTCTATAAGCTGGCGATAGGTCTTCTTTACCCTTTTGCTCTGGGAACCCACCCCCAGGGCCTCGGCGATGATCTCCTCCAGGGGGACCAGATGCACGGAAAGGGGTTTTCCCGGGGGACGGAACCCCTCGGGACGATCCGCCAGTTCCTCCACCCGATGCATGACCCCCACCGTAAGCCTCCCCCCGCACACCGGACAGACCCCTCCGTGGCGCCGGGTCTCGGAGGGCGAGAGATAGATCCCGCAGCTCCGGTGCCCGTCGAAGTGATACTTGCCCTCCTCGGGATAGAATTCCACGGTAAAGGCCAGATTACCGGTGCGCAGGGCCTGGGAAAGGGCGGGATAACTCATGGGATACCAGAAGGCGTTGGCCTCACGACCCAGCTTGGAGGGAGAATGGGCGTCGGAGTTGGAAACCAGGGTGTAGCGATCCAGGGCCGAGACCCTCCAGTTCATCTCCGGATCCGAGGACAACCCGGTCTCCAGGGCATGGATGTGTTCGGTCTCCTCCTCGAAACATTCCTCCACGGAATCAAAACCCGAAAAGGCCCCGAACACGGAGTACCAGGGGGTCCAGGCGTGGGCCGGAATAAAGAGTATCTCCGGGGAGATCTCGCGCAGAAGACGCACCAGTTTTTTGACCGGGAAACCGAAGGTAGGGCGTCCGTCTGCGGAAAGATCCCCCAACCGGGAAAGGGCCAGATTGATCTCGCGCACCACCTCCAGGGAGGGGGCCAGGATCAGGGTATGAATGCGGCGGTTACGTCGATGACCCTGGGAAAAGATATTGGAGACCTCGGCCGAGAGGATAAAACGGGGCCCCTCAGGGTCCTCACGATACACGTAGAGCCCTTCCTCCGGCGCGGGTTCCAGAAGCTCGCACAGCTCGCGAAAATAATCCGGATGGGTGAAATCTCCGGTGCCCACCAGTTGAAGGCCCTTCTCCCGGGCGGTCCGGGCCAGGGCCGGAAGATGCATGTCCCGGCTGGTGGCCCGGCTGTAGCGACTGTGCACGTGAAGATCGGCCAGGTAAAACCGGCCCCGCCAGTCCTCCGGGGGCCATTCGTTGCGCCGGAGCGTTTCCGGTTTGACGGTTCCCATTACGGGGGGTAATTGTAATCCTAACTTCCGGTGAGGTCCACGCATGAATCTGATCCAAAAGATACTGGCCGGGGAACGGATCGGGCGTGAGGAGGCCCTGGCCCTCTTCGAGATGGATCTCTTCGAGCTGGGGATGCTGGCCCGGGAGGTACGCCGACGCCTTCATCCCGAACCCATCGTCACCTACGTGGTGGATCGGAACATCAATTACACCAATGTCTGTGTGTCGGGATGCAAGTTTTGCGCTTACTATCGCCCCCCCGGAGACCCGGAAGGATATGTGCTATCCCGGGAGGAACTGGCCCGGAAGATAGAAGAAACCCTGGCCCTGGGAGGATACCAGATCCTCCTGCAGGGCGGTTTGCATCCGGATCTCCCCCTTTCCTTCTATGAAGAGATGCTCTCCTTTATCAAGGAACGTTTTCCCCAGGTCCATGTACATGCCTTCTCCCCGCCGGAGATCATCTTCCTCTCCCGGCTGGAGGGGATTTCGGTGGAGGAGGTCCTGCGGCGCCTCATCGCCGCGGGGCTGGATTCCATTCCCGGAGGAGGAGCGGAAATCCTGGTGGATCGGGTGCGCCGGCGCCTTTCCCCCCGCAAATGCACCGCCGAAGAATGGCTGACGGTCATGCGTACGGCCCATAAGCTGGGGCTCCGGACCACGGCCACCATGATGTTCGGGCATATAGAGACCCTCTCCGACCGGGTGGAACACCTCCTGCGCCTGCGGGAGCTCCAGGACGAAACCGGGGGCTTCACCGCCTTCATCCCCTGGCCCTTTCAGCCCGGCAACACCGCCCTTTCCACTCCCAAAACCACCCCGGTGGAATATCTGAAAATGCTGGCTGTCTCCCGCATCGTGCTGGACAACATCCCCAATCTCCAGGCCTCCTGGGTAACCCAGGGCCCCAAGGTGGCCCAGGTGGCGCTGGAGTTCGGGGCCAACGATTTCGGAAGCACCATGATCGAGGAAAATGTAGTGGCAGCCACCGGGGTCTCCCACCGGCTTTCCGAAGAGGAGATCCGCCGGATCATCCGGGCGGCGGGGTATGAACCCCGACGAAGACGCATGGATTACACCCTTCTTGAGTAATGGAAGAGTTTCCTCTTTCCCACGAGCCGGTTCTTGTGCGGGCCCGTCTGATCTTCACCGCCCGGGGTACTTTGCTTGAGGACGGAGCGGTGGAGGTGCGCCGGGGACGCATCGTGGATCTGGGGCCTTACCCCGAACTCAAACGCACCTTTCGGGGACGCCGGGTGGATCTGGGCGAGGTCCTGCTCCTTCCCGCCCTGACCAATGCGCACACCCACCTCGAACTCTCGGCCCTGCGCTTCCGTCTCACCCCCACCGGCTCGTTCATCACCTGGGTACGTTCCCTCATCCGCAAGCGGGTGGAGCTCTCCCTGGAAGACCTGCGTCAGGCCGCGGCCGAAGCCCTGGACGAACTCTGGCAGGAGGGGGTGGGTCTTCTGGGAGAGGTGGGGAACACCGGCATCACCCTGGGTCTTCTGCACGAATCCCCCTTTCATGCCGTCTATTTCCGGGAAATCATCGATTTTCGCGGAAAATCGGAGATAAAACAGTTTCTGGAACGTTCCTCCGGCCGCCGCATAGTTTATGCCCTTTCTCCCCATGCCCCCTATACCGTATCCCCGGTACTCATTCAGGCCATCAAAAGCTGGACCCGGGCCAAGGGGCGTCCCTTTTCCATTCATGTGGCCGAGTCTCCGGAGGAAACCCTGTTTCTGGCCGAGGGAAGCGGCCCCATTCGGGCCCTGTTGGAGGAACGGGGCCAGTTTCATCCCGGCTTCGAGGCCCCGGGACTCTCCCCGGTGGCCTACCTGGAACGCCTGGGGGTACTCGACGAACACACCATCTGCGTGCACGTGGTCCAGGTAACCCCGGCGGATCTGGAGATCCTGGCCCGGAGAAGGATTCGGCCCTGTCTGTGTCCGCGGAGCAACATCTTCCTGGGGGTGGGGCTTCCCCCTCTTCCGCAGATTCTGGCCGCGGGGCTCAAGCCCTGTCTGGGAACCGACAGCCTGGCCAGCAACGATAGGCTCTCCGTGTGGGCGGAGATGGAGGCCCTCTATCACGCCTATCCGGAGGTAGCTCCGGAAACCTATCTCACCATGGCCACCCTGTGGGGGGCCCAGGCCCTGGGAAAGAGGGATATGGGAGCCATCGAACCCGGCTACCGGGCGGAAATGATCGCCGTGTCCGGGGTCCTCAAAGGCCCCGAGCCGCTCCGATCCTTCATAGAAGGCCCCAAAACGGTGGAGGTGCGTCTCTATGCTCCGTTTTAGGGTCGGACTGGTAGAGTACTTCAACACCGCTCCCCTGAGATATCTCCTGCCCCGGCTCCTCCCCTCCCGGGTAGAGGTGATTTTTGCCCCTCCGGCGGTGCTCAATCGTATGCTTCTCTCCGGCGACCTGGAAGCCGGCCTGGTATCCTCCCTCCTCTACGCCCAGTATCCGGAGGAACTCCGGCTGCTCCCGGATCTTTCCATAAGCACCACCGGACGGGTGGAAAGCGTGCTGCTTTTTTACCGGGGAAAACTCGAGGAACTCTCCGAAAAACTGGTCACCCTCACCCCGGAGAGCGCCACCTCGGTGGCCCTGCTTCGTCTGCTCTTGGAAGACTTCTATGGCCTTAAGCCCTTTTATCTTTTTGGAAAACCCCAGAAAGGGGCCGCGGGGTACCTGGCCATCGGCGATGAGGCCCTGATCCTGCGCAAGGCCCCTCCCTTTCCCGGCATCCTGGATCTGGGAGGAGTATGGATAGAAAAGACCGGCCTGCCCTTTGTTTTCGCTGTCCTGGCGGTAAAAAAGGAGACCGCGGAGAGATATCCGGAACTGGTACGCAGGGTGGCCGAGGCCTTCTATCTCTCCCGGGCCGTCGGGTTGGCCCGTCTGGAGGACCTTCTCGATCTGCGTCCCCCTGGACTTACCGCCGACGAAGCCCTTAACTATCTGCGCGGTCTGGAATATGATCTGTCCGGACGCAAACAGGAGGCCCTGCGGGTCTTCTTTTCCCATCTGGCC
>DRMH01000111.1 GCA_011322625.1 Thermosulfurimonas dismutans | reverse complement strand
GTGTGAATGGAGCTGTCTGGACACGCAGGCCCTCTGTTACGATCTCACCATGACCTATCAGGACGAGCTGCACCGTCCGGCCTTTCCCTATAAGTTCAAGTTCAAGATTTCCGGGTGCCCCAACGACTGTGTGGCGGCCATTGCTCGGGCCGACCTCTCCATCATCGGTACCTGGATCGACGACATCCGGATCGATCAGGAAGCGGTGCGGGCTTATGTGGGTGGCGAGCTTAAGCCCAACGCCGGCGCTCATTCCGATCGCGACTGGGGTCCGTTTGATATCCAGAAGGAGGTTATCGATCTGTGTCCGGCTCAGTGCATGCACTGGGATGGAAAGGAGCTCCACATCAATAACAAGGAGTGTGTACGGTGTATGCACTGCATTAACGTAATGCCCGAGGCCCTGCGTCCCGGAACCGACACCGGAGCCACCATTCTCATGGGAGCCAAGGCTCCGATCCTGGAAGGGGCTCAGCTTTCCACGGTGATCGTACCCTTCATGCGGCTCGAGCCGCCTTATGACAATCTCAAGGAACTCATCGAGAAGACCTGGGACTTCTGGATGGAGAACGGAAAGAACCGTGAGCGTCTGGGTGAGCTCATTCAGCGGATAGGTCTCAACCGCTTTATCGTGGATATTCTGGGGCTCAAGCCCATTCCGCAGCATATTCGTGAGCCGCGGTCCAACCCCTATGTCTTCTGGAAGGAGGAAGAGGTCGAGGGTGGTTGGGACCGTGATGTGGCCGAGTTCCGTAAGCGTCACCCGGCCTAAACCGGGTTTTAAGAATTGAAGTCAAATTTAAAGAAGGAGGTTGGAGATGTCCGATAAGGTTTATGAAGAGATTCAAAACGTTCAGCTGGATGAGATTTACAGCAAGCCCTATGATCCGGAGCTGGCGGAAAAGCTTTATAATCCTCAGAAGCCCATGGAAAACCGGATCACGGATATCGGTCCGCCGCACTATGCCCAGTTTTTCCCTCCGGTAATCAAGAAGAACTACGGCAAGTGGAAAAGTCACGAGATCATTCAGCCCGGGGTAATCAAATACACCAGCGAGACCGGGGATGTAGTCTTTGCCGTACGGGTGGGGACCCCCCGGTTGATCACTACCGATTACATCCGTGAGGTATGTGAGATCGCCGACAAGTATTGTGACGGTTACGTCCGCTGGACCACCCGGAACAACATTGAGTTCCATGTTACCGATGAGGAGAAGCTTCGGGCCCTGCTCGACGATCTGAAGGGGCGGAAGCATCCCAGTGGTTCGTACAAGTTCCCGGTGGGTGGTACCGGGGCTTCGGTAACCAACATCGTGCACACCCAGGGATGGGTGCACTGTCACACCCCGGCCATCGACGCCTCGGGTGTGGTTAAGGCGGTAATGGACGAGCTTTTTGAGTACTTCGGAAGCCACAAGCTTCCGGCCCAGGTGCGTATTGCTCTGGCCTGCTGTCTGAACATGTGCGGGGCTGTGCACTGTTCGGACATCGCCATCCTGGGTATTCACCGTAAGCCCCCGTTGATTGAGGACGATCGTCTCCAGTATGTCTGCGAGATTCCCCTGGTGGTGGCGGCCTGTCCTCTGGGGGCCATCAAGCCGGCCACGGTGGAGATCAACGGGGAGAAAAAGAAGACCGTGCGGGTAAACAAGGAACGCTGTATGTTCTGCGGAAACTGCTATACCATGTGTCCGGCCATGCCGCTGGCCGACGGCGAGGGCGACGGGATCGCCATCCTGGTGGGTGGAAAGATCTCCAACCGTATCTCCCCGCCCAAGTTTTCCAAGCTGGTGATCCCCTTCATCCCCAACGAACCTCCGCGGTGGCCGACCACGGTCAAGTGGGTGAAGAAGATTCTGGAGACCTATGCGCAGCATGCCCGCAAGTATGAGCGGCTGGGTGAGTGGGCCGAGCGTATCGGCTGGGAGAAGTTCTTCGAGCTCTGTGAGATTCCGTTCACCGAGAAGAGCATCGACGATTACCGTCTGGCTTACGATACCTATCGCACCTCGCTCCACTTCAAGTTCACCAGCCATGTGGAACCCATGTAAGTAAGACGGGAGGGGGGCAAGCCCCCTCCCTAATTTTTAAACGAAAGGAGGGAGCATAAGATGGCCATGGATAAAGAGGAATTGAAAAAGAAGATCATGGAATTCATGGAAAAGAAGACCGGGGCCAAGTCCAAGGTATATCTCAAGGATATGCAGCGGGCCATTCCCGAGGCTTCTCCCCGGGAGATCAAGATGGCGGCCAATGAACTGGTGCGCGAGGGGAAGCTGGAGTATTTCTCCACCGGGTCCACGGTGATGTACGGAATCCCCGGAAGAGGGCAGCCGGTAGAATAGTAAGGTTAGCCTTTTTGAGTTTAAAGTTCCATTTTGTATAGGTTTGGGAAGAGGGCGGGTATATCCCGCCCTTAATTTTTAGAGAAGGGTCTTTTATGAGTTCCAGATGCTGGCCCTGAGGGGGGCGGGCAGAAGTTCCTTGAGGGTGTTTTCCGCCTGAGGGATAAAACTTTCGAACCAGGTCTTGCCCTGAAGGCTCAGTTTGACGAACGCTCCCAGGGCCTGCAGGAGACGAAAGATGCGGGTATAGCGGAGCTCACGAAGCAGGGCTTCCTCCGGCCAGGGGGAGCGGTTCCGGTAAAGAGTCCAGAGAAATTCTCGGGGAAGACGCTTCACATAAGGGTCGTAGAGCAGGGAGGCCAGGTCATAGGAGGGAGGTCCCAGCCGGGCCCCCTGAAAGTCGATCAGATAGACTTTCCCTTCGCGAACCATCAGATTACGGGATTGAAAATCCCGATGGAGGACCACCGGGGGGAGAAAGTTTGACTCTCCCTCCTTCAGGAATTCCCGCCAGAGCCGTCTTTCCTCGGGAAGCCATCTTTTTCCCCTTCTTCGCTGGAGATACCAGGATTCGAAATAGAGGATCTCTTTTTCCCAGATGAATTCTCGATGATAGTAAAGCGTTTCCAGTACGGCCTCCCGGGGAAAGGAGGGGGTGAGACTCTGAAGATGAAGAAGGAGATCCAGGGCCCGGGGGTAGAGGGCGAGTTTGTCCGGGTGTTCGGCCAGCCGGGTGTCGCCCAGATCCTCCACCAGGAGGAGTCCCTCGGGTTCGGAAAAAGCGTATATTTCCGGGACCGGAAGGCCATGCTGGCGAAAGAAGCGTCCCAGCCGGTAATAGCTTCGGGCCTCCCGCAGTCCGTATCTTCCGGGCTGGGGCAGGATAAGGATGCAGGTTTCTCCCCGGAGATGGAGACGGAAAAAGCGTCGGGCCGAGCCGTCGCCGCTCAGGGACTCCATCCTGATGGGGGTAATCCCCCAGATGGTTTGTAATCTTTCTTTCAATTCATGCCAGGGCAAGGGGTAACACCGCCTTTCCGCTACGAAGATCCAGCCGGGCCCGGCGATAGTTTTCCGGGGTTCCTATATCTATCCAGTAAAAGCCGGCGGCCACCAGGGCCCGGGGGAGGTGCCCCCGGGCGATAAGCTGACGGTAGGCCGGTACCAGTTCCCGTTCCGGGGGCAGGAGGGAAATCCATTCCGGAGAGACCACCTGAATACCGGTGTAGGCGTATCCCTCCGGAGAATCCTCGGTGAAATCCGTAACGTATCCGTTCCGGATCCGCAGACGATTGAGTCCGGGGAAGCGGTGGCAGAACATCAAACAGAGGGCCCGCTGCCGCAGGGCTTCCTCATAGATCAGTCGCAGGGGGAAGTTGGTGAGGATGTCTCCGTTGAGGACCAGGGTGGGTTCGGTGAAGAAGGAGGCGGCATGGCGCAGGGCTCCGCAGGTACCCAGTAATTGGGGTTCTTCATAAAGGTGAAACTCTACCTCCGGATAGGCCCGGCGAAGTTCTTTAACCCGCCGGCGTATCTGGTCCTTCAGATACCAGGCATTGAGCCCTATGGTGCGGAACCCCTGCGCGACAAGAAACTCCACCAGGAGAAACAGAAGAGGTCTTCCCAGGATGGGGAGAAGGGGTTTGGGGACATGTTCGGTCAGGGGGCGAAGGCGTTCTCCCCGTCCGGCGCACAGGACGAAGGCCCGCATTAACTCTGTTGGGTTCTGGCCCCTCCGCTCTTTTCCAGTTTCTCTACCTCCTCCTCCATTTCGGCCTCCCGCAGGGCCTGTTTAAAGGACCGAATGCCCTTCCCCAGCCCGGCCCCTATTTCCGGGAGTCTTTTGGCTCCGAAAAGGAGGAAGGCCAGGAAGAGGATGATAAGTAATTCCTGGGTGCCCAATCCAAACATGAGAGCCTCCTTTTTAAGATTTTGGCTCAAGGAGCCATACTACTAGGATACTCGCTTCGTAGAGAAGGACAAGGGGTAGGGCGAGAAAGAGCTGGTTGACCACGTCGGGGGTGGGGGTGAGGATGGCTGCCACCACGAAGGCCCCCAGGATGGCGTAAGGTCTTATCCGGGAGAGGGTGCGGGCGCGGATGACTCCCAGTTTTCCGGCTACGGCCATGGCGACCGGGATTTCGAAGCAGAATCCGAAGACCAGGAGCATACGTACCGCAAAGCTTACATAATCCCGAAACACCGGCTTGAATTGCAGGAGATCCCCTCCGAAGGAGGCCAGGAAGCGAAAGGCCCGGGGAAAGATTAGAAAATAAGCAAAGGCAGCCCCGGCCAGAAAGGCGAAACAGGAGGCCAGGATAAGCGGCCGGGCGAAGCGTTTCTCGTGGGAGTAAAGTCCCGGGGCCACGAAACGCCAGATCTGGAAGATGATGAAGGGACTGGCCAGGACCCCGCCGCAGATGAGGGCTATCTTGATGTAGGTGAAAAAGGCCTCCTGATAAGCGATGAACATGATCTTGCGGCCCGGGGGAAGGGCCTGCAGCAGGGGGCGAAGAAGAAAGTGTAGAAGAGGGTTCAATTTCCAGTAACAGAAGGCCGAAGCCGCCAGCCACACCAGAAGACTCTTGAGCAGGCGTTCCCGGAGTTCTACCAGATGAGCGGTAAGGGGCAGGTCCCGGTCCTGTTCGGGAAGGGGCTTGCTCACGATTTTCGAAGGAGGTCTTCCATGCTCCGGGCCAGGCTTTCCGGATCCAGACCGGCCCGGGCAAAAAGTTCATCCGGTTTACCGGAGGAGGGATACTCCGTCCACCCTCGAAGACACAAAGGGACGGTCTTTCCGGCCAGGGCCAGTTCCCGGGCCACCAGGGTGCCCAGACCGGTTTCCACCAGATGATCCTCCGCCACCAGAATGGGACCTATTTCGGCAGCGGAAAGCAAATCTTCCCGGGGGAAGGGTCGCACCGAGGCTACGTTGAGCACCCCCACGGAAAAACCCTTTTCCCTGAGGATCTCCCGGGCGGAAAGACAGCGCGGAACCATGGCCCCGTAGGTGACGAAGGTGGCCTGTTCCCCGCGGCGCAGCCAGTCGGCCCGGCCGGGGTGAAAACGGTAATCCCTCCCGAAAAAGGGCCGGCCCTCTTCGTCGGTGATCACCGGGACCTTGGAGCGCCCCATACCCACAAAGACGTTTCCCGGCCGGGTGGCGGCAAAGCGGATGATGCGGTCGGTCTGATTGGGGTCCGCGGGAAGATAGATCTCGAAGTCCTTAAGGCTAAGCAGCAGCCCCAGATAATCCACGCATTGATGGGTGGGGCCGTCCTCTCCCACATCCGCCCCGAGGTGGGTGCTCACCACCTTTAGGGCGGTGCGGTTTAAGGCGTTGAGACGTAACTGATTATAGACCTCATCCACGGCAAAGACCCCGAAGGTGGAGAAGAAGACCAGGAATCCCTCCCGGGAAAGGGCTCCGGCCACAGCAGCGGTGTGATGTTCCTGGATACCGGATTCGTGGAAGGCCAGGGGAGAATGCCGGCGAAAGGCGGTCATCTTGACCGAACCCTCAAGGTCACAGGTAAGCCCCAGGACCCTGGGGGGGTTCCCGGGAAGGTTGTTCCTTTCCGCAAGGGAGAGCAGGGCCCTGCCGTAGGCCGAACGGCAGTCGGTCTTTGTCTCCGGTTCATAGAGGATGGGTTCTCCGGGGTCGATCTCCACGGGTTCCGGTTCGTGGGGCTGATGAGGGAAGGATACGGGGTGGTTTTTTCGTTTTTCCATCCAGTGGTCGAGTTCGGCCGGATCGAAGCCGAGCTCCGAAAGGGCCTTCCTGCAG
This sequence comes from Thermosulfurimonas dismutans, assembly GCA_011322625.1. Lineage (GTDB taxonomy): Bacteria > Desulfobacterota > Thermodesulfobacteria > Thermodesulfobacteriales > Thermodesulfobacteriaceae > Thermosulfurimonas_A > Thermosulfurimonas_A dismutans_A. The sequence continues at coordinate 11,754 of DRMH01000111.1, read as the reverse complement.
AGATCCGGGGAAAGAGGCGCCCCGTGCCACTTGGCATCGTTTTCCATGAAGGAGATGCCGTAGCCCATTACCGTGTGGGCCAGGATGGCCGTGGGCCGATCCGGATACGGGACCTCTCCCAGAAGGAAGTTTCGCAGGGCCCGATAGAGGGCGGAAAAATCGTGCCCGTTTACCTCGATGAGGTTCCAGCCCGTGGCCTTGATCTCGGCCCTTAGATCCTGGGGCATGACCTGATAGGTGTCGCCTCCGATCTGGAGGCGGTTGTAATCGATGAGCACGCAGAGGTTGTTGAGCCCGAATTTTACCGCCCAGCGCCGGGCCTCGATGACCTGACCCTTCTGTTGTTCTCCGTCGCCCATGAGGCAGAAGACCCGGGCCGGAAGGCCCCTGAGCTTAAGGGCCCGGGCCATACCGCAGGCCGCGGATAACCCCTGACCCAGATTCCCGGTGTTCCATTCCACTCCTGGTACGGCCTGTTCCACATGTCCGGCAAAGGCCGAACCGGCCCGACGGAACTCGAGAAGGAAAGGTTCCTCGGGGAAGAATCCATACTCGGCAAGGACACTATAGACTCCGGGGCTGATGTGTCCGTGGCTCACCACCACCCGATCGCGCTCCGGGTCCCGGGGATTTTCGGGGTTCACCCGGGCCAGGGCATAGACCATGAGAAGAAGCCCCAGCGAGGAGAGAGAGCCTCCCGGATGGCCGGACCCGGCCAGGGTGGTGGCCAGGAGTATGCGTCGGGCACAACGCCGGAAAGCCTGCTCCAGCCAGGCCAGTTCCTCCGGGTTCAGATCGGTGCGCTGAAGATCCAGTTTCAACATAAACGGCCTCCTCCGGCGGCGGTTAGGGAAGAGCTATACCTCTTATCCGGTACTTTGCAAGGGCCCTACACGGATTTCTTTTCGCGTTTCATGGCGATAAGACCGGTGCGTACAATTTCCTTGATCCCGATGGGTTTGAGGAGTTCGATCACCGCCTGAAGTTTGCTTTGAGGGCCGGTAACCTCGATGGTGTAGGTGCGCGGGCTTACATCCACCACCTTGCAGCGGAAGATATCGCACATGCGGAGCACTTCGGCCCGGGTCTCCTTCTCCGCCCGCACCTTGATCAGGGCCATCTCCCTTTCCACGAATTCTTCCTCTTCGGTTACATCCACCACTTTATACACATCTATGAGACGGCGGAGCTGTTTGATGATCTGTTCGATGATAAGCTCGTCCCCCCGGGTGACCAGAGTGAGGTGAGACAGGGTGGGATCCAGGGTTTCGGCCACGCAGAGACTGTCGATATTGAACCCCCGGCCGCTGAAGAGCCCGGCGATCCGGGCCAGCGCCCCGGGGGTATTTTCCACCAGCACCGAAAGGGTGTGTTTCTTCTCCGCCATTTTCGCCTCCTAAACCAGGATCATTTCCGTGGTGGCCCTTCCTGCCGGAACCATGGGGAAGACACCCTCCTCCGGCGCGATATGGATGTCCACCAGGGTGAGTCGATCGCTCTCCAGGGCCTGTTTGAGCACCGGTTCCACTTCCTCCGGACGGGTGGCTCTAAGCCCCAGGGCTCCGTAGGCCTCGGCCAGTTTGACAAAATCCGGAAGCACCTGAAATTTGACCGCAGAATAGCGTCGCTCGTAAAAGAGTTCCTGCCACTGACGCACCATACCCAGATAACCGTTATTGAGGATGATCACTTTGATGGGAAGCCCCTGTTCCATGGCCGTGGCCATCTCCTGGATGTTCATCTGGATGGATCCGTCCCCGGCTACGTCGATGACCAGTTTTCCGGGGTTCCCCATCTGGGCTCCGATAGCCGCCGGGAACCCGAAACCCATGGTCCCCAGCCCCCCGGAGGTGATAAGGGTGCGGGGGCGGTCGAATTTATAGTACTGGGCCGTCCACATCTGGTTCTGGCCCACCTCGGTGGCCACAATGGCCTCTCCCCGGGTGAGCTCGTAGAGTTTCTCGATCACGAACTGGGGTTTGATATATTCCGTGTCCTGCTTATAGGTAAGGGGATAGCGTTTCTTCCAGATCTCGATCTGCTCCCACCAGTCCTTGAACTGTTCGCGCCAGATCTTTTCCGGCCGCCCAACTTCCTTCACGATCTGAAGGAGCTTTTCCAGGGCCCGTTTACAGTCTCCCACGATGGGGACATCCACCCGGACGTTTTTCTGGATGGAGGTGGGGTCGATATCGATATGGATGATCTTGGCCATGGGGGCAAAGGCATCCACCTTTCCGGTGACCCGGTCGTCGAAGCGGGCCCCCACCGCCAGGATAAGGTCGCTGTTGGCCACCGCCATATTGGCGTAGTAGGTGCCGTGCATGCCCAGCATTCCCAGCGACTGGGGATGGGTCCCGGGGAAGCCCCCGAGCCCCATGAGGGTCATGGTTACCGGAAGGTGCAGCCGTTCGGCCAGCTCGAGCAACTCCTCGTGGGCTCCGGAGGCGATGACCCCCCCTCCCACCAGCACCACCGGACGGGTGGAGCTTTCGAGCAACCGGTAGGCCCTTTCCACCTGACGCGGATGGGGGTCATAAACCGGCTGATAGCTGCGCAGACGGATCTCCTCCGGCCAGTGGAATTCGGCCTTCCCCTGCTGCACGTCCTTGGGTAAATCCACCAGAACCGGCCCCGGTCTGCCGGTGCGGGCGATGTGAAAGGCGGCCTTGAGCACCCAGGGAAGATCCTCGGTGCGCTTGACCAGAAAGTTGTGCTTGGTGCAGGGACGGGTGATCCCGGTGATATCCACCTCCTGGAAGGCGTCGTTCCCGATGAGCTTGGTAGGGACCTGACCGGTGAGGATTACCACCGGAATGGAATCCATGTAAGCGGTGGCGATGCCGGTTACGGTGTTGGTGGCTCCGGGGCCGGAGGTCACCAGACAGACTCCTACCTTCCCGGTGGAACGGGCGTAACCATCGGCCGCATGCGCCGCCCCCTGCTCGTGTCGCACCAGTACGTGTTTTATTTCCGGGGTCTTGTAAAGTTCATCATAAATATCGATTACCGCTCCCCCCGGATAACCGAAGATAACCTCTACGCCCTCACGTTTTAGGGCCTCTACAATCATCTGGGCCCCGGTCATCAATTCGCCCACCTTCTCTAACCTCCTTCCTGTTTTATTAAGGCGTAAATACGATCCTTGAGGGCCAGTTTTTCCTTCTGGATCTGTTTCTTGCGCACCTCTTCACTTGCGGTGAGATAGCTCTTTCGGATCAACCCTTCCAGCTCCCGTTCCAGGGCCTGGTGTCTTTCAAAAAGTTCCTTTATCTCCGGATTCCTTTCTGCATACTGCCTGACTAATTCTTTGTCCATAGGCCTCTCCTTTTATTGGGATTTTCAACGGTTGTCAAGGATTGTGAAAAAAAATTCAAGCTGGAGGGACTAACCATATCCTTATTTTTATGGTAGATGAGAAGTCCTACCCGAGTCAAGGGGATATCCGGGAGGAAAAAGCAAAATTGCTTGAAAGGCCGGATAAGCCATAGTAATAGATAGAGGTCAAAAAGCTCAAGGGAGGATCAGGAATGGCGGAAGCGCGAACTTATAAGATCGCTGTGATCCCGGGAGACGGGACCGGTCCGGAGGTGATCCGGGAGGGGGTAAAGGTGCTCAAGGCCGCGGCCGAACGTTTCGGTTTCGGCCTGGATTTGCATTACTTCGACTGGGGTGGCGAGCGATACTTACGCACCGGGGAAACCATCCCCGAAGGGGGGATCGAGGAGTTAAAGAAACACGACGCCATCTATCTCGGGGCCATCGGACATCCGGAGGTCAAGCCCGGGATCCTGGAGAAAGGGATCCTTCTGCGGATTCGATTCGAGCTCGATCAGTATGTGAACCTTCGCCCGGTAAAGCTCTATCCCGGGGTCTGGACCCCGATCAAGGACAAGGGGCCGGAGGATATAGACTTCGTGGTGGTGCGGGAGAACACCGAGGGGCTTTACGCCGGGGGCGGAGGGTTCCTGCGCAAGGGCACCCCTTACGAGGTGGCCATCCAGGAGTCCATCAATACCCGCTTCGGGGTGGAGCGCTGCATCCGCTTTGCCTTTGAGTATTGCCGCAAGCGCAATAAGAAAAAGAAGGTCACCCTGGTGGGAAAGACCAACGTCCTCACCTACGCCTGGGACCTCTGGGAGCGCACCTTTTACGAGGTGGCCAGGGAATATCCGGACATTAAGGCCGACTATGCCCATGTAGATGCCACCTGCATGTGGTTCGTGAAGAATCCGGAGTGGTTCGATGTCATCGTCACCGACAACATGTTCGGGGACATCATCACCGACCTCGGGGCCATGATCCAGGGCGGCATGGGCATTGCCGCAGGCGGAAACATCAATCCCGAAGGGGTTTCCATGTTTGAGCCCATCGGGGGCTCGGCCCCGAAGTACACCGGAAAGAATGTGATCAATCCGCTGGCCGCCATCTGCGCCGGGATGATGATGCTTGAGCATCTGGGCGAGGAGGAGGCCGCCCGGGCCATTGAGGCCGCGGTGATCAAGGTCTGCCGCGATCACCTGAAGAGCATGTCCGCCGGAAAGATGGGCTACACCACCAGCGAGGTGGGCGATCTCGTGGCCCGCTACACCGCCGAAGGCGTGGAGCTTTAGCCATGACCGAGCTTGAGGCGGCGCGTCGGGGAGAGATCACCGGGGCCATGCGGAAGGCTGCGGAGGAGGAAGGAGTCTCCCCGGATTTCATCCGGGAGGGGGTGGCCCGGGGGACCATCGTGCTGATCAAAGCCCGGCAGAGCGGGCGGGTGGTGGCCGTGGGCGAGGGGGTGCGCACCAAGATCAACGCCTCCATCGGCACCTCAAGCGACCTCTGTGATTTTGAGCTTGAGAAACGCAAGGCCCAGCTCGCCGAGGAGGCCGGGGCCGATACCCTGATGGAGCTTTCGGCAGCAGGCGACATTGACGGGATTCGCCGGGAGATCATCGCCACGGTGAGTCTTCCGGTGGGAAACGTGCCCCTTTATCAGGCCTTCTGCGACACCATGCGGGAACACGGCGATCCGGCCAGGCTCGATCCGGAATACCTCTTTGAACTCATTGAACGCCAGTGTGCGGATGGGATCGCCTTCATGGCCATCCACTGCGGGATAAACCTGTTTACCCTGGAGCGACTTAAGGCCCAGGGCTACCGCTACGGGGGGCTGGTCTCCAAGGGCGGGTCCCTCATGGCCCAATGGATGGTGAAAAACGGGAGGGAGAACCCCCTTTACGAGGAGTTCGACCGTCTCGTAGAGATACTCAAAAAATACGACACCGTGCTTTCCTTGGGAAACGGGATGCGGGCCGGGGCCATACACGACTCGCTTGATCGGGCCCAGGTGGCCGAGCTTCTCATCAACTGCGAGCTTGCGGAGAGGGCGCGTGCGGCCGGCTGCCAGGTGATGGTGGAGGGGCCGGGGCATGTGCCGCTTGATGAGATCGAGACCTCGGTGCGTCTGGCCAAGAAGATGAGCGGCGGGGCCCCCCACTACATGCTCGGGCCTCTCCCCTGCGATGTTGGGGCCAGCCAGGATCATATCACCGCGGCGGTGGGGGCGGCCCTTTCGGCCTGGTACGGGGCGGACCTCATCTGCTATGTGACGCCTGCCGAGCACCTGGGGCTTCCCAACGAGGAGGATGTGGTGGTGGGGGTGCGAGCAGCGCGCCTTGCGGCCCATATCGGAGACACGGTGAAGCTTAAGGGACGGGCCGATCTCAGGGATAAACGAGTGAGCAAGGCTCGAAGGGATCTCAACTGGGCCGAGCACCTGCGGCATCTTCTCTTTCCGGAGGAGGCCCGGCGCTTCGTGGAGGAGAGACGTTCCGTCCGCGGCAAACGCTGCTCCATGTGCGGGGAGTTCTGCGCGCTTGAGAACGCCGAGGTGGTCTTCCGGGAGTTTTTGCGCGGGGAGAAGGCCTAAGGCGCGGGGTCACGGATTAAGGGCCAGTTCTCGGGAGGCTCTCCTCCGGCGATGGTTTTTCCCAGGGCCTCGGCCTCGGCAAGGGCAGTGGGATGTTCGCGGATGGCCCCTCTCCCCTCCACGCCGCGGTAAAAGAGCCCGCCCTGGTAGCGGGCCCCCACGGCGTCGAAGAAATACCGCATCACCCGCTGCACTCCCTCAAAGAGCTTTTTCCCTTTGGTGGCCCCGAGAGAGAGAAAGACCCCGTAGCGCTCCCCCTCCGGAAGGTTCTTGAGCACGTACTTGCGCACCCAGAGGGCCTGGGAACGCTCCACCAGGGCCTGGGTTTTGGCCGTGATATTGTAAAAGAAGATGGGCGAGGCCAGGACGATCACCTCGGAGTCCAGAAGCTCGGCATAAACCGGGGCGAGATCGTCCTCGAGCACGCACTCCCCGGTCCTGTCGCACCCGCCGCACTCGATACAGCCCTGAAAGTCCAGGCGGTAGAGATCGTAGCGGCGCACCTTAGCCCCGGCCTCTTCCGCCCCCCGCACAAAGGCCGAAAGCAGGAGATCGGTGTTCCCCCCGAAGCGTGGACTTCCCTGAAAGGCAAGAATTTTCACGTGCAGCCCTTCCCTTTCCCTTCCTCTATGGTTTCTTCGCGGGCCTTTCTTATAATGGTCCGTCTATCCCAGTAGGCGAAGCCGATGACCGCCACCACCAGAGTGCCTGTCCACCTCTTCAAAGCGTTTGTCCACCGATTCCTTGAACTTCCGAAACTGGGTCTCAAGCACCGCCTGCCTCTTTTCTATTTCCAGGAGCTTAGCGTAAATCATCTCGTTGGTTATCCCTCCCCTCTTTCCTCCGTAAGCTGTTCCGCTTAGCAGAAGACTTACTACCCCTAAAATAGCCAGGAGCCTTTCCATCTCCTTTTTCCTCTCCCGGGCCCTTTTTCCATTATAAGGATCCCGGGGAAAGATTAGAACCCTTTATTTGGAAAAAATTTCTTTCAGCGGCGGTGGGGCTCGGGCTGGATGAATTCGTGGGCGTAGGCGCGAACATGGTGGCCCTCAAGGACATGAAAGACGCGGATGCGGCGTAGGACCTGCGGGGAGAAGGATCCGAGAGGTAAATAGATGAGCTTTTTCCCCTGGCGGGCGGCAAAGGTCTTGGCCAGGGCCGAAGGCGGCCTTCGGGCTACATAGACCACATAGCGTTCAAGCGAGTAATCGATGCCTGCAAGAAGCAGGCGCTCGGCCTTTCCGCGGGCGAAATCAAAGTAGGGGTCGCTCCAGACATCATAGACCCGCATGGGGGGATAGGTGAGCATGAACCCCCCATAGACGCAGCGGGAGATCCCCGGGCCGATGACCACCTCTCCGGGTGGGGTGGCGTAAAAGGCCATGTCCGACTCCTCCTCGTGTTCCCCATGCCAGGTGAGCTTCCAGGGATATTCCTCCCGCGGGCCCTCGTCCTCCTCGAAGATGACCACCACGGAGCCGGCCCGACCGGAGACCACCGGCTCCTCCCGCACATAGATCCGCCCTTCGTGCCAGTGACGGATGGTCTCCCTTAGGTCCGGGCCGTCTTTCATGGAGGCCACGAAGGGCTCCACTCTTCTCAATTCCTCGGAAAGCACCCTTAGGGCCCGGCGCATGACCTCGCGGCCGAAGTTTTCGATCACGATGTCCTCCGGGGGAAAGGAACAGACGTATTCTCCCTTCCAGCTCTGGCGGAACTCTCCGGGGCGTCTTTCCGGACGACGTTTGAGGGGCATCAGCCTGCGCCGCAGGTGTAAGGGTTTCATCCGTTTGAGGAACCGAATCCTGCGCCCGGAACGACTCAGGTCCTCCAGGCGCAGGGACAGAGGGACCAGGTCCGGGGTTTCGGGTTCGAAGGGATAGCGGGTGCCCACCTCCCAGAGATGCCAGGCCAGGTCGTCTCCGGCTGCTCCGCGGGCGGCAAGAATCAACTGATAGAGATCCGGAGTAAGGGCTCCGGAGATAAGGGCCTGATTGCGGGCGAATTGCCGGAAGATGTGTTTCTGCCGGGGGGTCAAATTCTCCCGGAATTCCCGGCGGAAGGCCTCTTCGGCCCGAAGAAGGAGTTCCTCCTGGAGAGAGAGGCGGTCGAGCGGTAGCCGGCCTTCGCGGCGGGCCTTTTCGTAAAGGCCCTGAAAGAAGCCCGGTTCGGAGAGGACCTCCCTCGCGCTATCCAGGGGGAGATGAAAGAGCCCCGCTTTCCGTGGAGCGGTGCGGGCCAGAGGACAGGGGGGATCCTCCTTTAACCACCGGGCCACCCGTAGGGCGTGAGCCAGACCCATCACCACCGCCACCCGGGAAAAGCGCCCGGCCAGCTTTTTTAATCGATAGGCCATGGCCATCTCCCGTTGCCGGTCCTGGGGGGTCTCCGGATACTCCACCTGCAGGGCTTCCCTCACGTAACGTTCATAGCCCAGCCGATAAACCAGATAAGGGTCGGGAAAGGCCTCGTTTTTCTCCGGGTAGCCCTCAAGGTCCAGATCCACACAAAAGGAGGGGATTTTTTCCTCCTCGGCCCAGCGCAGGGCTTCGATCATTGGCTCCACGGGTTCCACCAGGAGATAGACCTGGGTACCATCCCTTTCCGTATAGGAAATCACGGAGAGGCGCGGAAGACGCCGCACCGCTCGACGGAGGAGTTCCTCGAGGCTGGAGGGATACTCCACGGCCACCGCATCGGGCCTCAAACTCCGTAATAGATGATACACGGCCTGAGCGAATTCCAGACGCCCGTGAAGCACCGGCAGAATAAAATATTCGGTTCCCTTCAGATGGAGACGGATCACGGTCCTAAAACACCGGCCTTAGCCGGGGACGATCTTTTTCCTCCCCGGGGAAATAAACCAGGGCCTCAGGCCCCAGGACGGAGGTTATGGCCTCCTTGAGAATTTCGGGAAGGGGACGATCTTTTTCCATGTAGGCCCGTCGTTTTAGCGCGTAGCGGCCGATATTCACCCCGTCGCGCACGCTGTAGGGTTCGCCCTGATGATGGGCGGCCTGAAGGAAGGTCACCAGATAGGTGAGGAGTTCCTCCTCGGCAAAGGGCAGATTGGCCCGCAGGATCTCTTTCTCCTCCTCGGCTTCGGGAAAATCCACCAGGATGATGGGTTTGAGCCGGGAATCGATGTATTCTGGAAGATCGAAGGTGGAGGCGTCCTCATTCATGGTTACACAGAGGCGGAAGTCCGGATGGGCCCGGATCTTTACCCCGGCCACGATGGATTCCACATACCGCCGGGAGTCAAGCAGCGGAGCCAGCGAGGCCCAACTCTTCTCGCTCATACGGTTGGCCTCGTCGATGATGGCCACTCCGCCCCGGATCATGGCCGTGACGATGGGGCTGGCCATGTACTTGATGCGCCCCTCCTCGGAAAGGACCGGGGTTACCAGGAGATCCTCCGGACGGGTGTCCACCGTGGCCTGGAAGATATAGACCTCGCGGGAAAGTCTCTTGGCCGCGGCGTAGGCCAGGGTGGTCTTCCCCACCCCGGGTTTCCCCACCAGGCGGGGATTTAGCGGCAGATCCCGCTCGTCCACCAGCATCCAGGCCGCAAGGATCTGCCGGATGACCTCCTCCTGGCCCACGCAGGCCAGATTTAACTCGTCAGGATGGGCCAGATGGAGGGTTACGCCCTCAATGTTGACCGTAGCCATCTCTTTTCTCTCCGTTTTTGATATCGTATTATACTCCAAGATTTCCTTTTTCGGAGTCGGTCAGGGTCTTCCCGCGGGGTTTTAGGTACCGGAAAGGGACGAGAGAGTAAAGGAATGATTCTTCCGGGTGGTTCGGGTGGATCTGAGTGAGGGCTGCGGGTGTCCGGAAACCTTCGGGTCGGGATTCGTTGGTCCACCTATCGCATAGAGGAGCTAAGGGAAGCTGTATATAGCCTTCTTGGGGAGCTATTTCCGGGGGCGGTTCGAGGGCTCCGGGTCCTGGTCAAGCCCAATCTGGTGGCTCCTAGGAGGGCCACGCTTTCCTGCACCCATCCGGCGGTGGTGCGGGTGGTCTGTGAGTGGCTCCTTGAAGGGGGAGCCGAGGTCACGGTGGGGGACTCCCCGGCCTTCGGCACCACCCAGGCCGTGGCCCGGGCCGGGGGCCTGACCCGGGCCCTTTCCGACCTTCCGGTGCGCATCGTGCGTTTCACTCCTTCAAGACCCGTAAGGCTTTCCTGCGGCGTCACGATAAAGCTTGCCCGGGAGGCCCTCTGCGCGGACCTCATCGTGAATCTTCCGCGACTTAAGGCCCACGACCAGCTCCTCATCACCGCGGCGGTCAAGAACCTTTTCGGTTGCGTGGTGGGACTCCAGAAACCCCTGCTTCACGCCCGACTGGGGGAGAAAGGGGATCTCTTTTTCCGCACCATCCTTGAGGTGGGAGAGCTTCTGCCCGTGGAGCTCAATATCCTGGACGCCATCGTGGCCATGGAGGGCCGGGGGCCCACCGGAGGCCGGCCCAGGGAACTGGGTTTTCTTCTGGCGTCCAAAAACGCCGTGGCCCTGGATACCGCGCTTTACCTGGCCCTGGGCCTTTCGCCGGAAGATGTCCCCCTCTGGAAAACGGCCCTTCGGATGCGTCTTTTCGGGGCCCGGCCGGAAGAAGTGACTCTGCCCGCCGATCTTCCCGACCTTTCGGATTTCCGGCTCCCGGAAAGACTCGCCCCGGTGAGCTTTCACCCCCTGCGCCTGATTCGAGGCTTCATTAAGCGTTTGTTTATGGCGGTTAGTAGAGGCTTTTTGTGTCTTTGTGGAAGGGACTTTTGACATCGAGATAATAAACCAGAATGTTAGTATCAATCCCGATTTTCATAGATTTCGCGACGATCCAGTTTCTCTATTCCTAAAGAAAGTTTAGGAAGACTTTCTATCAGTCTTTTTTTCTCTTCAAGCTGATGTCGAGCCAGGTATTCGGCAATGGCTTCGCACAAAGTTTCACTCAAGGATTTACCGGCCTGATTACAGTAATCTTTCAGGGCCTGCCACCAGTATTCTTCTATTCTGAAACTTTTGTTCTGAAACTTTTGACTACCTTACCCATGCGTAGCTTGCTCCGGCACAAGATTTAATGTAATATTATAAAGATTATAAAGGCCTCTTTGTTCGTCAAGGAAAAGTGTCCTTCCGCGAGATTCAGTTCGTAAAGAGTGTGGTTAAGCCGGAGGATCTTCCGGTTCCGGGGCTTCCGGAGGTGGCCTTTCTCGGGCGCTCCAATGTGGGAAAGTCCTCCCTGATAAACGCCTTTCTCGGGCGAAAGAAGCTTGCCCGGGTCTCCTCCACCCCGGGATTCACCCGCGCGCTGAACTTTTTCCGGGTGGATCACCGTTTTCTGGTGGTGGACCTTCCGGGCTACGGCTTTGCCAGGGTCCCGCCGAAGGTGCAGAGGGCCTGGAAGCGGCTCGTGGAAGGCTACCTTTCCGCCGCAAGGCCCCTTCGGCTCCTCATCCTGATCTTTGATCTTCGGCGCAGGGCCGATGAGCTCGACCGGGGTCTTCTTGAATATGTGGAAAGTCTCGGCCGACCCTACATAGCGGTGCTCAACAAGATAGATAAACTCTCCAGGAACGAAAGGCTCAAGGCCCGGGCGGAATGGCTTTCCGTCCTCTCCCTTCCGGAAGAAGAAATCTTTCTCACCTCCTGCCGCACCGGGGAGGGTATCCCCGCGGTAAGATCCCGCATCCTTTCGGCCCTAGGGCTTAGGGCTTGACGTAATTTTAAAATCTTTTTAACTTGAAAGAAATTCCGATATAAGGAGGAGAAAATGTGCGGGAAGAGGGTGGTTTTTTTGGTTACAGGGTTTTTATTGTGGGGGGCTGTGGCGGT
>DRMH01000110.1 GCA_011322625.1 Thermosulfurimonas dismutans | reverse complement strand
GGTTTTGAGGTGGTGCACCTTACCAATTGTCTGGCCAAGGCCAAGCCGGCCTGTAAGAACCACGACCTGGACGAACTGGTGAAGATGATCGAGGAAAAGACCGGGGCCAGGGTGGTACTGGGCACGCACGATCTGGGGTAGCGGATGTTTACCGGGCTGGTGGAGGGGCTGGGAACGGTACGGATGTCCAGGGGCCGGGGAGGCGGGGTGCGTCTGGGCATCGAGCCCCCCTTCCCGGCCGAGGAGTTACGTTTGGGGGAAAGTGTGGCTGTAAACGGGGCCTGTCTCACGGTGGTGGAGGTGAGACCCCCGATCTTCGAGGCGGATGTGTCTCCGGAAACGCTGAAACGCACCACCCTGGGAAGGCTTAGACCCGGGGATCGGGTGAACATCGAACGGGCTCTGCGGTGGGGGGATCGTCTGGGAGGACACCTGGTGAGCGGGCATGTGGATGGGGTAGGAGAGGTGCTTTCCCGAACGGAACGGACGGATTTCTTCTTTTTTCGCATCCGGGCTCCGGAAAACGTGGCCACCTATCTGGTGGAAAAGGGTTCCGTGGCGGTGGATGGGGTGAGTCTGACCGTAAACCGGGTGGAGGGGCTAAATTTTGAGATAGCGGTGATTCCCCACACCGCCGAGATTACCACCCTGGGGTTCAGGAAACCCGGGGATCCGGTGAACCTGGAGGTGGATTTGCTGGCCAAATACGTGGAAAAGCTCCTGAAACCCTATCAAAGGGGTCTGAGCGAGGAATTCTTGCGGCAGAAGGGTTTTTTCTGAGGTGTCCCGCGCAAGGATCAAGAAGGCCCTGGAGGCCATTCTTCTGGCTGCCGGTCGCCCGGTTCGACCGGTGGAATTAAAGGAGATCTGGCCCGGGGTGGACGAAGAAGAACTGAGGAGTATGTTTCAGGAACTGGCGGAGGAGTATAGGGATCGGGGGATCCGGATAAGGGAAGTGGCCGGGGGTTGGCGTATGGAAACGGCTCCGGAGGTGGCGGAGGAGGTGCGGTCGTATCTGCGACCCCGCCCGCGACGTCTCTCCGCGGCAGCTCTCGAGACCCTGGCTCTTATTGCCTACCACCAACCCATTACCCGGGCGGAGATCGAGGCTCGCCGGGGAGTGGATTCCTCCGGTCCGTTGCGTTTTCTTTTAGAAGCCGGGTTCATTCGGGTGATGGGGCGCAAGCAGATTCCCGGGCGTCCGCTACTTTACGGAACCACGGAATATTTTCTGGAATTTTTCGGCCTGAGGAGCCTTCAGGATTTGCCACCCCTGGAGGAAATTCGTAAGCTGGCGGGCAAGGCATGATTCGACAGGAGGTACAGGAAGAGGCCGAGCTTATTGTTCACGAGGGGGGAGAGATTCCGGAGGTGGCCTTCTGGAACGCCTGGTTCTATCTCACCGAGAAACCCCCGCAGGGCCTGGGATTGGTCCTGGAAAAGGAGGAGGAGCTGGTCCTGCGCCAGGCGGTGATCCGGCGATATCTTCTTATCATTCAGAGGGATCTTACCCCGGAATATATCGGGAAATCGTTTTATCGGGGTCCGGTACGGGCCCGGGTGAACTGGCAGCGTCTGTGCAAGTTTTTGAAGAAACATGCCCTTTCTCCGGACGGGTATCGGGAAAAAATCAGGGGCCTGGTGAGAGATTTTCTGGCCCGTCTTTCCCCGGATCATCCCTTGCGGGAGCCGGCCTTACATCTGGAAAAGGATCTGGAGGGGGAGGTATGAGCAGGGCGGTATTGCTTTACGTTACCGCTGGAAGTGTTCGGGAGGCCGAGGATCTGGCCCGGGGTCTTCTCGAAAAGAGACTTTGTGCCTGTGTGAATATCTTTCCCGGGGTGCGTTCGTTTTACTGGTGGGAGGGGCGAATAGAGTCGGCGGAGGAGGCGGTTCTGATAGTAAAGACCACCCCGGAACAGGCCCGGGCCGCCCGGGAGGAGATCGTGAAAAGACATTCCTATTCCTGTCCCTGTGTGCTGGAGCTTTCCGTGGCCGGAGGGCATGAGCCCTTTCTGGAGTGGATCGAAAGGGAGACCGCTAAACCCGGATAAAGGTGCCTTTCTGTGCCGCGCTAAGTGCCCGTTCCAGCACCAGGGGAAGACTGTCCGCCCCCAGGATGTTGGTCCCTCCCACCAGATAACGGATGGATAGACGATGGTGCCCTATTCGACAGGGGAAGCTTTTTCCCTTCAGACGTTCGATTAGTTCCTGGATTTCCTGAATGGCCCGTCCCACGCAGATGATGGCGAAGGTCTTTTCCTGGGGACGGGTAAAGAAATCCTTGGGGGAGAAGAGCCCCCGCAGGAAATGGGCACAGGCTCGAAGAATACTGTTTATGAAGGGCTTGAACTGCTTATCTCCGGGCAGAAGGACATAAAAGGTCAAAAGTAAATAATCCTCACTGTAGATATATTTTTTGATTACATGGTCGAAAATTCGCTGCAAGCCCCTGAGATTCCAGAAATTGGTGAGCGGATCTTTTAGCAATTCTTCGCGTAAAAAGGATATCTCTTGTTCCAGAGATCTGAGTTTTTTGTGTATTTCATAGAGGGTTAATACTTCCTCTCTTTTGAGGGTGAGAGTAAACGTTCCTGCGGCTTCCTTTTTGGAGATGGTTAAAAGGCGATTTAAAAACCGGCTGGCTTCTTCCAGAATTTGGACTAATTCTGGTTCTCTATCGCCGATTTTTCCCTGTCTTCTGGTAAATTCTTGGGAATATAATGATGGATAGGGTACTTTACCTTCTTTATGGATAGAGAGAAAAGCTTCCCAGGCCGTGGCCAGAGCTTGTCTTTCCTGCTTGAGGAGTTTTTCAAATATTTCAGCGTTCAAATCGGAAACCTTCCTCCTTAAAGTACGAAAGTATTTTAACTTTAGGTGTGTTTTCGAGTCAATAGTTTTGGGAGCATAGGAGGATCTTTGAGCAGATCTTGACCCGGGGGCTCAACCTGTTATAAAGTCAAATCTAACGGAAATCAGAAGGAGGAGGCGGGGTGATGGATAAGATTTCTAAAAGATTTCCTATTTTAGCGGTAGTACTTTTATTTTGGATGGCTTCCTGTGTTTCTTCAGGAGTTCAGACCACGGTGGAAACCACCGGTCCCACGGTGCAGGAGGCCCTTACTTACCATGGCCCCAAGGCCCGGATCGCGGTGGCCAGTTTCAAGTGTAAGGCCGCCAAGTGCAGTGGTGCCATCGGTGACGGATTGTCGGATATGCTGGCCACGGCCCTTTTCCGTACCGGGCGTTTTATCGTCCTGGAGCGGGGGGAGGGGCTCAAGGCCATTCAGGAAGAACTGAATCTGGGGCAGTCCGGTTATGTCCGGAAGGGAGCCGCTCCCAAAATGGGTCTTATGGAGGGGGCGGACATCCTGGTCATTGGGGCCATTACCGCCTTTGAACCCAATGCTTCGGGCATCGGGGGAGGGGGTATTGTTATCCCTTATAAGATTCCCCTGATCGGTGGAGCCCGGCTTTCCAAAAAGGAGGCCTATATTGCTGCGGATATCCGGCTGGTGGATGTGCGCACCGGCCGAATCATAAACGCCACCACCGTGGAGGGTAAGGCCTCCTCCTGGAAGGTGGGAGGAGGGATGGGGACCATTCTCGGGTCCGTGGCCCTAGGGGGTGCCCTGGGGGCCTATCGGAATACCCCCATGGAAAAGGCCATCCGGGTGATGCTTTATAATGCGGTGGATGCCATTGCCAGAATGGTGCCGGAAAATTATTATCGCTGGGGTGAAGACAACCAGAAACGGTAAGATTACGGGGAGGGTATGTTCTCGGAGGAGCAGATAAAGACGCTTCTGCCGCGGGAAAAGATAGAGGCCTTTTTTGAGGCTTTTTACTTCGGGGAGGAACCGGCCTACGATCTTGAACTCGGCCTGGGGCATTTCGATCCGGAGCAACGTCTGGTGCGCCTCGAGCTGCGGCTCAAGGCCCGTCCGGGAAGATGCCTGGCCTGTAATCTCACCTGGGGGCTCCCCGAGGTCTTCAAACGCCATCCGGCCCTGGATCTTCAGGGGGTGGTGGGCCGCCTGGAAGGCCTTCTTCCGGATGGATGGAAGGTGAGGGACTGGACCCTGGGAACCACCGAGGAGATAGACGAGGAACTACACGTGATTCCTTTAATCGTTCGTCTGGGTTAGGGAGGCCTCTTTTCCCGCGGCCAGAAGACGGAAGGTTTTTCCCAGGGGGAAGGCCCGGGTAAGGGCCGAGTGGCCGAGGGGGAAATCCACGCCTACGGGCAGGGAGGGGGGAAGTAGTTCCTCAAGCAGGGGAAGTATTTCCGAGGTGGGGACCCCCATGGAACCCAGGATCAGGCCGGAGATGTGTTCGAAGATTCCGGCCAGAGCCAGTTGCGTGAGATAACGGTCCAGCCGGTAAAGGGCTTCCCCGGTTTCCTCCAGGAAGAGAAGGGCGCCCCTCAGATCCGGGAAGTAGGGGGTTCCCATCAGGGAGACCAGGGTGGCCAGGTTCCCTCCCAGAAGCGGGCCGCAGGCCTCGCCCGGCTGAAGGGTCCTCCCCCGCAGAATTACCGGGCTTTCCCCGAAAAGAAGCCCCCTAAGGGTTTCCAGGGTCTGCGGAGTGAGTCGGGGAAGAAAATTGACCGTGGGTGCGTGCCAGGCCGGGATGCCCTTAAGGACCAGGGGGTTAAGGAGGGCGGTTAGATCGCTAAACCCCAGGAGTAAAGGGGGGTTTGGGGGGAGAGGGAGCCGACTCAGAGCCGGAAGGAGGCGAATACAGCCGTAGCCTCCTCGGGCGGCCCAGAGGGCGTCGAAGCCTTTATTCAGAAGGGATTCCAGTTCCTCCAGGCGTTCCTCATCCCTTCCGGCCAGATACCGGTGTCGGGAAAGGATCCTTTCCGGGACCGAGACCCGGAGGCCCCAGCTCTCCAGGATCTCGAGGCCTTTTTCCAGATCCCCCGAATTTACCGCTCCTGCCGGGGCAAAGAGGGCCACCGTGGCGCCCGGTCTCAGGTTCATGTTCCGGTCCTTTCCCGGTAGAGTCTGAAAAGTCCTTCCAGGGTGAGGTCCGGGACCAATTCCCGGATGGAAGGACAGAGAGGAGCCACGCAGCGGGCCAGCCCCCCGGTGGCCACCACCAGGGGATCCCCTTCCATTTCCTGGCGCAGGCGCTGGATCAGATACTCGGTAAGCCCCACGAACCCCAGAATGAGGCCGCTTTTCATGGCGGAGATGGTGTCCTTTCCCAGGGCCTGTTCCGGAGGAGGGGTAAGTTCTACCGCGGGCAGTTTGGCGGTGCGCCGGAAGAGTAATTCCGCGGAGCACTCCAGCCCCGGGGCTATGGCCCCTCCTAAATATTCTCCCCGCGAGGAAACGCAATCGAAGGTGGTGGCGGTGCCGAAGTCCACCACAATAACCGATCGTCTCCAGCGATTCCAGGCGGCATAGGCATTGACCAGACGATCCGCTCCGGCCTCCGAGGGGTACTTGAGACACACCGGAATAGGGATGGTATCCGCGGACACGACCAGCCATTCCTTGACCAGCCAGCGTTTGACCACGCTCTCCCAGGTCTTGTTCACCGGGGGCACCACCGAGGCAAAGGCAACCCCTTTCACCCTGCGGGGAGAGATCTCAAAAAGATCCAGAAAGCCCCGTAAAAGAAGGAGGAGTTCTTCGGGAGTGAGGTCCGCACGGGTCCGAAAACGGAAGGTCCGGATCAGAAGGCCATCGCGCTGAAAGAGCCCGCAGGCGGTGGTGGTATTCCCTACATCTACGCAAAGGATCAGCTCTTCCGGATAACCAGACACACCCAGCCCTCCTTCTGGTAACGTTTTAAGATCTTAAAAGGCCCGGCTTCCAGGGCCATCCGTATCTCCTTTTCCATGGTGGTGTTAAATCCGGAAAGGAGATAATACCGTGCCCGCTGAAAGGAGGGCAATCCCAGGAGATCCAGCAATAACCCCTTATAGAGATTGGCCAGGACCAGATCGGCCTCTAAGGGGAGAAACTCCCGGATGTCGCCCTCCTTTACCTCTGCATCCAGACGGTTGAGGGAGAGGTTGTGGCGGGTGAGGCGGACGCAGAGAGGATTGCGATCCACGGCCCGGACCCGGGCCCCGAGTTTGGCCGCAGCCAGGGTGAGAAGACCGCTTCCGCACCCCAGATCCCATACCTCCCGAAAGGGGCCCTTATGGTTCCACAATTCCCAGAGGGCTTGAAGCATCAGGCGGGTGGTGGGGTGGCGTCCGCTTCCGAAGACCACCCCCGGGTCATAGAGAAGGGCCCCGGGTTGAGGGTCCCACACCGGGGTGAAGGTGAGGGAGCCCACGCGAAAGGGTTTCAGGTCCTGACGCCCCTCTCCCCACTCCTCAAAAGGGACGCGGGCCGAGAGCTCAAAGGATAACCCGAAGTTCTTTTCCACCCAGGAGGGGAGTTCGGGTTTTTCCCGGTGGAAAAAGAGCACGGTGAGGTCCTCTTCCTCCCAGCACCCGATAAAATCGGGATCCGGGAGGTCCCGCAGGGCGGGATGGGTCCCGGAAAAAGCGTAGAGATGGAGATGATGATAACGTTTATGGGGAGGACGAAGCATGGCTACAGAGTTTGCGCCGGCGTTTTCGATAATAGGATAGGTTTTTCTTGGCCCGGCGTCGGGCCTTTTCCAGGGCTTCGGAGGCCCAGAAACAGGCTTCCTCGGGCTTTCGATTCTGGGAATAGGCTTCAGCCAGGGTGTCCAGAATTTCCGGAGCGCCCAGATGCCGGGCGGCTCTCCGGGCCAGTTTCAGGGCCAGGAGAGGGTTGCGCACCTCCGGGTCGCGGGCGGTCAAGAGCACCCAGGCCAGGTTGTTCAAAAGCCAGGGATCATCAGGGGCCTTACGCAGGGCCCTGGTATAAACCTCCACGGCCAGTTTTTCCTGCTGATGGGAGAGCAGATAATCTCCCAGGGCCCTCAGGAGTTCGGGGTTATTTCCGGCCCGGGTCTCCACCCCGCGCACCAGATTGGCCATGGCCTTCTTTCTCAGACTCCCCCGGTTCAGAAGAGAGGTACCGGAAAAGAGAAGGATAGCGGTAGCCAGGAAGAGGAGCTTGAGGCGTCTCAGGTTTTGATGATGTCGGCGAATCAGTTCCGGATGCCTGGAGGCCTCATAAAGGAAGGTGATGCGTTCGGCCAGACTGTAGTGATGCCAGCTCGGGGCCTGACGGAGACCGGAAAGGGCCGCGATCTTTTCCAGGGAGGAGATTATCCCCCGGGCCGAGCCCAGGGATTCCAGGGCATAGAGATCGGCCTGGCGTTCGAAGTTGCGCAGGAAATATCCCACAAAATAACGGAAATAGAGGATGACCGCAGCGGCCAGGGAAAGGGCCAGCAGGATCTCCGGCCACAGTTGCGGGCGAAATTCCTGGGTGAGAAGCCATTCCGGACGCGGAAAAAGGGCTAGGAACAGGAACCAGGACGGCTCCAGCATTCCATAGATCAGGACCACGAATACGGCCAGAAAGAGGAATAGCCACAGGAGGTGGTGTCTTTTCACGTGTCCGGCCTCGTGGGCCACCACCGAAAGGACCTCGTCTTCCTCCAGGGCGGCCAGGAGGGCCGGGGAGATCAAAAGATAACGGAAGGGGGGAAAGGCTCCCAGGATTCCGGCGGTCAGCACCCGGCCCCCGAAAGGTAACCAGAGAAAGATTTCCCCCACCCTAATGCCCTGGTCCCGAAGATAGCTCTCGATGCTATGGCGTAGATGGGAGGCCGGAAAGGGCCGGGTAGGCCAGATCCGTACCGCCAGATAGGGGAAAAGGATGACCAGCAGGCCGAGAATGGCCGGCCACAGCACATAATCCGGCAGGCCCGGCCATAGGGCTTCCAGGACCTCGAAACCCGCTAAGGCCAGAAACCAGGGCAGAAGTGCCGGCAGGAAGAGACGTAACTGGGAAAGGAGATATTTTCCCGGGGGAAGGCCCTCCAGATAAGCCCTTTTTTCGTATCGGCCCACCAGATACCAGGCCGGAAGAAGATAGTGCAGATAAAAGAGCAGGGCCCAGAGATCCCCGGGAAGCCTTTGCGGGATCCCCAGGAGGGCTATATCCACGAAGAAGAAGAGCAGGGCCAGCCGGGGGAGTCTCTGCTGGCGGAGGGTAAAACTTAAGGAATCACGGGCCCCGGAGAGATACCGATGGAGAAAGAGGAACCATAGAAGGTCCTTACCCAGAAAAAGAAGACCGAGAAGGCCCAGGGGAAGGACCGGTGCTTTGGGCCAGCTTCCCCATAGAATCAGGGCCAGAAAGAGATAGATGATTTCGTCATAGAACACTATTTCTTGTCCTTGCTTTCGGAGGACCGGTTCTCGGCCTTTTTCCCGTCCTTTTGATCATTCTGGCCCTTCCGAGCGTAATCCGTGACGTACCATCCCGAGCCCTTGAGGATGAAGGAGCTTTGACTTATGAGTTTATGAAGTTTTCCCCCGCATACCTCACAGGTGGTAAGGGGCTCATCGGTAATTTTCTGCCACACCTCCAGATGCCTTCCGCAACCCTCGCATTCATATTCGTAG
>DRMH01000109.1 GCA_011322625.1 Thermosulfurimonas dismutans | reverse complement strand
TTTAGCCTCATGCGGTTTCGGAAGCTTTCTTTTGGCTCTCTTGAAAAACATCCCCAACCTCTCCCCTTAAAGAACTTCCGGCGCCAGCGAAATTATCTTCATAAATCCCTTGGCCCGGAGCTCACGCCCCACCGGCCCGAAAATACGGGTCCCGATGGGCTCCCCGTACTGATTGATGAGCACCGCCGCATTCTCCTCGAACCGGATGGTGGTTCCGTCTCTGCGCGGCTGCTCCTTTCGCGTGCGCACCACCACCGCCCGCACCACGTCTCCTTCCTTGACCTTAGAGTTGGGCAGGGCCTCCTTTACCGAGGCCACGATTACATCCCCGATGCGGGCATAACGTCTTCCGGAGCCCCCGAGCACCCGGATGCACATGATCTTCTTGGCCCCGGAATTGTCCGCCACATTGAGCATGGTTTCCTGCTGAATCATGGCTAACTAACCTCCCCCGGAGATTCGGCTCCGGCCGCCTCCAGCTTGGGGGCCCGCTCCAGGATCTTCTTCACCCGCCAGCGTTTGTGCCGGGAAAGAGGCCGGGTCTCCTCGATCAGGACCCGATCCCCTATCTCGCAGGCATTGTGTTCGTCGTGCGCCATGAATTTCTTCCGGCGCTTTATATACTTCTTGTACAGAGGATGCTGCACCAGACGCTCCACCATCACCACCACGGTTTTGTCCATCTTATTACTGACCACCACCCCGATATATTCCTTTCTCTTCCCCATGGCTCGCCCTTCTTAACGGAGATTTAGTTCTTTTTCCCGGATGACCGTAAGCACCCGCGCAATATCCCGCTTCACCTGCCGGATCCGCATGGGATTCTCCAGTTGATGAATGGTCTTCTGAAATCGCAGGTTAAAAAGCTCCTCCCGCAACTCCCGCAATTTCTCCTTGAGCTCCGGTATGGAGAGCTCCCGCAGTTCGCTGGCCTTCATAGCCGGTCCTCCCGGGAAACTATTTTACATTTAAAAGGCAACTTATCCGCCGCTAGCTTTAAAGCCTCCCGTGCCACCTCCTCCGGAACTCCCTCGATCTCGTAAATGATCCGCCCGGGCTTGATCACCGCCACCCAGCCTTCCACCGAACCCTTTCCCTTACCCATCCGGGTTTCGGCCGGCTTCTTGGTGATGGGTTTATCCGGAAAGACCCGGATCCAGACTTTGGCTCCCTTCCGGGCACAGCGCACGATGGCCACACGGCCGGCCTCGATCTGCTGGGCCGTAAGCCACCCGCCCTCCAGGGCCTTGAGCCCGAATTCTCCGAACTCCACCGCACATCCCCGGGTGGCCTTGCCCCGCACCCGGCCCTTCTGCATCTTCCGATACTTAACCTTCCTCGGCTGCAAAAGCATGGCTCAAACCCCTCTCTATATAGTCAGGGCCTCTCCGACCCCGCCCTTTTCCGGCAGCACCTCGCCCTTAAAGATCCAGACCTTGACCCCGATCACCCCGTATTTGGTGAGGGCCTCGGCGAACCCGTAATCGATATCCGCCCGCAGGGTATGAAGAGGCACCCGGCCCTCACGATACCATTCCTTGCGCGCAATCTCCGCTCCTCCGAGTCGCCCCTTGCACTGCACCCGAATCCCCTGCGCCCCGAAACGCAGCGCCAGCGCCACCGCCCGTTTCATGGCCCGCCGAAAACTCACCCGCCGCTCCAGCTGCACGGCGATATTTTCGGCCACCAGCTGGGCCTCAAGCTCCGGCCGCCTGACCTCCACAATATCGATAACTATCTCCTTGCCTCCGGTGATCCGGGCCAGCTCCTGCTTCAATTTCTCTATCTCCGCACCCTTTTTCCCGATCACAATCCCGGGGCGGGCCGAGTGAATGATAATCCGCACCCGGTTGGCCGCCCGTTCGATCTCAATGCGCGGAATACCCGCATGTTTCAGGCGGCTCTTGATATGTTTACGAATCTCATAGTCTTCCTTTACCGCTTCGGCGAACTCCTTACCCTTGCCGAACCACCGCGAATCCCAGGTTCGCGTAATCCCGATCCTCAACCCTATGGGATTTACCTTCTGACCCAAGGCCCTCCCTCCTTAAATCTTTTCTTCCACCACAATGGTGATATGACTGGTGCGCTTGAGGATCCGACTGGCCCTACCCCAGGCCCGCGGCCAGATCCGCTTCCACCGCGGCCCCTCATCCACATAGGCCCGCTTCACATACAACCGATCCGGATCCATGTTGTAATTGTGTTCAGCATTGGCAATGGCGCTCTCCAGCACCTTCTTTATAATCCGCGCGGCCTTTTTGGGGGTAAACTCCAGAATCTGAAGCGCCTCCTGCACATCCTTACCCCGAATAAGATCAATCACCGGCCGCGCCTTGTAAGGCGATATCCTCACATACCTGGCAACCGCTCTGGCCTCCATAGCTTACCCCTTACCTCTTTTTCCCCTTCACCTTGCCCTTGTCTCCAGCATGCCCGCGAAAGGTCCGGGTGGGGGCAAACTCACCCAGCTTATGCCCCACCATGTTCTCGGTCACATAGACCGGAATAAACTTGTGCCCATTATGCACGGCAAAGGTAAGGCCCACCATCTCCGGAACGATGGTGGAACGCCGACTCCAGGTCTTGATGACCTTCTTGTCTCCGGTCTCCTTGGCCTTGAGCACCTTCTTCATCAGGTGCTCATCCACAAAAGGCCCCTTCTTCTTGGAACGTGGCATCTCTAATTCACCCCCTAACCTTTCCGACGACGAATTATGAACTTATCCGAGGGCTTCTTACCCCGGGTCTTAAGCCCCTTGGCCAGCTGCCCCCAAGGCGAACAGGGATGACGCCCGCCGTGGGTACGCCCCTCTCCACCGCCCATGGGGTGATCCACCGGGTTCATGGCCACTCCGCGCACCCGGGGTCTCCTTCCCAGCCAGCGCGAACGACCGGCCTTACCCAGAACCACGTTCTCCCAGTCCAGATTCCCCACCTGCCCGATGGTGGCCCGACAGCGTTCGTGCACCATTCGGATCTCACCCGAGGGAAGCCTCAGGTGCACATAGTGCCCGTCCTTACCCAGCACCTGGGCGAAGGCCCCGGCGGCCCGGGCCAGCTGCCCGCCCTTGCCCGGCCGAAGCTCCACATTGTGCACCACCGTACCCACCGGAATGTTCTTGAGCGGCATGCAGTTCCCTACCTTGACCTCCACATTCTCCCCGCTCATCACCACGTCTCCCACCTTGAGCCCCACCGGAGCCAGGATGTAACGCTTCTCTCCATCGGCATACTGAAGAAGAGCAATATTGGCCGAGCGATTGGGATCATACTCCAGGGCCACCACCTTGGCCGGAACCCCGTCTTTGTCTCGCTTGAAATCGATGATGCGATAAAGCCGCTTGTGCCCGCCGCCCCGATGCCGTACGGTAATACGCCCGTAGCAGTTCCGACCCCCGGTCTTCTTCAGAGGCTCAACCAGCGATTTCTCCGGATCCTTCTTGGAAAGCTCCGGATCCACCAGATAGGTCTGAAACCTGCGTCCCGGCGAGGTCGGCTTACATTTTTTGATCGGCATGACTCACCTCACACCGTCTCGAAGAATTCTATGCTATGCCCAGGCGCCAGCTTCACGATGGCCTTCTTGCGGAGCGACCTGCGCCCCTCCCGCGGCCACCGGCCCTTGGGCTTACCCTTCACCCGCATGGTCTGCACCTTCTCCACCTTCACCTTAAAGAGATCCTCCACCGCCCTGCGAATCTCGATCTTATTGGCCTCGGGATGCACCCAGAAGGTGACCTGATTGTACTTCTCCTTGAGCCACATGGATTTTTCCGTAATCACCGGCGCCAAAATAATCTGTCGCGGATCCTTGGCCACACTCATCGGGCTCTCCTTAACCTTTCCTCGATTTTGGGTAAAGCATCCTGCTTAAGGATGAGATATTCGTGATCCAGTATATCGTAAACATTAAGTCCTTCCACCGCGAGCACCTTCACCTTGGGAAGGTTCCGGGCACTATACTCCGCCACCAGATCCCGCTCCGGCACCACCACCAGGGCGTTCTGAGTCCCGAAACGATTCAGAAACTCCAGAAACTTCTTGGTCTTGGGCCGATCATCCAGACCGAAGTCGGTGACCACATATACATTTCCCACCGCCACACGATTGGAAAGGGCCATCTTCAGCGCCAGCCGCCGCACCTTCTTATTAAGCTTGAACTCGTAACTCCGGGGCTTGGGGCCGAAAACCACGCCTCCACCCACCCAGTGGGGCGCCCGGATGGAACCCTGACGGGCCCGCCCGGTGTGCTTCTGAGGCCAGGGCTTGCGCCCGCCACCCCGCACCTCGCCCCGGGTCTTGGTGCAGGCCGTGCCCGCCCGCCAGCGCGCCCGCTGCCACCGCACCACCTCATGCAACAGCCCCACCTTCACCGGCACGGCATAAATATCCTCGGGAAGCTCTACCTCTCCCACTTTTTCCTTCTGACTGTTATAGACATCCACCTTCGGCATGGCCTCTACCCCTTACTTGAAATACACCATCACCCAGCCATTGGGCCAGCCAGGAACCGCTCCCTTCACCAGAAGGAGATTCTTATCCGGAATAACCTCCGCCACCAGGAGGTTCTTTACCGTCACCGTCTCGTTCCCGTAATGTCCGGGCATCTTTTTACCCTTGATCACCCTGCCCGGAAAGGTACTGGGACCGGAGGACCCGGGCTTCCGATGCACCTGTTTGGCACCGTGACTCATGGGTTGCCGGCTGAACCCCCAGCGCTTAATGGCCCCGGTAAACCCGCGCCCCTTGCTTTTCCCTGTAACGTCCACCCGGATCCCTTTCTCCACCCCCAGGCTCTCCAGGGTCAAAACCTGCCCAGGCTTGAACTGGGAGGCATCCTCCACCCGAAACTCCCGCAGGATATAAAACCCGTGGTCCAGACCCGCTTTCAAAAAATGACCCCGCATGGGCTTGTTAAACTTGGTGAGCTTCCTGGGCATAAAACCCAGCTGAACCGCATTGTAGCCGTCGGTCTCCACGGTCTTCACCTGAACCACCGTACAGGGACCGACCTCCAGCACCGTTACCGGTATCACCTCCCCGGCCTCGTTGAAGATCCGGGTCATGCCCAGTTTTCTTCCGATCAGGCCTTCCACTATCATGGCTCCAACTCCTATTAAAGCTTGATCTCCACTTCCACTCCGGCCGGAAGCTCAAGCTGCATGAGGGCATCTATGGTCTGCTGCGTGGGTTCGAGTATATCCAGCAGGCGCTTGTGCGTGCGAATCTCGAACTGCTCCCGCGAGTTCTTGTCAATATGCGGAGACCGAAGCACCGTCCAGCGACTGATCTTGGTGGGAAGAGGAATAGGCCCCACCACCCTGGCCCCGGTATCCCGGGCCGTGCGCACTATCTCCGCCACCGAGCGATCCAGAACCTTATGATCAAAGGCCTTAAGCTTTATACGTATCTTCTGCGTCGGTACCATGACCTTCCTCGCCCACCCTCTTTATTCCAGAATCTTGGTGACCACCCCGGCTCCCACCGTCCGGCCACCTTCCCGTATCGCAAACCTCAAACCCTCCTCCATCGCCACCGGCTTGATCAACTCCACCTCCAACTCCACATTGTCCCCTGGCATCACCATCTCCACCCCCTCCGGCAGCTTCACCACCCCAGTAACATCCGTCGTCCGAAAATAAAACTGCGGACGATACCCATTAAAAAACGGCGTGTGCCTACCTCCCTCCTCCTTCTTCAATACATATACCTCCGCCTTAAACCTCCGGTGCGGCGTTATACTCCCAGGCTGCGCCAATACCTGACCCCTCTCTACCTCATCCTTCCCTACACCCCTCAACAACACCCCTATGTTATCCCCAGGCAACGCCTCATCCAGTATCTTCCTAAACATCTCCACACTCGTGGCCACCGTCTTCACCGTCGGCCTCAAACCCACTATCTCTACCTCATCCCCAGGCCTGAGTACCCCCCTCTCTACCTTCCCCGTCACCACCGTCCCTCGACCGCTAATCGAAAATACATCCTCTATCGGCATCAAAAACGGCTTGTCCACCTCCCTCACCGGCTCCGGTATGTACTCGTCCACCGCCTTCATCAACTCCCAAATCGGCCCACACCACTTGCAATCCTCCTTCCCACAACCACACTCCAAAGCCTTCAACGCACTACCCCTTATCACCGGCACATTGTCACCATCATACCCATACTTCGTCAACAACTCCCTCACCTCTAACTCCACCAGGTCCAATAACTCCTCATCATCCACCATGTCCACCTTGTTCATAAACACCACTATCGCCGGCACGTTCACCTGCCTCGCCAACAATATGTGCTCCCGCGTCTGCGGCATCGGACCATCCGTAGCCGCCACCACCAATATCGAACCGTCCATCTGCGCCGCTCCCGTGATCATGTTCTTGATATAGTCCGCATGCCCGGGACAATCCACGTGCGCATAATGCCTCTTCTCCGTCTCATACTCCACATGCGCCAGCTGAATCGTTATCCCCCTCTGCCTCTCCTCCGGCGCCTTGTCTATGTTCTCAAACGGAATGTACTCCGCTAACCCCTTCGTCGATAACACCTTCGTTATCGCACTCGTCAACGTCGATTTCCCATGATCAATATGCCCTATCGTCCCCACATTCAAATGCGGCTTCTTACGCTCAAACTTCGGCTTGGACATCTCTTACCTCCTCT
>DRMH01000108.1 GCA_011322625.1 Thermosulfurimonas dismutans | reverse complement strand
TAAAAACGGATTCCGCCGCCCGGACCGGGGAAAAGGCGAGGACTATTCCCACCGAGAGGATCAAAAAGTATTTCCTCACTGCCCCAGGGCCTCTCCCAATTCTTTCCACAGTTTCCCGAATTCCTCAAGATCTCCCCGGCGCAGGGCCTCCTCGGCCCGACGATAGAGTTCATGCAACCTTTCCATCCCGGTACCGGCGGCTTGCAGGGCTTGCGAAGCCTGAACCGCGGAAGCCGAAACCTTCTCTATCGAAGACGCGAAAAGTTCCCCCAGGGCTTCCTCCAGATTCTTGGCCATCACGATACGGTTCCTGTAGGCCACGATGACCCTCTTCAACTCCGGGATCTGTCCGGTCTCGGATTTGAGATAAAGGGGCTGCACATAAAGGAGGTTCCCCTCGATAGGGATCACCAGGAGGGTCCCCAGGATGACCCGGCTTCCCCGCTGATCCCAGAGGGAAAGCTGCCGGGAGATCTCCGGGTCCTGATTGATGCGCGATTCGATCTGCTGCGGGCCATAGACCAGGGTCTGCTTGGGAAAACGGTAAACCAGCATCTCGCCGTAGTGTTCGGGGTCGCAGCGTACGCACATCCAGGCCGAAAGGTTGTTCTTTTTGGCCGGGGTAAAGGGCACCATGAGGATGAACTCCGCTTCGTGCTCCCCGGGAAGACGCATAATGGTGTAATAGGCCCGGATATAGCGTCGCGGGTCCCTGGGGCTCTTGGGGATCTCCCAGAGGTCTTCCTGATTGTAAAAGACCCGCGGGTCGGTCATGTGATAGCGGGTATAGAGCCGGGCCTGAAGGGAAAATAGCCAGTGCGGATAACGGATATGCCGCCGCAGATCCTCTCGCAGGTCGGAAAGGGGCCTGAAGAGGCCGAAAATCCTCTGATAGGTCCGGATCATGGGATCGGTGGGGTCCTTAAGGTAAAAGTTTACCGTACCGTGATAGGCATCCACCACCGCCAGGGCCGAATTGCGTACATAGTTGCCCAGGCCCCGGAGGCGACGGGAATAGGGGAACCGGTCGGAAACGGTGTAAAGATCCACGAACCAGAAGAGACGGCCATCCTTCCCGATCACCAGATAGGGATCGGTGTCCACCCGCAGGAAGGGAACCAGACGCTGGACCCTCTCCAGTACATTTCGGTAATAGAGAATCCGGCTATCGGAAAGGATATCCCGGGAGAAGAGAAACTTGCTGGTTCCGAAACGGTAGGCAAAAAGAAGACGCCGAAACAGACCCCCCACCCTCACCCCGGTGCGTCCGTGATAACTGGTATAGACGTTCTTTTCCCCGGCCGGATAATCGAATTCCTTGAGCCGGGTGTTCACCACCGCATAGGTATCGGTGAGCTCTCCGAAGTAGATCTCCGGACGGGTCACCCGCAGGTCGATGGAGGAGCGCGGAGGAATGTCCTTGATGAGGAGCACCGGAAGCCCTTCCGGAGAGACCTGGTTCACCACACCCAGGGTCAGACCGTAACCGTGCGTATAGATGAGGTGGAGATTGATCCAGGACTTGCTGGGGAGATCCCGGTAGGAAAGTTCCCGGGCCGAGAGCATGACCTGTCGCAGTTCCCCGTTCAGGGGGTAACGGTCGTTATCCACGGACACGAAGCGATAATAGGTGCGAATCTCCTGAATCTGGCTGTAGGTCTCCAGCAGGGGCTGATGATCCCACAGGCGGATATTTTTTACCGTAAGGGAATTGCGCTGGATATCCCGATAGGTAAGGGGTTTGCCGAAGCGGAAGGGCTTTTCCACCACCTTCTCCAGGCCATAGGCCCTGCGAGTATAACGGATCTCGTAACCGATATAGGTCTTTTCCTTATCCAGCTCGTTGGGTTGAACCACATACCGATGCACCAGATCCGGCAGAAGACGCAGCCCCAGGAAATAGAGGAGTCCGTAACCCAGAACCAGCCCCAGGAGGATCTCCCTGCGGGGGCGCAATACGAAAAGGGCCGCAAGGATCGAAGCCAGCAGGGAAAGAAACACCATGGCATTGAGCGCCGGAAGCACCACCCGGGCCTCGGTGTAGCCCGCCCCGAAGACCACCCCTCGTTCATCAAAAAGAAGATCCGCACGATCCAGAAAAAGATCATAGGCCAGACGCAGGAAAAAGAGGGCCAGCATCACCGCCAGGTATCTTCTGAACACTGGAGAGAGGGTGGGACGAAAGCGGCTTCCCGGGGATACGTGTCCGGTCCCGACGAAGAGGAGAACCCCGGTAATAAAGAGGAAGAGCCAGATCGCCAGGGCGGTATCCCCCAGATAACGCAAAAAGGGAAGCTTGAAAACGTAAAAACCGATATCCAGGGAAAGCAGAGGATCTCGCAACCCGAAGGACTGTCCCTTCCAGAAGAGGAGGAATTCCTGCCAGAAGGTCTGGGCGGCGAGTCCGAAGATAAAACCCAGCAAAAGGGAGGAGAATCGCAGGAGAAAACGGAACTTCTGGGAAAGAATCCGGGTCAGACGTGGATCCAGGTACTGGGACCAGAAGGCGTTCCGTCCGGCCCAGCGATGTACCAGGATCCCGTGAAAATAAAAGAGTACTCCTACCACCAGCCCCACACCCAGGGCCAGGAATCCCTGGGTCTTGAGTTGAAGCAGGAGAACCCGGGCGTACCCCAGATCCCGATACCACAGATAATCGGTATATAGTTTCACCGCGGGATTAAAGAAAAAGAGCCCGAGGCCGGCCAGCGCCAGAACCAGGACCAGGAGACGGAACCTCACGACCGCACCAGGTTAAGGAGACTTCCGGCAAGAATTATCCGGCGCTCGCGCTCGGTGAGCTCCACCCGTACGGGGATCTCACCCTTCCCGGAAACCTCGAGAACGAGACGCGTGGCCCCTTCGGAAAGGGCCCGACGCAGGCCGGAAACCCGAATCCTATCCCCCGGGGAAAGCCGGTCGTAGTCCGCGGGATTCTCCAGGACCACCGGAAGGATCCCGAAGTTTACCAGATTGGCCTTGTGGATACGGGCAAAGCTCTTGGCAATCTTAAGGCGCACCCCGAGGTATCGCGGGGCAAGGGCCGCGTGCTCCCGGGAGGAACCCTGCCCGTAGTTTTCACCCCCCAGGATGACCACCGCAATTCCCTTTTCCTTTAAGGCCAAAGCCTTCTTTGAGAATTCCGGATCCAGGGCCGAGAACACGTATTCGCTTATGGCCGGAAGATTGCTCCTTAAGGGAAGGATCCTGGCCCCGGCGGGCATGATGTGGTCGGTGGTGATGTTGTCCCCCACCTTAAGGAGGATCTCCCCCTCAAGGTCATCCGGGAGAGGATCGAACCTGGGAAGGGGAACGATGTTCGGCCCGCGGATGATCTCCACCTTCCGGGCTTCTTTTTCCGGAAGTGGAGGCACGAGCAGGGTATCGTTCAGAATGAATTTTTCGGGGAGCTTGATCTCCGGATAATCGCCCAGCTCCCGGGGGTCGGTGATCACCCCGCGCACCGCCGAGGCCACCGCGGTCTCCGGTGAGACCAGATAGACATAGTCCGGACGGGTGCCCGAGCGGCCGGGGAAGTTACGGGTGAAGGTGCGAAGGGAGACGGCCTCGGTGGGCGGGGCCTGGCCCATGCCGATGCAGCCCAGGCAACCGCACTGATGGATCCGGGCCCCGCCGTGGACCAGTTTGCGAAAGGCCGAAAGGGCCTCGAGATTTTCCACCACCTGAAGAGACCCCGGATTTATTTCCAGACAGGTCTCCCGGTGCACCGGATAGCGAGCCAGGACCTCGGCCACCACCAGAAGATCGCGCAGCGAGGAGTTGGCGCAGGAGCCGATGATCACCTGGGCCACCGGGCGGCCGGCGATCTCGGAGACGGGTTTCACGTTGTCCGGTGAGGAGGGGCAGGCCGCAAGGGGTTCAAGGGTCGAAAGATCGAGCTCGATCACCTCATCGTAGCGGGCGTCCTCGTCGGCAACGATCTCCTCGAAGTCTCCCTCCCGGCCCTGGGCGTAAAGCCAGGCCCGGGTGACCTCGTCCGAAGGGAACACACTGGTGGTGGCCCCCATTTCTGTCCCCAGATTGGCGATGGTGGCCCGATCCGGGACGGAAAGCTCCTTCACTCCGGGGCCGAAGTATTCCAGGATCTTTCCCAGCCCGCCCTTTACCGTAAGTTTGCGCAAGAGCCAGAGGGCCACGTCCCGGGCCGAAACCCAGGGGGGAAGTTTTCCCGTAAGATGAACCCCCACGATCCTGGGCATGATGAGGTGGAAGGGTTCCCCGGCCATAGCCATGGCCACATCCAGGCCCCCTGCCCCGATGGCGATCATCCCGCAGCCCCCGGCGGTGGGGGTGTGGCTGTCGGAGCCGAGGAGGGTTTTTCCGGGTTTCGCGAATCGTTCCAGGTGCACCTGATGGCAGATCCCGTTTCCCGGACGCGAAAACCAGATCCCGTAGCGGGCGGCCACGGTCTGAAGAAACCGATGGTCGTCGGCGTTGCGGAAGTCGGTCTGAAGGATATTGTGATCCACATAGGAAACGGAAAGCTCGGTGCGCACCCGGTCGATCCCGATGGATTCAAACTCAAGATAGGCCATGGTGCCGGTGGCATCCTGGGTAAGAGTCTGGTCGATGCGGATGGCGATGGGCTCGCCCCGCTTGAGACTTCCGGAAACCAGATGCCGCTCGATAATCTTTTCCGCCACGGTAAGCCCCATCTTGCCCTCCCTGATAAGGAATCTGAGGATATCAGATTATATTGGAAATTGGTAAGAATAATAAAGCTTAAGTCCTTTTTCCTCTACGTAGCGCTCCACCTGGGGAGAGGTTTGATAGGTAACCAGGAGGAGCAGTTTTTCCCCGGGAAGGTGTTTCTCCAGACGTTTTACCCGGGAGAGAAAGGTATCCACATTCCGTTTTTTAAGCTGGG
>DRMH01000107.1 GCA_011322625.1 Thermosulfurimonas dismutans | reverse complement strand
CTTCTTTCCTCAATCAGATACCTTTCCAGAAGATCTCTTATCTCCCTTTTTTCCTCAAAAGAAAGAGACCTTATGATCTCGATCAGTTCGTTAAACCTCACGGTTTGCATCTTTTACCTCCGTTTCCATATATTCTCCCATCGCGCCTCTGGATGTTCCCGCAGAATACGCGGAAAAAATCTCTATCGCAAAATTCTATCTCTCCTCTTTTCAACTCCTCAAGACTTTCCTGATAGTTTCGATATATCTCTTCCCTTCTTTCCTCAATCAGATACCTTTCCAGAAGATCTCTTATCTCCCTTTTTTATCTCCGGCATCCCGGCCTCTCAACCTAAAACTTAAAGTGATAAACAAAAATCTTAGTTCTATGCACCATCTTAAGAATATTCTTAAGAAAAAACTATCCAAAGATGACCACAAAATCTCCTAAAAACTTAAAAGGTCTTACGGCCGGTTACTATGCTTACCTGACCGTTATCCACTCCACCGTGATAATGGCACTCGGCGCAGGGTATAGGGTGCTCCGAAGGGGGCCCCTGACCGCCATGACAATCACAATTACTCAGGGGGCCACGATAAGGAGCATCTGCGTCTTGATGATGAGCATACATCCACTTGTTTACCTGTCTGGTACCCCAGTCAGCCAGATAATCGTCCTTGTGACACCGCCGGCATAGATACCCCCATTGTGTAGAGGCGTTGTCGGTGATGTCCCCCTCCAGTTCCTCTCCGTTCACCTCGGAACGGATAAGCATGAGATTGAAGGACCCGTGGGGTTCGTGACAATCCAGACAGGAAAGGACATATTTCCCGGTAGGGTTATCCGGATCATAGGGCGGCCGCAAAATGGTGCCGTTATCCGCCGAAGCCAGTCCGTGTTTGTCCCCGGTAGAAGACCAGTCTATCTTCCTCACTCCGTAATTGGTTATGGCCTTCTGGCCGTGACAATCCAGGCAGAAATCCGGAAAATCGGTAAGATTGGAGCCATCATAGGTAAGGGAACCATCCGGTTCATAGGTGCTGTTGCTTCCGTACCGGTAAGGGGCCTGATAGGTAAGGGCCCCGGCAAAATCCCTCATCTTCTCTCCGCTCTCATCTCCCCACAGATAATTGGAAGTCCCGTGCGTGCTGGGACGACTCACCAGCCATCCCCGGCTGCTGGCCGTCTTTTCGTCCCTCTGTACATAATGGGGATTATGACAGCCCACACACGGAGGCGTATCGCAGGAAAAACCCCACCCACGGGTGGAATCACAGATAAAATTGAGCACCTTTCCCATATCGTGAGCGGAGACGATGGTGTGACTGCCCGCCACAAGATTGATGGTAACCATGTCTTTAATATTGTTCACCAATCCGAGATTGGTGTCTCCACCGGCCCGATAGGCATAAAAATAATTATTGATGACCCGGCTCGAAATCGCGGTGGTCCCATCATGACACTTCAAGCAGAAGATATCGGTCTGGGAAACGTATCCCGGAGAGAAGAGGGAGAAGGGATGCGGACCGTTATCCTGCGGAGGGGGTTCGGTGCCGTTAAGGCTGGCGTGCATCTCGTGGCAGTGCAGACAGTTGCCGGTGGAGGCCGGAATAGCCTGGCGTTTTACTCCGTACCCGCTGTTTCCGTGAGCCGAGGAAAGATATCCCCCGCCCCGGGCCTCCCCCGAAGCCAACAAAAAAAACAACCCTATTATCCATACGATCATTCCCGGCCGGATTTTACCCATCCCTCCACCCTCCGTTTTTTTATTCGCTCGGGGCCTCCGTCAGGATTATTTCCTTTTTAACCATTTTAACCCCAAAGAACGGCATCCCCCAAGAAATTTAAAAAAACCGGACCCAAAGAGTTCCTCCTATCAGAAGAGGAATCAGGATAAGGTGCTTGAGGAGGAGAAACCTCCTTTTAAGCGGTGAAGGCGAAGACCGCCTGAGCTCCAGAAAACGGGGAACACCGGTAAGGACGATCAGCAGAAAGGAAACCACCAGGGCCTGACGGAGAAAGCCTCTGGCTCCGGGGTTATCCTTTACTAATGGAAGCAAAAAGAAGCAGGCCAGCCAGAATCCGGTGGCCAGATCGTGGAAAAAGGCGGCCAGCAAAAAGAATAATTCCCTCAACCCCTGCCTCCCAGAAGATACATGGTGTGAAGGGTCCGGGTAAAGAAGGGAAGCAATACCAGAACGAACACAAAAAGAAAGGCCATGCCCAGGGTAAGCCAGGCCGCACGTCTTCCTCGCCAGCCCAGGGTCTTCTGAAGATGAAGACTTATGCCCAGCCCCAGCCAGACCACGAGCGACCAGGTCTCTATAGGGTCCCAGCCCCAGAAACGCCCCCAGCGAATATGCGCCCACACCGAACCCGCGGCCACCGAAACGGTCCAGAAACACAGGGCCAGGCCGGTAAAACGAAAAATAAACTCCCTGGCCCGACTCTCCTCCCCCTTAAAGAGCACCACCAGAGCCGCTCCTACGGCGATAAAAATGGAGGCCAGAGCCAGCTTAGTAAAAATAATATGTACCGCCAGCCAGAAGTAATGGTAGGCGGTGGGTATTCCGGGAACCCGCTCGTATCGTTCCAGAGCCAGAAGGAGAAAAAGAAGGGCCGCTCCGGAGGGTCCGACCCCGAAGCGCAACCAGTCCCGCCAGCGCCACCCCACCAACAGATAAAGCCCAACAATGGTCCAGGCGTTGGAGGAAAAAACCTCGTATCGGGTTACATAGGGACCGTGGGCCACCTCATACCATCGCCAGGCCAGCAAAATCGTATGGAGGACAAAGGCCGCCACCAGGACCAGCAGAGCCGGCCTTCTCCATTTTTCCCAGAAGATTCCCGCCGCAAACCCCACAAAGGAAAGGGCATAGAGCAGAACCATTACCCAGGAAAGGGTGGCCTCCACCTGAAGAACGCTCATCTCTTTTCTCCCCACCGGAAGATCGCCCCGTAAAGAAGAAACCCCCCCAGGATGGTGAGCACGAAGCCGGTGTAAAGGATCGGCTCTCCCTGATCAGCGGTGAGGATAAAGGCCGTCCACCGGGAGATACCCGCAAAATAGAATCCGTCCTCCCCCAACCTTACCCGCTGGGAATAGAGCACCCAGCCGGAAAACAACCGCCGACCATCCCGTTCGAAGGTCACCCTGGCTCCGGGAAGCCGGAGCCGCCAGGAATCCCGGTGCATCATATCCGGATAAAATTCTATCCGGAGCTTATATCCGGTATCCAGAAAGGCTCCCTGAACGGAAAAGGGAGGGGTCCCATCCCTCCGGGGCTGGGCAAAATAGAACATACGCCGGTGCGGTTCCCCCGGACGGAGCAGAAGAAACTCCAGCACGTACCCCCAGTCCTGAGTCTGATAAAGGTTCGCCCCCCGAAAACTCAAAGGCCCCTTCAGGGTCAGGCGCCTTTCGGTAAGGTCCAAAAGATCTCCCAGATAGATATGACTCTCCGGGACCATAGAACCCTCCCGATCGCGAACCAATCTCACTTCTTCGAGCCCCAGCACCGCCGGAAAACCGATCCGGCGCACCAGGAGTCCCTTCTCCTGATAGAGCCAGGGAGAACTTCTAAGATCCGCCTCCTCGCCCTCCATGAGCCGCAGATAGGCCCGTTTTCCGAAAAGCCCCTGCCAGAAGAAAGAAAGGACGATCATCAAAAAACCCAGGTGAAAAAAAAAGCTCCTACGTTGCGCAACGAAAACCGACTCCGTAAGCGGCTCCCGAAAACCTTAAGGGAGCAGACCAGGGACACGATCATGACCAGGACCAGGAACAGAAAACCCAGGTGTAATATCTCGCTTAAAAAAGGCCCCCAAGAGCTGCCCAGAGACACCAGCCGGGAGGGAAAACCCAGATAATAGAGTAAAAGGGCCCAGAAGGCAAAGAGAACTATCTCTAAAACCACCAGATCCGGTCTTAAAAACCAGCGGGAAAGCTTAGGGGTCATAACTGGTTTGGTTGGAACTACATCCCCCCGGATTGTTCCATCCATGTCTTCGGGAACAGGGCGATACCGGGCTGTAACAGTTCCTCACCGTATAAGAATCCGGCGAGCTGGCCTTACAGAAACCGTCCAGCTTGGCGGTGGTACCGTTGTAGTTGTAAGGGGCCGGATCGCTTCGATAAACGATAAGACGCGAGGCATGCGAACCGTGGGGAACCGCCATGTGACAGGATACACAGGGGGTACCATGATGAAATCCCACCCGATGGACGTTATTCAGAAAACCGTTGTTGTAAAGGACATGACACTTGGCACAAAGCAAATGATCCTGCCAGCAGGTGGAGGAAGCGATATCGGAAAGGGTCCATAGCCCTCCACCGCAGACCGACGGCGCCTCCGGCCAGGTGCGGCCGTCAACCAGCATGAACTTGGCGTCCGAACCATGGGGCCCCTTGATTTCGGTGGCCGCATCCTCCCCGTGACAGTCGCTACAGTACATGGTCTGCTGTCCTACATGGGTATCCCAGGGGGGCTTTAAGCGTGAACCGTAGCTGCTATCTATCAGGGCCTTGGGCGCATAACCCCCGGGACGATTATCGGCCGCCACCGTAACCGGATGCCCGGAATAGTTATAGGGAGAGAATTCCAGAGCCTGATCGGTAAGCGATACACCGCTTGGCCCGGTAATAGTGGTAACCCCGGTTCCGGTGTTTTCCGCTGAACCAAGCCCATAATAAGAATGACACTTTAGACAGAGCTGATATTCCCTTTCCGCCCCCCCGGCGGGGCTGTTCTTGTCCGGGCGTAGCTCGGTAAAGGTGGTGGGAACGGTCCAGTCCTGAGCCTGCCAGTTGGGCTCCACCCCGAAGGTGCCGCGGAGCACCCCGGAGACCCGGTTGTTATCCTGGGGAGAGGTATAATTTCCCGGAGGGCTCCCCATGGTATGGGTCTCCCGCTGTACCGCGTGCGGATTGTGACAGTCCACACACTCGGAATGCCGGTTGGGGGGCCGGAGATCGGCCTCCGTCTCCTTAAAGGCCGGCTTTTTATGCAGACCGGAACGCTCCACCGGATGACGATACTTCTTCTGAAAAAGGGCCTCGATGTCCTTACTCAGGGGAGGCACATTGTGGCTGTTCGTTCCGTGACAGTAAAAACAGACCTTTTCCTCGAACTCGAAAAGACCGTAGGGACTGGGAGCACCTCCGGTCGGAGCAGGCTCGCTTCCCCCGACGCTTGCATGCATCTCGTGACAGTGCAAACAGTTTCCCCGGGAAACATTATAGTTATTGTAAATGGAATCCCGGGCCACCCCGTAGGTGGGGCTTCCGTGAATGGAAGAGGTATAGACCCCGGCGTAAAGGACCGCCGGCGCAAGAAGAACCAGAAGAAGCCATCCGAACTTTAAGCACCTCACCGTCAAAACTTCAGGTTATTTTTCAAAAACTCTTCTACCCTCTGAAGCTCCCGCCGGGCCTCCTCCACCTTACCCTCCTCAAGGGCCTTCCGGGCGGCCTCCACCCCGCGGGCCACCTCCCGCACCCGGGATTGAAGACTCTCCACGGCCCGATTTATGGCCTGCGGTAAGGTCTGAAAGGGATCGTCCTTCCGTAACCTGAACCGAAAGGTAAGATCCCCCTCCTGAAGGTGCCCCACAAAATCCCGCTCTAGACGATATACCGGCCCCGCAATCTTCTGCGGGAAAAAAATCAGAAGAAGAAGGCTCCCCAGGAAACCCGCCACTCCCGCGGCCACCATTACCGGCACCAAGAGATCGCTAACCCTACGGATGGTAATATGGGCCTGCCAGTAGGTCTCCCCCAGTTCCCGGTGACTGAAAAAATAAAGGATAATAAAACCGATAATCATGCCTATAATCATGGAAAATACGGTACGCTTCAGGATCCAGACCTGGAGGTCCCTTTTGATCCTCAGGTTGAGCCGTTTGCGTCTTTCCATGCCCGTACGTCCCATCTCTTCCCTCCTAGAAATATCGCGGCAGGTGACAGGAAAGACAGAGCTCCTTGCCCTGCTTCCTCAAGAGATAAGGTCTGTTCGAAGTATGAGGCTCATGACAGGAAGCACAAGCCACCTTCCCTCCGAAAAGCGGAAGTTCCGGTTTCTGCCGCACCTTTCCATCTCCCGGATTATAAACCACATCCACCGGATGCGAAGCCCCCAGGGAATGCTTGGTATGACATCGATAACAGGCATCCGTGGCCACCTCCGCCGGGGGCCTGAGTTCCCGGTGGGCTTCATCCCGAATCTTTCGCTTCACCTCCGCGGGCTTCACCGGAAGATACCCCACCCGAAAAACCACCCGCGCCGGAGCCTGGAGGTAAAGATAACGCACCCCTTCCACCTCCCGGATCTCGGCCTCCAGCTGATCTCCGGCCGCAGCCCGGGGAAATCTTACCGTCTCCACCAGATGGGTATCAAAACTTATCTCCTTTTCCGCCTCCCCATCCCCTAAAAATTGGGCCCTTACCCGACAACGATAGGTCCCCGGGCGCAGACCATCGATCCAGACCCGCTGAAGGGTGCCGTAACCCTCGGCAAAACCCCTTATCCCCTTCCCGCATTCCACCTCGGCCTCAAAGGGCCAGCCGGCCTCCATACACAACTCCACACTTATACTTACTCCCTGCACCTCGTCACAGGGATAAATCCTTTTCAGCACGAACTTCTCCCTCTCCGGTGCTCCTACCCTGGAAACCAGATCCGGGGAAAGGAGTTTCTGAAACTCGGGCTCCCGACTCGTTACCACCAGGGGAAGACGAGCCATCCGCCCCGGCAGAGGAAGGTAATATTCTCCCGCAGCGATCTCCACCTCGCGCCACCATTTCACTCCCTGAGTAGGGACCCCCGGACGGGTAGATCCTATCTCCACCCGAAGATGACATTCGTCGCATCTCCGGCTCAAATAGGGCGGATGAGCATAGGCTTTGATCTCCAGGTGGTGACATTTCACGCAATCCTGCCTCGCTCCCCGGGCCCAACCCGGAACCAACAAAACCACTACCAGACTAAGGAAGACTGACCACCATCTCAAAGGGCTTACCCCCTACCTGGATGTTCCCCATTATTTTTTCCCGATTAAAATCCACCACCGCCACCCCGCCGGCCTCCCGTAGAGCTACATAAAGCCAGCGACGTGGCGAATAATACACCATGGAAAAAGCCCCTCTTCCCGGATGCAGCCTGCGGGAAACGGTCTGATGTCCGGAAAGAAGCACCGCCAACTCTCCCTCCTCACAGCTCACAAACACACGATCGTCCACCCCCAGCACCCGCACCGGACGCTGACAAACCGAAACCCGACCCGCCGGCTCCAGCCCGGGAAGACGATAAAGCTGCACCCCTCCCTCCTCGTCGGCCACATAGAGAAAGGTATCATCCACCGCCAACCCTCGCGGGGTAAACCCGGCGGAAATCCTCCCCACCGTCTGAAGATCCGCATCTAGAAAATAAACCGTCCCGTCATGGGGCGAGGAAACCGCAAACCTCGAAAGATTCTCTATATAAGCTACCTCCCCGGGCTCATAGGAAAGACGCCGGTAACGCACCAGATTGCCTTGCCGAAGATCGAGCAGGGCCACCATCCGGTCGTCCGGTGAACTCAGAAGGGCCTTTCCCTCCGGCCCCAGAGCTATATAGCGCGGGGAATTGAGCAGGGGAACCGGAATGACGTCCTCCACCCGATAAGAACCGGTCCCCACCTCCACGATGGTCTTGTCGCCCTCGCAGACCACGTAAAACTTCCTCTCTCCGGGCTCCGAAACCATTCCCTTGGGTTCCCGACACACACCCAGGCTATAGACCACCCGGTTCAGATCGGTGGTAATCACCCACAGGGTATCGGTATCCTCGGTATCCACAAAAAGATTCTCTCCGGGCAGAGGGGGTTCCTGCACCTTGAGGGAAAAGCGAGGCACAAAGCCTGCCTCCCCTAAAGAATCCGCCACATCCCATATCAAAAACAAACTTACCGTCTCCCCCTTGTGCACCTCAAGACGCAGGGGAAAAACCCTCTCCTTCTGCACCGGGGACAGATTCCGCCCCCGGGCCCGAACCTTCCCGAACCTCACCCGTAAAGCCCGATAACGCCCCGGTGCCACCTTACCGAAGGCAAGAAGGGTCTGCCCGAAGGAAACCCCGGAACGGATCCGGTCACCCATCAAGGGGATTTCCTCCTCCCCACCCTCCCCCTTCAGCCATACCCCCTTTATCTTCAACCCCACCTCAAACCCGGGGAGCTTCTGCATATTTACAAACACCGCCACCCTGGCCGAGGCGGCCCAGGCCCCGGCGCTCATCAATATCAGGCTTATCAACACCAGCCCTGCTATAGCACGCATATCAATCCTTGGTGGTATGACAGGCATTGCAACCGTTAAGTTTCCCGTTCCCCGGCCAGCCCCAGTAGTCCCACCGCAGAGACTTGGCATAGGGCGTGGCATGGGCCCGATGACAGGTCAAACAGGTAATTATGGCCCCCCCGCCGAAGGTGATAGTGGAGGTGGCATTGGCTACATTGGTGCTCCCCAGGGGTACCTCCGGGGCGTAGGTGCCCTGGGTATAAGTAACCCCGTTTATGGTTTGCCCTATCAAAACCCCCGGATAATCCCGATACTCCGAACCGGGATCCGTATTCCCCAGGTCGTAATCCGTGGGATGACGCAGCCAGGGAGACCCCCAGCCCGAGGAGTTGCCGCTAATATTGCCGCTTCCGTGATGGAAATCACCGTGACACCGGGCACAAAAACCGCTTATGGTGGATGGGTCTATATCCGTCTCCGAAGTGCGATCCACCCCTTTGTATTGATTGTGCCGGCTGGGGGTGGGATGGTACTCCCACTGCGGATCTTCATACCCTAGGACCCCTTTGAGAAAGCGATAACTCTTCCCCACCGTGGAACCATCTATTACACTGTCGTCGGCATGATGCGCTCCCAGCATCGAAACGATAGGATTCGCTATATTGGGATCCCCATGGCATCCGTATGTTCCCGCGCAGCGCAATTGCTGGGCCATGGTCGTGCCCCCCGGCGGGGTGAGTCCCAGCGCCGCATCCTGCCCTGCAATTCCGTAAACGTTGTGTCCGTGATCATCTCCCTGGGTCACCCAGTAAAAATTCCCCCCGGCCAGAGTATCTCCATCGGTACCGAAACCGTTGGCCCCGTAATTGGGAGGAGAAGTGCTATAAACATAAGGGGTGGTATTGGTGCCGGTATTGGTACCCGTATGACAGCCTATACAATCGGTATTAAGGAGCCCGGGGATGGGACCGCTCAAATAGACCGTACCGTTGGCTACGGTATAGCCTCCCTGGGAATTATGCATGGTGTGACAGTCGGCACACACTCCATGTCTGATCTTGGCCTCTGCCCGCGGCAGCGCCACAAGCAGAAGCAGGAACCCCCACGCTAGGCCCAGGATAAAAACCCTCACTAAGATCCTCCGGCCCAGACCTCCACCCGGCCATTACCCTCGTCCACCACCAGCAAC
Source organism: Thermosulfurimonas dismutans (assembly GCA_011322625.1). GTDB lineage: Bacteria > Desulfobacterota > Thermodesulfobacteria > Thermodesulfobacteriales > Thermodesulfobacteriaceae > Thermosulfurimonas_A > Thermosulfurimonas_A dismutans_A. The sequence continues at coordinate 5,226 of DRMH01000107.1, read as the reverse complement.
CCTTCCGGCGTAAGCTCTAATTCCCGCGGCAGATAGAGCTGCCCGCGCCGCCAACCCTTCTCCATAAAAGAATATAATAATTGTGGCGGGTTTTGCAAAGTAAAGACGAATATCTTGCGCAGATACCGGTCCAGGATATAGATCCTCCCCCCGGAGACCTCAAGAGATACCGGATAAACCAGCCCCACCGCGGGCTTCCAGACTTCCTCTTTCCCCCGCGGCGAGAGATGGAAGATCCGGTGGGTGGTCTTCTCCAGGGCCCAGATCCCATCATCCCTTACCTTAAAGTCCAGAAATCCGGTAAAGGGCCGCACCTTCGGGACCCAAATCCTTTTCACCACCAGCTTTTCTCCCTCCAGGCGGGCCATAGCCACCCCTCCGGTCTCCCGATCCAGGACATAAAGCCATCCCTGCCTCCACACCAGCCGCTCCGGAAATAGCTCCCGCCCCTGATACCGTAACCGGTGGGTTCGAATACTCCGGGAGGCCAGATCGATCTCCAGAAGGGCGTTCTCGCTCCTCTCCACCACCCACAAATGCCCCCGGGGACCGAAATCGAGATCCAGAGGAGCCACAAGCCTTCCCCCGGGATTCACCGCCTTGAGGGGTTTCCCCTGCGCATCGTAGGAGATCAGACGGTGGTTACCGGTATCCACCACATAAAACCGACCCTTCTCCCAGGTGGCACTCATGGGGTAGAGAAGATGACTCCCATCCGGCCCTACCTCCATGGAAAGAAGCCGCTTCCAGCCCCAGGCCTTACCGCCGCTCAGGCATAACGCTAGCCAAAGTATCAGTATCCCTTGTGACACTCTAGACATAAGGATGCCTCCCCGCTCAAACGCAATTCATATTTGAATTGAGTCCCCATGGGATCATGACAGGTTACACAGGTAAGGGATTGGCCGTTGCGCGGATCCTTCACCTTCTCCCCGATGGGATGGGTAAACTTGCCCTGGGTCTTGTGACATCTCACACAAACCGCGTTGGCGTCTCCCTTGAGCATCCCTCCGAAGGAGGAACCATGCCCTTCGTGACAATCCATGCACTTCCCCCAGGCGGGATGGACATAAAGACTCTGCCTTTTCTGAACCAGGGCCTCCCGATGGCAACGAATACACAACCAGTCCGGCGAAGCCAGAAGAAGACGGCGATCGTCGGAGGCATGGGGAGAGTGACAATCGACACAGAAGGGGCGGTCGTCGGAAGGAAGATAATGGGTATGAACCTTGAGAAAATCTTTGCGTCGCTCCCGATGACAGGCAAAACACATCTCCGGACCCCGAGGGGCCTTTCCACCGTGACATTCCTTACAGGCCTTCTCCCGATAGGGCTCGTGCAGAAAGGCCCTTACCAGATGGGGACGATTACTGCCATGGGGATTATGACAGGTAAGGCAGTCCATCCCCTGCCGGGCATACTTCCCATGGGCCCTTACCGTCTGCTCCGCGGCATGGCACCGAAAACATAGTCTGCTGCCCTGATCGCGTAGAAGATCGCGAGTCTGCCCTAGATGGGGTCGGTGACAGGCCAGACAACGCCCCTGACGAAAGGGAGCATGGGAAAACTTGTACCCCGGCTTCTTTAACCCCTCATGACAGCTAAAACACAACTTCGCACCCCGTGAAAGCAGAAGCCCCTTTCCTCCTGCATGGGGCCGATGACACCTACCGCAGGCCCCCTTCTTGACCGGAAGATGGACCCAGGAAGCCGTCCGAAGACTTTTCTGCAGAGACGTATGACACTTAAAACACAGCGCCGGGACCTGAGCCTTGAGGAGGTGCGGATAGCGGGAAACATGCGGATAATGACACTCCTCACACCGATCGCCCTTCACCGGGCCGTGCTCTACCGGCCCCCTGAAGGCCGAGGGTTTATGACAGCCTCCGTTAAAACAGCTCGTAGAGGCCCACACCGCTCCCCCTAAAAACAGAAACAGAACTCCCCATATTGCCAGCAGACCCCTCATCTCCTCCTCCTGTGACAGGGCTCACAATTGCCTTCCTCAAAGGGCTGATGAACCGAGCCGGACCAAAGCTGTCTCTCATCCGCTCCTCCATGGGGATCATGGCAGGTAATGCAACTCTTGCCGGAGGGAGGAATATTCCCGTGGCTGGAGGCCAGGGTCTGACCATCCTCATGACACTTGAAACAGAGCTGATCCAGCGAAATCTTGACCAGATAAGGATACGCCGAGGCGTGGGGACGGTGGCACCGGGAACAATCCTCCTTGGCCGGCGGATGGGCCACCCCCTGCTTCCAGAACTCGCTCACCCTGTCGTGACAGGAAAGACATATCTTCTGTAAATCGCGTCGCAGATAAGCCCTTTCCTGACTACCGTGAGGATCATGACATTCCCGACAATTCCCCTTAAGCACCGGGGCATGTACCCGGGGCAGACTTCGCACCTCTTCCCTGAGCTTTTCATGACAGCTGTAACAGACCTCCGCTACCGGTCGGGGAGACTGAAAGGGATATTCGGAGGCATGCGGCCGGTGACACAACCCGCATTTTCGCTCCGCCACCGGCAGGTGTACGGCCTTACCCTGACCCTGAAACTCTTTCTTGTGACACCGCTGACACAATCGATCCCAGCGATCCCGCAGAAGCCCCGCATACTCGCTTCCATGGACCTGATGACACTTGGAACATCCTCCCTGTGCAAAGGGCGTGTGGACACTGAAAGCACTCTGCTCCTCCCGCGCCTTGGTGTGACACCGGAAACAGAGCTTCTCCTCCTTACCCAGAAGGAGAGAGGGATAGAAAGATTCGTGCGCATCATGACAATCGAGACACAAGCCCCGGGCCGCGGGAGGATGTTTCACCCGGCCCTGATATTCCCGGGCATGACAGCTTCGACAGAGCTCCTGCCGGGGTTTGGCCAGCAGGGCCTTATCCCCGGAAACGTGTGCGGCATGGCACCCCAGACACTCTCCCTTCCTTACCGCGGTATGCACCACCCGGGCCACCCGATGTTTCTTGCGCCCTTTCTCCAGGAAATAACTGTGACAGGAGGTACACAGGCGGGAACCCGGGGAACTGAGAAGGGGAGTAAAACGACTTCCATGCGGATTGTGACAATCCAGACAGGCCCCTTCACCGTAAGGGGGATGAACCTTTCGACCCTCCTCCTTACGATGACATCCGTAACAAAGGTCCGGAACCGCCTTCCTCAGACCGAGAGGATTTTCTCCCTGCATGAGGTGACAATCCGCACAGGCCTTCTTTTCCACCGGTTTATGCAGGGAACGACGCAGGAGATAAGCGCGATCCGAGGAATGGGGATTGTGACAGGATACACAGCCGGAATCCACCCTGGTTCCGTGCGTCTTTTCCAGGTCTTCCGGCGCATGACATTCTATACAGATCCGGGAGGAGGGAGCCCTGAGAAGCCCCTTGAGCGGAGATACGTGGGGTCGATGGCACTTCAGACATCCCTCCTTGAGGGCCTCATGGCGTACCTTCCCCTGTTCCACCTCCTGGTGACACCTGAGACACAGTTGGTCCGTCCTGGCTTTGAGCAGTTTTGGCTGGGCCGCGGCATGGAATCCATGACACTCCCCGCAACGCCCCTCCTTAACCGGCTGATGGGGTATCCCCTGAACCAGTTCCCGCGCCAGATTCTGGTGACACCGAAGACACAGAACCGGCATATCCGCCTTGAGGAAAGCCCCTCCGATGAGCCCGTGCGGACGATGACATCCGTAGCAATCGCCCCGGGCTACCGGAGCATGCACCACCGGCCCCTCCTTCTGCACCCGGGCCACCATCTCGGGATGACAATCCTTACAGGTCTTGCGAACCCTGGCCCCCTCCGGTGCCGAAGGAGGGCCACATGCACTCAGCCCCAGAACCAGTATCAACAGTGCTATCCATCCCCTCATGCCCCTAGCTCCCTTACCAGTTTTCGCCAGGCCTTCTCGTTTATCTCAATCTTGGACCGGGCCTTGAGTTCCTCCACATATTCCTTTCGTAAGCGCTCGAACCTCTGCTGCGCAAGCATCTTCTTGATACTGTCCTTAACCATGGAAAAGGGATGCGGCGAAGGGGGAATGCGATCGATGAGTTTTACGATGAAATAATAACCCTTGATCTGAAAAAGTCCGGAAACCTCGCCCGGCTCAAGCCCCTGCAGGACCTTGCGCATCTCCGGCACCAGACGGTTCACACTGAAACGCTGCGGATGCACCCCGTGAAAGTTTACCTCCTTGGCCACCTCAAAAAAATCCTCTCCCTGACGAATCCGCCGATAGACCTCCCGCATCAGTTTCTCGTCCTGGCTCTGAATTACCGCAATCACCACCTGCGCCGGGCGCATATAATCCGCCTTGTGCTCTTCGTAGTACTCCCTTACCTCCTCATCCGTGACCTTCACCCGCGGCCAGATCACCCGGTTCTCCAGCTCCCGCACCAGCATCTGCCGCTTGTAAAACTCCCAGAGAGACTTCAAGGGCTCCCGCCTCTCGTAATGCCGGTTCAGGGCCTCAAGCCCGGTAAGGGTCTGAGCAATGATATTATCCACCACCGTGTGACGTAAGTCCTCCAGTTCCTGCGGGGAAAGCTTCTTTTTCCCCGGATATCGTACCTTGGCATCCCGCTTCAGATATTGCTGAAAGGCCGCGGCGGTGAGTTCCAGCTTTCCCACCCGCAGCACTACCTGATCCTTCAAATCCGGGGGAAGCTTCTCCTGCACCCCGATCCGGGAGATCAACTTCCAGTTCACCTGGACGTGATATTTCTTCTTGAGCCTTTCGATCAGATCCGCGGTGAGACGGGCTTCCTCCCTGCGACGATAAAGATCCCCCAGATCCGGAATCAGGGCCTTGAAATCGTTGGGAGTGGGACCGATCTTGTCCAGAACACAGATAACCAGCCAGTGTTTCCCCTCCTTAAAGGGCCCCAGCACCTCCCCCGGCCGGGCCTTCACCACCTGGGTGCGATACCGGGCGGGAATACTTACGGGACGCCAGTATCTCGGCTCCTTGCGTTTTTCCTTGGGAAGGTCCTTCCAGAGCTTTTCACATCCCTCCTTCCTGGCCTCCTCGGCCCAGGTCCTGGCTTTCTCCTCATCCTTGAGGGTGAGAAGCGCCAGCTTCACCTGGGGAGTAAATTCCTCCTGATAAAGTTTCCACAGGGCCTCGCGGGTGACCCGAATCTTCTGATCCACTTCCTCGTTACGCAGGAAAAGGAGCCCCCTTACCTTGAGAAAAACCTCCAGTTTGTGT
>DRMH01000106.1 GCA_011322625.1 Thermosulfurimonas dismutans | reverse complement strand
TACGAGGTGCGCTACGCCACGGGCTATGGAGGGTCTGGTGGGGATTTTTTGTTTACACAGCGATTTGGTGGGGACCGCTTTTGGTTAGTTATGCCCTCCATGGCGGCAAATAAGGAGGAGGTGAGACGATGGTCCCCTGGGGTTCACAAAGACTTTTCGACCTCCTTACGGAGTGGGCAGCGTCCCAACTAGTCGCTACCCCAGGCGAGGTTTCCTGGGCAGCCTGGGTCGCTTCCATGGCCGCCCAAGCGCTCTGGTTGAGCCTCGTCCCCCTCGCGCTCATCTTAGGCGTGCGCGCGGGGCTGAAGTGGGGCTGGGAAAAAGGAGGACTCGTCCTAGGCTCAGCCCTACTCGCGGGCGTTATGGCGATGCCACACAAGGGGGGGACACCGGTCGCCCTGCACCTGGTGCGCTACGCGCAACATCGTGGACTCAGTCTCGCCGCGCAAGCAATCCGCTTGGATAGCCGGATGCGCAATGCGACAAAGCAAAACGTCACCCGTTGGTGTCTGGATAAGTCGCACGACGTAGGAACGTACGAAGCGTGCGTCAACCTCTCGTACGTCCTTCGCCTCCCCCGGTGGCTCTCGGCGCGACTCTCGGAAGAGACGCCCTGGCGGGACACGCGCGCGTTTGAGCAGGAAATAGAGAAGCAATACTACCGAGCCACGCAGACCGAGGAGGAGAGATACGCATCAGGGAGATGGGAACGCTTCAAAGCGGCGATGAAAAGCGATCTCCGCCGCCTTCGCGACGGTCTGGGTGCGACTACAAAAGCCCTCATCCAGCAAGTGTGGGGCGGCTACCATGCTATAGCGGCGGCGCTGGGATTAGCAACGGGCCACCTGAACGCCAAAAACGTATTGAGGTTGGGGGGAGGCCTGGCTCAAATGAACCCGGTTGAGGGATGGGCGTTCATTATGGGCCAAGTTGGCGTGCATGCGATAAAAGTTTTCGCCGCCGCGGCGCTTTACATCGCGGTTCTGCTCTGGGTCATCCAAGGATGGTGGTTTGCGTGCATATATCCCATTAAGGCGGGCGCGCTAATGTTGCGGGATGAGGCGCACATCGCAGGGCTGCGTCTTTTCGCAAGCTATTTTGCCTTGGCCTGTGCCCCTTTGATTTGGGTGCTCATCTTCGGTTTAATCGCACCGACGGTGAGCCTTTACATCCACGTCTGGCCCGCGCTGCTCTCCGCAACATACTGGATTCTTTACCAAACCGGAACGGTAAATGTCCTAGCAATGACGAAATACGCGCTGTGGGCAAGCCTAGCAAGCGGCATGATGCTGGCCGCGCCCTTGGCGCTGGCGATTCTGACGCTTCCCTGGATGCTTGAGAGATGGCTCGGCGGCCTCGCCTCGCACTTCGCGCCGCGCATCTTCCCCGTGGGCTAGGCCCTAGGCCGCCGCCTCCTCCTCGCCCTCCTCCAAGGCGGCTAAGACCTCCCAGAGGAACGGGCCCGGGCGGCGGGTGCGGTAGCGCTGGAAGTGCTGGATCACGCGCGGGATGACCTCCCGAGGGAGTAAAACCCCGCCAGAAAAGACACGCGGCGGATAGAGGCCCTTGGCGCGGAGCTCGCGCGCCGTGATTGACCACTTCGCTTCGTTAAGCCGCGCCAGATGGCGCGGGTGCGCCGCCCCGCGCAAAGTGGTGGTGCGCTGAGGCCACCCCGCCGCGGCGAGCGCGATCAGCGCTCTGGCCTCGCGCGAGGTGAGCGAATCCCGGACAAGTGGGACAAAAACAAGTTTTCCCCGGCTCATCCCTCGCCTCCCTCCTCGGTTTTTTTGGGGAAAAATTAGCACCCAGGCGCGGGGGCGTGCGCTCTCTCCCTCTTTTGCCCCGGGGCCGAGGAGGGGGCGGGTTGGACGGGTTGGGGCGAAGGGTGGTAATACTGGAACCAGTCCTTGCAAGGCTCGGGAGGAGGGAAATACTCTATCCGGTTGGATAATCCCTCTTCGGTAAGGGCCTCACGGATCCGTAAGTAGTACCGCTCCCCCGCGGAATCGCGGTCGTAAGCACAGAATACCCTCACACTCGCGGGAAGCCGCGCCAAAAGCCGGATCAAAGCGTCCTCCTGCCTCCTGGTTAGGCTCCCCGGGTGGAGGACATACACCGTGCGCTCCCGCCGATGCTCTCCCGCCCGGAGATAAAGCGCAAGAAGATCCCGCACGCCCTCGGTAACGACCACACTACGCACGCGCGTCAAATCCCAAGGACGCAAAACCGTAAGCCCTTTCGTGGACCCCCGGAGATCCTGCTTGCTTCCATCTGGCCGCCTCACCGCGTATCCGCTCACCACCCACCCACGAGGAGAAGGGAGCTCCATCCGCGCAACGAGGCGGCCCTGGGTGTCACACCACACCGGGCCCTCCCGAAGAAGATAAGCGAGCACGCGGGCCTCCGCCTGGGTGAAACCGTGCCTGACCGCCTGCACCCAGCTCCCCCGAGGGGGAGCCTTGCCCTCAAACCTCACCTCCGCCTCAATCAATTCGCCCAGCACGCTCCGCTCCCGCTCCCGAGGAGGCCGCGGGGCGGGGCGGGAGGAGGAGCCCGTCCAGTCCCGGAGCCACTCGCGGGCAAGTCGGATGCCCTGCTGGTAGTTGCCATGGAGAAGCCACATCGCCAAGTCCACTACCGAGCCTCCCACCCCGGCTCCGTAGTCATACCAGTCGTTTTCCCGTTCGTAAACGCAAAATGAGGGCTTTTTCTCGGGTCGAAAGGGAGAAAAGAACCATATCCGGCCATTTTCTCGTTTAACCGGGTTTAATCCGCATTTATTAACGAGAATCCACTCAAGCGGGATCTCCTTGATCGCCGCGAGCTCCTCCTCACGGAGCTCGCGGAGGTCTTTGCGGTTCTTCTTCGCCATTCTTTCCCTCCTTTCTTTTCGGGGGAAAGTAGCGGCGAGGGGATTTCCCGCCGCGGGAATACCCTCGGCAAACAGGAAGGAAGGAAGGAAATGAGGCGTGCAGGCAGGCCGGGCCGAGGAGCTCAGCCCGGTAGGGGGAACGGTAGGGGGAAGGTTCAGCCAAGCTCTATCGATAAATTTTTTGAAATTTTTTTATCGATAAATTTTAAGAAAAAAATTTATCGATAGGGCCGGGCGGCCCGGCGGCGGGCCTACCCCCGGGCGCGGCGGGCGGGGCGGTAGTGGCGGCAGGCCTCCTTGGCGGCTGGGACCGCCCCTAAAATCTCCAAGCGGCCGCACAACCCTTGGCCGGGAAAAGTGACACCGAAGTAGCGACACGTGCCACACACCCGGGCATCTTCCTCTTGGGAGTTCAGGGCAGGTAGGGCACTTAGGGCACTTTTTTCCAAAACTTTTTCTGTGCGAACCTCATCAAAATTTTTTCGGACATTTTTTGAAAACACCTGCCCTAAGTGCCCTAAGTGCCCTGAGCCTTCCTCCTTCTGTTTGCCGCCTTGATTTTCAAGGGATTCAGGAAGAGGGGTATCGGAGGAAGCGGTCGGGGTCAGGGCAGATAGGGCAGATTTGTTCTGGGCGGCGAGGGAGGAGAGGGGGACGAAGTAGCCCCGGCGTCCGTCGCGCTTGTGGGGGATGAAGATGTCCTGGTAGAGCTCAAGCCGCCGGTAAAAGACGCGGGAGGAGAGGCGGTTGTATCCTGCGGCCTGCGCCCAGGCTTGGAAGGCCCGGTGTAGGTCTTGGCGGGGTATGAAGTACCCGGGTTCGCCGTCTATCGTGCAGGCGTAGTCGTTTAGTGGAAGAAAGGGGAATTGTTCGCCCATTTCGGCCAGGTCTTCTACGAAAAAGGCGATGGATGAGTTTTCCTCTTGATAGCGTGCCGTGGCACGCGCGATAGTGCGGGGGAGGATGAAGCGTCTCAGGCGGAGGAGCTTCTGGAGGGCGAGGATGGCTTTATACGCGATGTGGGGGGTTTCCGGGAGGATGTATTTCTCAAAGTACCGTGGATCGCGTTCTTCTTTTGGGACGGGTGAGAAGGGGATGACGATGCACCGCCGCCAAAACCCTTCGGTCAGGTCGGTGACCGGCGGGAGGTTGTTCAGCGCGAAGATGAGCTTTGCGACCGGCACGATGTCGTATGGATCGCGATATTTGGGATCCACCGTGCGCTGTTCCTGTGAGGCTAAAGCCTTTAGGATTTCCTCATCGATGCGCCCGGCTTTGTTTTCTGTTGAGGCGTTCACGAGGCTGAAGGCCAGTCTTTCGGCGCTTCGGTTGTTTATCTCTTCCAAGGGGAGGGCCGAGGTGTTGTCCTGCCCCACGATGTGGCGTATTACGCGAATCAAGGTGCTTTTACCGCTTCCGCCGTCGCCCTGGAGAAAAACGAAAGCGGGTTCGACGAGGGCGACCGGCGACATACACCATCCGATCACTTGGTACACGAATTCCACGCAATCTTTGCCGATCCGCTCTTTCACGAATTTTTCAAAGTTTGTGGTCTCGCCGGGTGTGGGCGCCATGGGTAAGGCCCAGAGGTTGCGGAAGCGTAAGGAGGTAGAGACTTCCCGGATCTCGTCCGGGGACACCAGGATCGTTTTACCATTTCGCAGGAAAATTGGGCACACTCCTTGACGGCGGAAGTGCTCCAAAGGGAATGGGGCGTATTGCGAAGTGTAGGCGATGCCTTCCTGTAGGATTTTTTCGCGCAAGGAATACGTGCTCGCGAAGCCCTGCATGGGGATGCCCAGGTCTTCGAGGGTTCGTTTTACGTTCAGGAGGCGCAGGTGGAGAGCTCGTCTTAGGTCTATTCGGCGCAGACATCCGCGGTGCCACACGAACCAGGTTGTGCGGGACGGATCACTCGAGGTGGTGAACACGCGCTTTAAGCCTGTTATACGCAGGTAGGTCCAAGGCGTCGCAAGACGCGCTTCGAGGCGCTGTAGTTCCTTTCTGAGCGCTTTAGCCGCCGTTTTTTCTCCGTCCGCTTCCGCTTCGCGAAGGTCCCGTTCCGCCCTTGACTTATCGCGGAGGTCTGAGATGTACGCGTCCAAGTCAAAGCATAGGTCAAGTTCTCCCTCGCGGGAAAATACCGAGGCAGGAATGTAGTTCCTCATCTCTTCACCCCCTCACAAGTTTTTCGTGAGGGGGCGAAGGGGGCCGGGCTTACCCGGCCCCTAGACAGGGAGGACCGCCGCGGCGTTTGCGGCGGGGTATGATCCTTTTCGTTTGCCCGTCATCTTTCTCTGCCTCCCTGTCTTCTTCGCCCCCGAGACCCCTTGAAAGGGTCTCGGAGGTGAAAGTAGCCTCGGGAGACAATTCGTTTCCGGAATACCCCCCCGGCGGGAGCTCCTATCGATAAATTTTTTTCTTAAAATTTATCGATAAAAAAATTCAAAAAATTTATCGATAGGGGGCGGGTTCCACTTTTTGCAGGGCCGTCCTTTTCTTTCCGTGCGGCCTCCAGGCCGGGCTTGGGGGTAGGGGCCGCGCCCGCACCCCTTCCCCCTGTCGGCCGAATTGAAAGAAACTCTCCGCGTCCCTTCGGGACGTGAGGCCCGGAGGGCCTCCTCGGGGTAGGGGCGTCCTGCTGGCTACTTTCCTCCGAAAAAGGGAGGTGCGGCCATGCCTGATGAACTTCCCTTCCCAGAGGAGCTAGACGCATGGCGCGAGGGCGTCGTTCAGGCCCTCGCCCGCAAAGGTGGCAACGGGTTGGACGGCGGCGGAGACGGTGCGCCGGAGGACACGGCGCGGGCGCTGGAGGTGATGGATGAGCACGTGTCGATGCTTGCTTTCAGCGTGCGGCAGTTGTTCGTGAGCGTATGCACCCTTTTTGATCACGTTCAGAAAACGGATCGCGCTTTGCGGGAGTACGTCCACGAAGTACGCGGCGCCCGCAAGGAGCTCTCCCAAGCCCGCCGCGCCCTGGAGAACGCGTCCGGGCGGACGCCGTGGCCGTGGCTAATTGCGGGCGCGCTGGGCGGCCTCCTCGGTGGCCTCGCCCTTGGGCTGGCTCTGGGGGCGCTACTTTGAGGCGTAAAAAAAAGCGAGGAGGTGGCGGTATGAAGGAGGAGCAGAAACCCAAGGAGGAGAGGCCCGAGGGGGCCCAAGCCCAGGAGGAGGAGAAGGACCTTGAAAAGATCCTTGACCAGATCCCGGCGGCGGCGTTTCTTTTAGCGCTTGCGGACGAGAGAGGGGCGATTTTCCGCCCGCAAATTATCTCTCCGGGGGAGGCGCTACACGGTGTGGAAGCGGCGTTTTACTCGCGGGAGGACGCGGTTAAGGAAGGGATACCGCCTGTGATCGTTGCGACCAAAGACGGCCAAGCCGCCGCCTGGCCGGACCCGGAGCATAGGAAGACGAGTTCGATTATCAAACGCATCTTGGAGGCGAGGCCGGATTTAGCTCCGGCGGTTGCGAGCGCCCTCATGACCGCGGCTAAGGCCGCGAAGTGCGGGGCGGAGGTGGTGGACGCTTTGAGCGAGGTTTACACGCGTCCTCAGGTCCTTCTGGAGGCCCTACGAATCGAACCGCGCCGGGAGGAGCCCGCGCAGGAGCGAGAGGAGAAACTGGAGAAGGCGAAGAAGGTCGCACGCGTGGCGGCCGCGGTGGCCGGGCCCGCGCCCGGGATGTAGCTTCGGGGAGAGGGAGGCGAGGTGGGAGGGGTTATCCCCCCCGCGTCCGTTGCGGACGCGCGTGCTACGGGGGCGCAATATCTTGCGCCCCTTTCCTCTTGAGCTACAACATCTATTCAGGGAAAATCCAGGGAAAGATTTAAAGGTTCACGAACTCGGGATTTCGGCGATTTTCTCGCTAAAACACCTCGCGACAAGACCGCTCCAAAATCTTCGTAATCCACAGGTCGGGGGTTCGAGTCCCCCCGCCGGCTCTTGAAGAGCATCTTACAGAGCCGCTCAGAGGAATAGCCTTTCCGTCCGAAGAGTAACTTTCCTAGCAGCCTTCTTCGGGGATGTCTTGGAGATGATCGTCCGAAAGGAAGCTAGGATGATCACCTGGTTCCGGGGCCTGGATTCGAACCAGGATTCTGGGAGCCAAAGTCCCATGTCCTGCCAGTTAGACGACCCCGGAACCCAGTATATTCTAATCGAATCTACGAAAATGTAAAGTTCCTTAGGATTTTTCGGGTGTTGACAGGCCCCATGATCTATGTAATTACAAGGCTAATCTGCAAATTATCTTGGTAAGGAGTGGCCTATGATCGAGGTGAGGCTTCACGGTCGGGGTGGGCAGGGAGCGGTAACCTCCGCAGAGCTTATCGCGGTGGCCGCTATAAACCAGGGGAAATATGCGCAGGCCTTTCCCAGTTTCGGGCCGGAGCGTCGGGGAGCGCCGGTGCAGGCCTTTGTGCGGGTAAGTGAGCACCCCATTCGCACCCGGGAAAAGATCTATTTTCCGGATGTGGTCCTGGTGCTGGATCCCTCCCTTCCTTCCATTGTGAGGGTAACTTCCGGGCTGAAGGAAGACGGCTGGGTCATCCTCAATTCCCACAAGAGTGAAAAGGAGCTGCGGGAGATGCTCGGGTGGCAGGGAAAGATGGCTGTGGTGGATGCCACCAAGATCGCTCTGGAGGAGCTGGGGCTCCCCATAACCAACACCACCATGCTGGGGGCTTTTCTTGCCGCTACCGGCCTGGTGGATCAGGGTTACCTTGAGGAGGCTCTGGAGGAAAGGTTCGGGCGACTGGCCGAAAAGAACAAAAAAGCCCTGGCCCGGGCCATCAAAGAAATCAAGATCTATCAATAAAGGAGAAGCGCCATGCCCAAAGGAAAAGATACCGCCCTTATAAGCTGGAAAGAGGTCCCCTTCGGGTGTTATATCCTCGAACCCGGGAACTCGGTCGGGTTCAAGACCGGTGATTGGCGTTCCTTCCGTCCGGTGCTGGACAAGGAAAAATGCGTCAAGTGCGGCCAGTGCTACATCATGTGCCCGGATATGACCTATACCCAGGATGAAGAAGGTTACTACATCGCCGATCTCACCTATTGCAAGGGCTGCGGGATCTGCGCCAGTGTGTGTCCCAAGGGGGCCATTACTATGGTGGTAGAGGAGGTTTAATCATGGGCAAACGCATAGCCAAAGAGGTCTCCATAGCCATAGCCGAAGCGGTGAAGCAATGCCGGGTGGACGTGATCGCGGCTTATCCCATTACTCCGCAGACCCATATCGTGGAACATCTCAGCGAATTGGTGGCCAACGGGGAACTGGATGCCGAATACATTACCGTGGAATCCGAGCACTCGGCTATCAGTGCCTGCCTGGGTTCGGTAGCCACCGGGGCGCGCACCTTTACTTCCACCGCTTCCCAGGGTCTGGCCCTCATGCACGAGATCCTCTTCATTGCTCCGGCCCTTCGTCTTCCGGTGGTCATGGTGGTAGCCAACCGGGCCCTTTCGGCCCCCATCAGTATCTGGAACGATCACGGCGACATCATGGCCGAGCGTGATATCGGCTGGATCCAGACCTTTGCCGAAAACGGGCAGGAAGCGGTGGATCTGGTCTATCATGCCTTCCGGGTGGCGGAGGATCGGCGGGTGATGTTTCCGGCCATCGTGAACATCGACGGTTTTACCCTGAGCCACATGATCGAGCCCATCGAGCTTCCGGATCAGGAACAGGTGGACCGCTATCTTCCCCCCTTCCGGCCGCGCTACAAGCTCGATCCCCGCAAGCCCCTGAGCATGGGGCCGGTGGGCATTCCGGAGATCTATACCGAGGCCAAAAAGGCCCAGGACGAGGCCTTCAAAAACGCCTATAAAGTAATCCTCAAGGCCTGGGATGAGTTCGAGGAGGTGTTCGGTCGGCGTTACCGTCCGGTGGAAACCTACCGTATGGAGGATGCCGAGGTGGCGCTTCTCATCATGGGTTCGCTGGCGGAAACGGCCATGACCGCCGTGGATCGTATGCGGGAAGCCGGGAAAAGGGTGGGTTTGGTACGGCTTCGTCTCTGGCGTCCCTTCCCTCTGCGGGATTTTGTAAAGGCTGTTAAGGGCCTTAAGGTTCTGGCGGTAATCGATCGGGCCCTCTCTCCCGGGGCCACCGGGGGTCCGGTGGGCACGGAGGTGCGCTCGGCCCTTTATCAGGTTCCCGGGCGTCCCCGGGTGGTGAACTTTATCGCCGGTCTGGGGGGACGGGATGTCACCGTAGAGGATTTCGAGGAAATGGCTGACCGGGCCTATGTCTATATGAAGAAGAAACCCAAGGAACCCTACGAGATGATCGGGGTAAAGGAGTAGAGCCATGCTGAAAGAATGGGCCAAGTTCAAAGGGTTTAGTGCCAAGAATCTCCCCAAGGAGGAGCCCTTCGCTCCCGGGCATCGGGCCTGTCAGGGTTGCGGCGAGGTACTGGCGTTGCGTCTGGCCTTGAAGGCTCTGGGGATGAACGTTATCGCTATCAGTGCCACGGGCTGCATGGAGATCATCTCCAGCCCCTTTCCCTACACCTCCTGGCGGGTACCCTGGCTGCACGTGGCCTTCGAAAATGCGGCGGCGGTGGCTTCAGGGGTGGAAGCGGCCCTCAGGGCCCTGAAACGCAAGGGGCGTTTTCCCCGGAATCGCCGCGTGGATGTAGTGGCCTTCGCCGGAGACGGAGGGACGGCGGATATCGGTCTTCAGGCCCTTTCCGGTGCTCTGGAGCGAGGACACGACTTCGTCTATATCTGTCTGGATAACGAAGCCTACATGAACACCGGGGTGCAGCGTTCGGGGTGCACGCCCTACGGAGCGATGACCACCACCAGCCCCCCGGGAAAGAAATCCATCGGACAGATGACCTGGAAAAAGAACGTTCCGGCCATAGCCGCCGCCCATGGTATCCCCTATGTGGCCACGGCTACCCCGGCCTTTTTCCTGGATCTCATGAACAAGGTCAAGAAGGCCGCTCTGGTGGAGGGGCCGGCTTACGTGCATATTTATTCCCCCTGTCCCACCGGCTGGGGAACCAAGGGAGAGGATTCCATAACCCTGGCCAAACTGGCGGTGGAAACCAGGATCTTCCCGCTTTATGAGGTCATTGAAGGAAAGTACTATATCACCCGAAAGATCACCAAGCCCAAACCGGTGGAGGAATACCTGAAACGCCAGCGGCGCTTCCGGCACCTTACCGAGGAGGAAATTCGCAAGATTCAGGCCCGCGTGGATGCGGAATACGAACGTCTGTTGCGGCTGGCGGAGTGTCTATAACCCGAGTGTCAAGGCCCCCGGAAGGGCCCTTCCGGGGGCCTTGACAGAAGGGAAGCAGGGTTTTTAATTTAAATCTGTCGGAGCGGGAATAGCTCAGGTGGTAGAGCGCCACCTTGCCAAGGTGGAGGTCGCGGGTTCGAGTCCCGTTTCCCGCTCCAAAATCTTTTTTAGAGCCTTCCCAAAAGTTACCCACCCCTTGTAAAAAGCCCTTCTTTTAGGTTACTCTTGAATTAAAAGAATCTTTGCGGTCCCGGAGGACCAGACAAGAAATTTAAGGAGGGGTGGTCCATGGAAATCACCTTCTATGGTCATGCCACCTTCAGGGTGGTAACTCCCGGCGGGCTGAAGATCCTGATTGATCCCTGGATATCCAATCCCCGGGCTCCCCGGGAGGTTGACCGCGGGCCTTACGATTTCATCCTTATCACGCACGCCCACGGGGATCATCTCGGAGAGGTGCTGGAGCTGGCCCGGACCGCAGCCACCGAGGTGGTGGCCATTCATGAGATCCAGCAGTATCTCATGGCCCGGGGGATCCCCAAAGCCACGGGGATGAACATCGGAGGAACTTACGAGACCCGGGGAATCAGGATTACCATGGTGCCGGCGCTACACAGCTCCTCCTTCCCGGACGGCACTTACGGGGGCGATGCCTGCGGGTTCGTGATCGAAATGGAAGACGGGCGCAAACTTTATCACGCCGGGGATACGGGACTCTTTGCCGAAATGGCCTTTATCGGCGAACTTTATCAACCGGAGGTGGTCTGTCTGCCTATAGGGAGTCATTACGTAATGAACCCCCGGGAAGCGGCCAAAGCCTGTGAGCTTCTTCGGCCGGAGGTGGTCATTCCCATGCATTACGGCACCTTTCCCCTGCTCACCGGCACTCCGGAAGCCCTGCGGGAAGAACTAAACCTTCGCGGACTCTCCGTACTGGTGAAGGAGCTTGCTCCCGGCGAAACCTTCCGTTACGGAGAGTAGTCTTGCTTCCGGTGGTAGCGGTGGTGGGGGAACACGGGGTGGGCAAGACCACCCTGCTCGAGGGCCTGATACGGGTATTGCGGGCCCGTGGATTCAGGGTGGGGGTGGTCAAATCCACCAAGGAACCGCGGGGAGAAACCGATCGTCCCGGCACCGACACCTTTAGGCTGCGGGAGGCCGGGGCCGAACCCGTGGCCCTCTGGGCCGGAGAGGAGGTGGTGATCTATTCCCGGGCCTTTCCCTCCCGAAAGGAGGATTTCCCCTATCTTCTTTTTCGCGAGTTCACCGCTTGTCATCTGGTACTGGCCGAAGGATTCAAGGGCCTGAGCTATCTTCCCAAGATAGAAGTCCTGCGCAAGGGGGTCTCCCGGCGGTATCTCTTCCGCGAGATCGAGGGGGTGGTGGCCCTGGCCGCGGATTTCCACCCCTCCGCCGAGCTTCCGGTCTTCCGCCTGGACGAATGGGAAGCCCTGGCCGATTTTCTGGAGGAACGCTTTCTGCGGGTTTATTTCCCCCGGGTACAGGTTTACGTGGACGGTAAACCCGTGGCCCTTAACCGCTACGTACGCCGGGCCCTTTCCGGACTTCTGTACGGGTTTCTTAAAAGCCTACGGGGCGTTCCCCGACATCCCCTCCGGGTGGAGATCCGGCTGGAAGATCAATAACGGGCCGAAAAAGAAAATACGTAGAGAAAAACGAAGACTCCCAGCAGAAGATAGATAAGGACCTGATTCTTCCGGGGAACCAGCCCTTCAAATTCATACCGACAAAGATATCGGATGGTGTAAAGACCCCCTAGGGTCCCCAAAAAGATCAAAAAGAGACCCGTGAACCGGATAAATTCCGGTGGAACGGTGAAATGATAGGCCAGAAGAAGGTTCCACCGCATCTGACGCCCCAGGGTGGGCAGGAAATCTCCCACGTTGCGTAAAAAGTAATCCAGTCGATAAACCAGTTCGCCGGTAAAAGCCAGGGGTAGAACCACCGGCACCATGGGGGAGAAACGGCCGAAAAGCTCGTCCTCGTAATAGACGAAAAGATGCGATCCCAGACGAATGAACTGGATAAAAAAGAGGGTGGATACTCCGAAGAGCAGGGTAAAGGTCACCGTAGGGCCATAGCCCAGGAGATTCTGTAACCATCCGAAGTAGGGGGTTTCGTAAATAAACCGGGCCAGTTGTGACCCCATGAGAAGAGGAATGACATAACCGCAGGTTACATAACGTCCCTTGTTGATAATTTGCTCCCGGAGGGGATGCCGGAGATAAAGGGCCGGAGAATCGTGGGCGCAAAGGGTGAGGCAATGTCCGCAAACCAGACAGACCAGATTGTTCCGGGCGTGATAGGCCCCCAGGAAGACCGGACAGGGTTTCTTTCCGGGACGACCGCGCCGACAGGCAAAATCCTTGCATTGAGCACACTTGGCCGGATCAGCCCGAAATTCGGTCAGAGCCATGGTGGCCGCAGAACCGATAATCTTGCCCAGCGGACATAGGTATCGGCACCAGGTATAACCTCGATAGAGAATTCCCATAAGAGTGGCCCCGAGGACGATACTCAGGAGGAGAAGCGCGGTGGAGAAAGGGGAGTGTTTCATATCGGTGACGGTTTCCACCCAGATGATGAAGAAGAAACCGGCGGTGGCCAGATGAAGACCCTTACATACCAGCCATTTGGGGGGAGAACGCAACCGGGAAAGCTTCAGGTTTTGTAAAAGGCGGGCCAGACCGGGGAAGGGGCAGAAGGCGCACCACATCCGCCCCACAAAGAACCAGGAAAGGACCACGCTGGTCCACCACACTCCCCAGGCCAGGAAAAGCATAACGTTGCGGTCGGCCTCCTGGGGTCCGAAGAGCCCCAGGAGAATGAGAACCAGGAAAACGATGTCCCCGAAGGTTCGGATCCAGGCAAAATAACGTCGGTTGTAAAAAAACCGCTTGAGGGCCGGGAAGGTCTCAAATAAATTGAGACGGCCATTATCCAGCTCCAGACAGAAAACGGTATGTAATACCTTTTTCCACTTTTCCATTAAATTTAAGTTTTACCTGATTTTGGCCGGATGGATAAGGGCTTGAGAAAGTCTTAACAAACGGAAAGGGCCGGGGTATCTTCAACCTGCCACAGGAGCGCGCAACATGGAAGAGAAGATTTACGTAACCGAAGCCATATTCCGGGAGGGATTCCCCGGTATCCATGTGCAATCCTCCTTCCCTATAAGACCCAAAAGCTTTGTTCTGGTGGAACTGTCCGAGGAAAGGAAGGAGGTGCTTCAGACCGTCTCACGGAGCATTCCCCTTCCTCTACCCTCCGGGGCTCTGCCGCGGGTGCTGCGGGTGGCCCGGCGTAACGAGATCCGGCAGTATCGCGAAAACCTGCAATTCGAAAAAAAGGCCGAGGGATATTGCCGACAGTTCGCCCGGGACCTGGGTCTGGAGATGAAACTGGTACGCGTGGAACGACTCTTTGACCGAAGCAAGGTGATCTTCTATTACACCGCCGAGGGACGCATAGATTTCCGGGAGCTGGTGAAACAACTGGTGCGGGCCCTGCGCACCCGGATCGAGATGCGCCAGATAGGAGTACGGAACGAAACCGCCATGTGCGGGGGGCTGGCAGCCTGCGGCCAGGAGCTCTGTTGCTCGGCTTTCATCCGGCAGTTTGCCCCGGTCTCCATCCGTATGGCCAAGGAACAGAGTCTGCCCCTGGATCCGGAGAAGATCTCCGGGATCTGCGGGAGGCTTCTGTGCTGTCTCCTTTACGAATACGAACTGTATCAGGAACTCTCCCGCAGTCTCCCCAAGATAGGCAAAAAGATCCGGACCCCGGTAGGCCCCTGTCAGGTGGTGCGTTACAATATCTTTCGCCAGACCGTGGTCCTGGAAAATCAGGAAGGACGCGAGGTGGAAATCCCGGTGGAAGAACTCAAACAAATCCTGGCTCAGGGAACGGAGGGGGCATGAAACGCTCTTACCTCACCACTCCCATCTACTATGTCAACGCCGAACCCCATCTGGGCCATGCCTATACCACCGTGGTAGCGGACACCGTGGCCCGATGGAAACGTCTGCAGGGATACGAGGTCTTCTTCCTGACCGGGACCGACGAACACGGAGACAAGATCGTCCGGGCGGCGGAGGCCCGGGGGCTTACTCCCCGCGAGTATGTGGATCGTATCGCGGAAAAATTCCGGCAGACCTGGCCCCTTCTGCATATCCAGTACACCCGCTTCATCCGCACCACCGAACCGGACCACAAGCGGGTGGTCCAACACGTGCTCCAGCTCCTTTACGAGAAAGGGGACATCTCCTTCGGGGAATACGAAGGGCTTTACTGCTTCGGTTGCGAGCGCTTTCTGACCCGTAAGGAACTGCGCGACGGATTGTGCCCGGATCACCGAACCCCTCCCACCCCTCTCCGGGAAAGCAACTATTTTTTTGATCTTTCCCGCTACCAGAACTGGCTGATCGATCACCTGCAGAAACACCCCGATTTCATCCAGCCTCCCGGATATCGGGAGGAGGTGCTGGGACTCCTGCGCGAGGGGTTAGAGCCCCTCTGTATCTCCCGCCCCAAGAGCCGTCTTTCCTGGGGAATCGAGTTCCCCTTCGACCCCAACTATGTTACCTATGTATGGTTTGACGCCCTTCTCAATTATCTTTCCGGAATCGGATATCCGGACGATCCCTCCTGGGAAAAATGGTGGCAGGTGGCCGAACATATTATCGCCAAAGACATTCTCAAACCCCATGCCATCTACTGGCCCATCATGCTCCGGGCCCTGGGGCTTCCGGTCTATCGACGGCTTCACGTACACGGTTACTGGAACCTGAACCAGGCCAAGATGTCCAAGAGTCTGGGAAACGTGGTGCGCCCCGGGGACCTGGTTTCCCGCTACGGGGCCGACCGGGTGCGCTATTTCCTTCTGCGCGAGATGGCCTTCGGTCAGGACGCCGAGTTCAGCGAGGAGGCCCTGGTGCTGCGCACCAACGCCGAACTGGCCAACGATTTCGGAAACCTGGTCTTCCGCACCCTCTCCATGGTGGGGAAGTATTGCCAGGGGCGTGTGCCCGTCCCCGGGGAGGAAACGCCGGAAGACCGGACCCTTAAAGAACGCCTCCTTTCCGCGGTAGAGAATTTCGCCCGGGAAATGGACCATTTCCGTTTTCACCTGGGGCTTAGCCTTCTCAACGAGGCGGTCCGGGAAGCCAACCGTTACGTGGATCACCAGGCTCCCTGGGAATTAAATAAAAAGGGAAAACAGGATCGTCTGGGACGGGTCCTTTACACCCTGCTCGAGGCCCTGAGGGTCCTGGCGGTGGTCCTCTGGCCGATCATTCCCCGATCCTCGGAGCTTCTCCTGGGAAATCTGGGGCTTTCTCCCGCCGAGGAGCTATCTCTGGAAAGGGCCCTTACCTGGGGACGCCTGAAGCCCGGACAGGAAGTCCAGCGGGGAAAGGCCCTTTTCCCCCGGCTGGAAAGACCCTCTTTTGAGGTTCCGGATCGCGAAAAAGACTCTGCGGAGGAAAAGGTGGAAGAGAAGACCTATCCCCTTGAGGAATTCAAGAAATGGGATCTGCGGGTGGCCGAGATAGTGGCCGCGGAACGGGTCCCCGGTACGGATCGTTTACTCAGGCTCACGGTGCGCTGTCCGGAGGAGCGCACCGTGGTGGCCGGAATCGCCGAACACTATCGTCCGGAAGAACTGGTGGGCAAACAGGTGGTCCTGGTGGCCAATCTCAAACCCGCCCGGATACGGGGGGTGCTCTCGCAGGGCATGATCCTCGCCGCCCGGGACGAAAAAGGGTTGAAGCTCCTGGTGCCTGAGGAAACCGTTACCCCGGGAGCGGAGGTGGGCTAATGCAGGGGGCAGAGATCTCGACCCTTCTTTTGCGTACCCTGCGGCTTTATCATGAACCGGTGGCGGTATATTTCCTTCGGGAGGCCGATCCCTCCCCGGAGCCCCTTTCCCGTCCCAGGAATCGGCTTTCCATCTGTCAGATAGTGGCTCACGTAAGGGAAGTGGGGGAAGGGGTCCTTCTTCGCCCGGAGGGTCTTCACTGCCAGACCGCGGCCTTTGTGTGCGGTTTTCCCTTCCGGGAGGAAAGGGTCAAGAAAACCCTTTATAAGTTCCTTCAGCCGGAGGCAGCGGAAAGACTGTATTCCTCCAGGCCCCGTCTTCCCGCGGGAGAGTTCGAGGCCCTGGCCTTTATCCCTCTGGAGAGAGCGGAAAAACACCCGGAGGTCCTTCTTCTGGTGGTGGATGCTCTCCAGGCGGCCCATCTCCTGGACTTTTATCTCCTGGGTTCCGGGGCCTCCGAGATACCGCTTACCCATTATCCCAACGCGGCGGTCTGTGGATCCATGGTCAAGGCCTATCTGGAACAGAAACCGGTTATGAGTCTGCCCTGTCCCGGGGCCTTTTCCTCGGGCAAGATGGATCGAGGGGAGCTTTTCCTGGCCTTCCCCTGGAAGGCCTTTGAGGTGGTGATCCGGGTCCTGGAGGATAAGGCCCGCAAGGGACAGGTCTCTTTTCTGGGAGGTCCGCGCCTGGTAGGGGAGGACATCTGTCGCAACTGTCCTCTGATCGCCTTCAAGTCGGAAAAGGGCTAGATCCGTCCGAAGGTCCGGCTCAAATCCCGCAGGTAGCCGGCCAGATCGGCGGTGAGGGTTTCCTCCCTAAGGCGCCATTCCCAGTTGCCCTCCGCCCGGGAAGGGACATTGATGCGGGCCTCCTCCCCCAGTCCCAGGATATCGGCCATGGGGACCAGGGCCAGCGCCGCCGGCGAGGCATAGGCCAGTCTTACCAGCTCGTGGGCCACGGTCTCCGGGAAGACCTCCCGGCCCAGATAGGACTCCAGGCGTTTTCGCCCCTCGGGATCCAGTTCCCGTTCGAACCATCCCCGGACGGTATTGGTGTCGTGCGTACCGGTATAGACCACGGACTGAAATTCGTGGCGATGCGGAAGATAGGGACTATCCTCCTCGAAAAAGGCAAAGAGGAGGACCTTCATCCCCGGAAGGCCGAATTTCAGGCGAAGCTCCCGCACCTCGGGGGTAATGTAACCCAGGTCCTCGGCCACGAGCTGAGGTTCCCAGAGATGCCGGAACAGGCTTTGCAGAAAACGTTCCCCCGGAGCCTGAACCCACCTTCCCCGTACGGCGGTCTCTTCCCCGAAGGGCACCTCCCAGTAAGCCGAAAAACCCCGAAAATGGTCCAGACGCAGGAGATCAAAGAGCCGGAGGTTGTGTCGGATCCGTTCGATCCACCAGGAAAACCCCTCCATCTCCAGCGCCTCCCAGTCATAGACCGGGTTGCCCCAGAGCTGACCGGTGGCGCTGAAATAGTCCGGAGGGACACCGGCTACGAAGCGGGGACGGAGATCCGCATCCAGCTTAAAGAGATGGGGATGGCTCCAGACCTCCACGCTCTCGTAACCCGGATAGAAGGGCAGATCCCCGAAGAGAAAGACCCCCTTGGAATGCGCGTATTCTCGAAGTTCCTGCCACTGACAGAAAAAGATATACTGCTCGAAGGCAAAATATTGCCTCTCCTCCCTCAGGGCCTTTCCGGCCCGGGCCAGGGCTTCGGGATTGCGTCTGCGCAGGTCCTCCTCCCATTCCGGCCAGGGACGGCCGGTCTTTTCCCACAGGGCCCGAAAGAGGCTGTAATCCTCCAGCCAGAAGAATTCGCGGGAAAGAAAGGCCTCGAAATCCGAACCGGGACGAAAACGCGAGAAGGCCCGGGTCAGGATCTCTCTCTTGAATCTTCGGACCCGAACGTAATCCACCCGATCCTTCGGAAAATCGGGGGGCGAGATCTCCCTCTTTCGCAGGAGTCCCTCCTGGTAGAGTCTCTCCGGGCTTATGAGAAGAGGATCCCCGGCGAAAAGGGAGAAGGCCAGATAGGGAGAATTTCCATAGCGGGAATGGGTGGGGTTCAGGGGGAGAAACTGCCAGACCCTCTGGCCGGCCTCCGCCAGAAAATCCACGAAATGGAAGGCCCAGGGCCCCAGGTCCCCGATCCCGTAGGAGGAGGGCAGGGCCCTCAGGGGCAGGAAGATTCCGGCTCTTCTACTCCGAAACATCGCCTTCCCACCGGAAATAGAGTACCCCCAGGGGCGGGAGGGTCAGCTCCAGGGAATAAGGCCTTCCGTGCATGGGAAGGGGATCGGCCTTCCGCCCGCCCAGGTTTCCGTGTCCGGAACCCCCGTATTCCCGGGCGTCGGTATTCAGGATCTCCCGGTAAAATCCCGGGGACGGCACCCCCACCCGATAACCGTAGCGCGGGACCGGGGTAAAATTAGCCACCACGATCACCAGGTTCTCGCCGGAACGGTCCCGCCGCAGGAAGGAGATGACGCTCTTTTCCACATCGTGAAAATCGATCCACTCAAACCCCTCCGGGGAGAAGTCCAGTTCATAGAGGGCCGGATTCTCGCGCACCACTCGATTAAGATCCCGAACCAGAAGACGTATTCCCCGGTGCTCGGGATACGCCAGAAGATGCCAATCCAGACTTTCCTCGTGGTTCCATTCCCGCCACTGACCGAATTCTCCCCCCATGAAAAGGAGCTTTTTGCCGGGATGGGCCCACATGTATCCGAAAAGGGCCCTCAGGTTAGCCCGTTTTTGCCAGGGATCGCCGGGCATCTTTCCGAGAAGGGACCCCTTTCCATGGACCACCTCATCGTGCGAGAGAGGAAGGATGAAATTCTCCGAAAAGGCATACCAGAGACTGAAGGTCAGGGTATCGTGATGATACTTACGATAGATGGGATCCTTGGAGAAGTAAAAGAGGGTATCGTTCATCCACCCCAGGTTCCACTTCATTCCGAAGCCCAGCCCTCCCACATAAACGGGACGGGTAACCAGGGGCCAGGCCGTGGATTCCTCGGCGATGGTCTGGATATCCGGAAGGGCGCCGTAGAGCTTTTCGTTCAGGAGACGCAGGAAGGCAATGGCTTCCAGATTTTCCTTGCCCCCGTAGATGTTGGGTACCCATTCCCCGGGGCCGCGGGAATAATCGAGATAGAGCATGGAGGCCACCGCATCCAGCCGCAGGGCATCGGCATGGTAGCGTTCCAGCCAGAAATGGGCCGAACTCAACAGGAAGCTCCGCACCTCGCCCTTACCGTAATCGAAGATGTAACTCTTCCAGTCCGGATGGAACCGCTTGCGGAAGTCCTCATATTCATAGAGATGCGTGCCATCGAAAAAGGCCAGGCCGTGACCATCGGTGGGAAAATGCGAGGGGACCCAG
>DRMH01000105.1 GCA_011322625.1 Thermosulfurimonas dismutans | reverse complement strand
GATGTGACGCTTGAGATAAATATCCTCCCGGGGGGCAAACCTCTGGGGCGAAAGAATGATATAATCCTTTAAGTATTGAAGATAATCCAGCAACTTTTTGAGACGTTTATCCAAACGGGGCTCGGAGAGGCCGGCCAGGAGATCGTCTATTCCCTCAAAGCCCCACTGCCGTGCTTCCTCCAGGTATTCCCGCAGGTCCTCCGGAGATAAGCTGTATTTCTGTTTTTCCAGGCGATACATCTCGTACAGGAGCTGGACCCGGCGCCTCTCCTTTTCCGAGACCGGAGCCCCGGAGAGGATATCCTGCACCTCCTCCGGGGAGAACCGGAGTAATTCCTCGGCCTCCCGGATCTTAAGGGTTTCAAAAAGATGCTTTACCGCTCGATGCGCTTCGGCTGTATAGGGATCCGAAGGATCCAGCCCCTCCCATAGTTCCTTGGGAATAAAGGGTTTGAGGGGCTTTTTGTCCAGGGTAAGCCAGTAGCGAAATATAGCGGCAATAAAATCCAGGATCAGATTGGAACTTTCCACATGGCTCTGTTTGCGTAAAAAATGAATAAGGGGGTCCCTGCGCTGGTATAGTTCGTCGATTTCGGTGGAAACATCCCGCAGGCGGCCCTCGGCCCCGATCTCGTTAAAATAAATGGGTAAGAGACGGCAGAACTGGCGCACCAGGTTATAGACCGGGGCTATGTCCGCATTGAGGAGGCGCGAGACGTCCTTCTGGAAAAGATCCGTGTCCCGGATGCAGGTTCCGGCCAGGGTGAGGTTGATGATAAGGGCCGAAAGGAGGGTGACACACCACTTGGGATTGCGCTCGAAGATCTCCAACCATACCCGCACGTTGAGAAGATGGGCCGGGTTACAGATAACGTGCCACTCCTGATCCACCCCCTGGATCTCGGGATACTGGAAACCGAATTTGATCACCTCTTCCACGAATATTTCCGCCAGATGAGGATCCTCCCGGTCCAGGATCTCAAAGCCCAGATTCTTGATGCACTGGAGGGCCGTCCAGGGAAAAAGCCGGACCTTCTTCTTGAGGAGCTCAAAGGTGCGCACCACCAGGCTATCCAGATGTTCCCGGGTCTCGGACCGGATAAGCGAGACCAGACTGTGGTTGATCTCCCGCAGGATCTCTTCATGAATAAGGGCCAGGGCCGGATGTTCGGCCATCTTGAAAAGAAAAAGCAGCTTCAAATCCTCCGGCCCTTCTTTCTTACCGGAAAGGGCCTCCAGCTGGCCCGGAATGTTCCGAAAACTCCGGATGAGGTCCAGATGATCCGGCAGAGAAAGCAGCTCCGACCAGGAAGGATCCTTGTCCAGGGCCTTTAAGTATCTCCGCAGGGTCCGATGGGAGATGGGTTCCACGAGTTCCCGGTAGGCCTTTACCTGAGGAAAATATCGGGCCGGATCCGGAGCCCGCAGCCAGAAACGGTAGGTGGCCTCCAAGGAACGGAGGACCAGCGACCTCAGGGCCTCGGGCGGAGGAAGCGGAGAAAGATGCAGATATTTTTCCGCCAGACGTTTGAAGGAATAATAACTCTCGAGAAAGGTCTCCCAGTGTTCCTCGGGGAGCCTTCCCAGGGCCTCGAAAACCCCCTCGAATACCGGAAGGTAGCGCGGCCAGTCTTCTCTTTTAAGGACCTCGAAGGTCTTCTCCAGGACCGAAAACAACCCCTCGCCGGACTGAGCCCAGAACTCTTTCTTTTTCTCTCCAAAGCCCCAGAAGAATATATCCGTGATCACCCACAGGGCCCTCGGGCCCTGTTCATGATTTACAATGACCCGCAGGTTCTTCAGGGCAAAGGAACGTAAATCGGACAGGACCAGACGCAGGTTCCGATAGGGATGATAGGCCTCCTTCAGAAGCTCCTCGGCCTGCTTTTCCAGCCCCCGATACCCCGCAACCGCCTCCACCAGAACCAGATGCTGCTCGTCCGGGCGGATATCCGTAACCGCAGTCTCCGCCAGGTTGGCCAGCAGGGCCTTGGAGGTATAGGCCGGCATCTTAGCTCTCGCGGGAGTGCATATAGAGGATTAAGTCCAGAACCCGGTTGGAATACCCCCATTCGTTGTCGTACCAGGCCAGCACCTTGACCAGGGTCCCCTCGATCACCTTGGTGGATAGACCATCCACAATAGAGGAATGCGGGTCGCCCAGCAGATCGCAGGAAACCAGCGGCTCCTCGATATAACGCAGATAACGACTCTGGGCCTCCTGAAAAGCCCGATTCACCTCCGGGACCGTGGTCTCCTTCTCCACCACCACGGTAAGGTCCACCAGGGACACATCCGGGGTGGGAACCCGAATGGCCATACCGTCGATCTTCCCCTGCAGCTCCGGAATCACCCGCCCCACCGCCACCGCGGCACCGGTCTTGGTGGGGATCATGTTCAGGGCCGCGGCCCGGGCCCGCCGCAGATCCTTGTGGGGAAGATCCAGCAAACGCTGATCGTTGGTATAGGCATGCACCGTGGTCATCAAGGCCTGTTTGATCCCGAAACGATCCAGCAGCACCTTGAGCACCGGAGCCAGACAGTTGGTGGTGCAGGAGGCATTGGAAACCACCCGGTGTTTGGTGGGATCGTATTCGTATTCGTTTACCCCCATGACCACGGTGAGATCCTCGTTTTTGGCCGGAGCGGTAATGATCACCCGCCGTGCCCCCCCTTCGAAATGCCCGCGGGCCAGATTGGCATCGGTAAAACGTCCGGTGGACTCCACTACGTATTCCACCCCCACCTCCCGCCAGGGAATAGCCGAAGGTTCCCTCTCCTGAAACACCCGGATCTCCCGTCCATCCACATACAGTTGATTATTCTCCGCCCGGACCTCGTGGGGAAAGATGCCGAATACGGAGTCGTATTTCAAAAGATGGGCCAAGGTAGCCGCATCCGTGAGGTCGTTGATGGCTACGATCTCGATATCCTTGAACTCAGGATACTTATAAGCCGCCCGCAAAATAGCCCGCCCGATCCGTCCGAAACCATTAATACCTATACGGATTCCCATCTTATCCTCCCTTATTTGTGGATTTTCTCCTCCAATCTGGATATATGGTAAGATCTCTTCCGGCCCCGTCAAGGAACGTTCCATGAGCAGGGCATCCCCGGGGGAATAGAACCCCGGACGCAGCCCCACCACCCGGAAACCCCACTTGGAATAAAGAGCCAGGGCGGCTTCGTTCCCCGCCTCCACCTCCAGGGTGGCCCTGACGGCCCCCCTCGCCCGGGCCCAGCGCAGCCCCTCCCGCAGGAGGGCTTCCCCGACCCCCTTCCGTCTCCAGAACGGGGATACCGCTATCCGGGCCACCTGAAGTTCATCGGCTATGAGCCAGAAGCAGCCGTATCCCAGAACCTTTCCTCCCGCTTCGGCTACCACCATCCGAGCGTACGGTTTCTCGAATTCCCGCAGGATCTGTTCCTCACTCCAGGGGCGAGGAAAAGAGGCCCTTTCTATCCGCAGGAGATCCGCAAGATCCTTGCGACAGGCCCGGCGAAGGACGAACCTCATTCAATTCTCGAAGAAATCCGCGGAACGGACGATGGACTTCCTCCCGGCCTCGGCCACCAGGGCCGCCAGTTCCCGGGGGGGAAGATCGCGATGCTGCAGGGCCTTGATGAGCATGGGAAGATTAACCCCGCATACCACCTCCACCTGCCCCTCCTGCAGAAAAGCCAGGCCCAGATTGGAAGGGGTGCCTCCGAAAAGGTCGGTAAGGATCAAGACCCCCTGACCCTGATCGGCGGTGGAAATGGCCTCTTCGATGCGTTTACGGATGTTTTCCGGAGGATCATCCGGGGTAATATCCACCGGGATAGCCACCCCGTCTTCCTCCAGGATGAACCCGGCCACCTTGACCAGTTCGTGGGCCAGATTCCCATGGGCCAGGACCAGGATCCCGGTCATACCTTCTCCTTTTCCAGATCTCTATGGGTAATCAATACCTCATAGCCGCTTTCCTTCAGCATCTCCGCCAGGGCCTCCACCACCGCCACGGATCGATGCCGCCCGCCGGTGCAACCCACGGCCACCACCACGTAAGCCCTCCCTTCTCTTTCATAATACGGAATGACCAGATTTAAAAGTTCCTGAATATCTTCCAGAAATTTCTGCCCCTGGGAATTATCCAGCACATAGGCCTTTACCCTTCTTTCCCGACCGGAAAACGGCCTCAATTCGGGCACAAAATAGGGATTAGGCAGGAAACGGATATCGAACACAAAGTGGGCCTCAGGGGGCAGGCCGTACTTGAACCCGAAAGAAAGAAGATGGACAGTGGGAAGGCGAAGGGACTTTCGACCTCCGTAGCGGCGCAGGATCTCCGCCCTTAATTGATAGAGGTTAAAACGGGAGGTATCCAGGATAATGGTGGCCCGTTCCCGCAGAGGGGCCAGGATCTGGTTTTCCCTTTCCAGGGCCTCCCGCAGGGAAACCCCCCGGGCCAGAGGATGGGGTCTTCGGGTCTGGCTGAAACGATAGATGAGCACCTCCAGAGAGGCGGTAAGGAAAAGGACCTCAAAGGCATAACCCTCCCCGGAAAGCCTGTTCCATAATCTTTCGAAATTTTCCGGATCCAGGCCGGAGCGTACATCCATCACCACCGCCACCCTGGAGACCCCGGCACGCTCCTGAACCTCCAGGAGGGGCAGGAGAAGTTCCGGCGGCAGGTTATCGATACAGAAAAAGCCCAGATCCTCAAAGGCCTTGAGGGCCGTACTCTTCCCGGACCCGGACAATCCGGAAATGATCACCAGTTCGGGCTTGGCCTTAGAATTCACGTTCGTAACGCCGAATTATTTCTATCATTTCTTCCCGGCTGTGAGCGGAAAGAAGGGCCTCCCGGAACTCACCGTATTTCAGCAGGCGGGCCAGGTAGGACAGACAGCGCAGATAGGCCTCGCAGGCCTCCTCCGGAGCCAGGACGGTGAAGATGAGGTAAACCGGCTGGCCATCGGGACTATCGAATTCGATCCCCCCCGGGGAACGGGCCACACTGACGTAAAGGCGCGACAGAAGGGGAATACGGGCGTGGGGGAGGGCCACCCCTTCCCCCAGCGCCGTGGATCCCAGACGTTCGCGTTCGGTGAGGGCCTGCTCTATACGTTCGACCGGGATACCAACCTCCTCAGCCAGGATGCGGCTCAGGTCGCGAAAAAACGACCACTTGTCCCGGGCGTTCACCTCCGGGAGAATACCCCGAGTGCAGAGCAAATGACTCAGTCGCATCCTACTCCGGAACCACCAGGACTACACGGTCCCCGTCGCGGTAAAGGGCACAGAGCCGGTCTCCTTCATCGGAATTGAGGAAAAGGAATACCGGCCGACTTTCTCCGGCAAACTGGGCCAGGGCCTCCTCCACCGACATGGGCTTCAAGGCCACCCTCTCGATCAGGATTTCCGGAGGTGTTTCCTCGGAAGAAAGGTTCACCGTAGGGGGTTCCTCGCGCCGTCCCTTCTTGGTTATGCCCTTCCGCTTTTCACGTAAACGTTTGATCTGTTTTTCCAGTACATCCGTCACCAGATCGATGGCCTCATACATGTCCTGAGTTTCCTCGCGGGCGGTGACATCCATGCCATCCCCCCGGAGGATGACCTCGGCCTCCTTACGAAACTTCTCGGCCTTGAGGATTACATGGGCCTCTACCGGCCCCTCGAAATACTTTTCCAGCCGGCCTATCTTCTTGCGCACATACTCCTTCAACCCCTCCGAGGATTCCAGATGTCTGAAAGTGATGTTGATCTGCATAACCTCTACCTCCTGCCTTGGTATCAGGTTTTTCTCCGTTGCCGGGCCGGGGGAATACCCAGAAGATCCCGGTATTTGGCCACCGTGCGACGCGCTATTTTAACCCTATATTGCTCACTTAGCATCCGAGCCAGGTCCTGATCGCTATAGGGACGCTTGGGATCCTCCGAGGCAATCAGCTCCTGCAGGTATCTCTTTACCGCCTCCGAGGAAACCGCCTCCCCTCCCTCTCTTCGGAGCCCCGAAGGAAAGAAGAACTTGAGTTCGAAGAGACCGTGGGGAGTTTCGGCGTATTTATGGTGGGTAACCCTGCTCACCGTGGATTCATGCACCCCCACCCGCTCGGCCACCTCGCGCAGATTGAGCGGACGAAGATAGGCCGGCCCCTTCTCCAGGAAATCCTTCTGCAGCTCGGCCAGGGCCTCGGCTACCTTAAGAAGGGTCTTCTCCCGATGATCCAGACTCCTGATCAGCCATTCCGCGGAACGCAGACGCTCCCGAAGGAAGACCTTGGCCTTTCGCGGGACCGTGGGATCGGCCAGAAGTTTGCGATAGCGGGCGCTGATGCGCAAACGAGGCATCCCCTCGTCATACAGTCGAACCCGCCAGCGACCCTCCTGATAAAAGAAGATCACGTCCGGTTCCAGATAAAGGGTCACCCCTCCCGAGGAATAGGCCCGCCCCGGAAAGGGTTCCAACCCGCGAATAATCTCCAGGGCCTGGTTTATCTCCTGGGGAGAGGTTTTAAGCTTTCGGGCCAAAAACTCCGGCCCCCGCGGGATATCCGCCAGGTGATC
This sequence comes from Thermosulfurimonas dismutans, assembly GCA_011322625.1. Lineage (GTDB taxonomy): Bacteria > Desulfobacterota > Thermodesulfobacteria > Thermodesulfobacteriales > Thermodesulfobacteriaceae > Thermosulfurimonas_A > Thermosulfurimonas_A dismutans_A. The sequence goes on along the minus strand of DRMH01000105.1, from coordinate 1,711 downwards.
GCGCACGATCTCCACCACCAGCCCGGAATCTATTCCCAGATAAGAAAGCTGGGCCAGCAGACATTCCCTGACCTCAAGGGAAGCCACCCCCACCGGATCGAAGTATTTGATTCTCTCCCGCACCCCCTCCACCAGCGAGAGCGAAACCCCCAGATCCCGCGCGATTTCAGAGGGGGAAAGGGTGAGATACCCCCTCTCGTTGATGTTCTGAATGATATACTCCGCCACCCGGCGCTCCGCCTCGGAAAAGGCGGCCAGAGACACCTGCCACAGGAGGTGCCCGTAAAGATCTTCCTCCTTGTGCAGACGGGCCTCCCAGGAAACAGGCTCCGCCTCCTCGAAACTGTGGGTGGGATAGGGAGAGAATTCCTCCTCGAAGAGATCCTCCCAGGACCCCTCCACCCCTGCCGGTCCGGTCTCGGCGTAAAGCTCCTCCAGGGAAAGATCCGGATGCTCGTTTTCCACCTCCAGCACCGGATTTCTCTCCAGTTCCTCCCGCAGATACTGTTCCAGCTCCAGCCGATTGAACTGCAGGAGCTTCAGAGCCAGACGTAGCTGCGGGGAGAGGAGAAGCTCCGGACGTTGCTGCAGATGGAGTTTGAGGTCCAGGGCCATGCGCCTTCCTACAGGGTGAAATCCTCTCCCAGATAGAGACGTCGCACCTCGGAATGAGTCACCACTTCCTCCGGGGGACCCGCAGCCACGACCCTTCCTTCAGCCATAATGTAGGCCCGATCGCACACCGCCAGAGTGTCCCGGACATTATGATCCGAGATGAGGATGCCCAGCCCCTTGGACTTGAGCTGAGCCAGAAGTCGCTTGAGATCGGAAACGGCCAGGGGATCTATCCCGGCAAAGGGTTCGTCCAACAGGAGAAAACGGGGCTCCATGGCCAGGGCCCGCATGATCTCCACCCGCCGTCGCTCTCCCCCGGAAAGAGAATAGGCCTTCTGTCGGCGTAGCTCCTCCAGACCCAGAAGGGCTAGAAGCCGCTCCAGGCGTTCGGAGATCTCTTCCGTCTTAAGCCTCAATTCCTCCAGTACCAGTCTCACATTGTCCTCCACGGTAAGTCTTCGAAAGACCGAGGGTTCCTGGGGAAGATATATGATACCCTTTCGAGCCCGTTTGTACACCGGAAGATGTCCTATGGGTTCCTGATCCAGAAAGACGTCGCCGGCCTCCGGGCGCAAAAATCCCGCCAGCATGTAAAAGGTGGTGGTCTTTCCCGCCCCGTTGGGCCCGAGAAGGCCCACTATTTCCCCGGGGGATACATAAAGATCCACCCCCTTCACCGCCTCCTTCCTCCCGAAGCGTTTGCGCAAACCCTCGGCCCGGAAAATACCCTCAGTCCGTATAGACATAGGCCTCCACCGGCTGTCCCGGCCTGGAAAGGACCTCGCTGCGATCGTCCCGGAAATAAATAATAACCACCGCTCCGCGGACCTCATCCTTTCCGTGCCACACCCGGGGATGATCCTCCAGAACCAGACGATCGTCTTTGCGAAAATAAACCGCTTTGCCCGAAAGAGACCGCCAGGGCCCCTTCTCTATGCGTACATTTCCCAGGGCTATTAACTTGACCACCTCCCTTTTGCCCTTTACGGTTCGGTAATAAACATAGAGGCGATCGGCCCAGATCCTGAGATCCCCTTTCCGGGCCTTCACCTTGCCGGAAAAAACGGCGATCTTTTCCTGCTCCAGGACCTCCATG
>DRMH01000104.1 GCA_011322625.1 Thermosulfurimonas dismutans | reverse complement strand
TGCCGGAAAAAACGGCGATCTTTTCCTGCTCCAGGACCTCCATGTGTTGGGAACGGATATCGATCTGACTGGCTCCGAGGGGAGAAACCCAGCTCAGCAGAAAAAGCAGCACCAGAAGCAGTCTAGGCATGAAATTCTACCCGGCTCTGTTTAAAGATTCGCAATTTACCGGTCTTGAGATCATATTCGAACCCCACTCCGTGGAGGACCATCCCCCGATCCTTGAGAAGAAGGGGTTGATCTCCGCTGAGCTTTTCCTCCTCCGGACGATAATAGAGGGTGCGGGTGTAAAGGGTGCCCTTGTCCGGGGTATGGAGCACCACCTTTCCCTGAAAGAAAAAGAGCCGGCGGGAGAAGAAATAGACCCCTCGCCGGGCCCGGAGATGCAGCCCGGTCCTCTCCCGGGAGACAATACGCGGATTGGTCATCTCCAGGCGGGTCCGGAACCGGTAGGCCTGATCCGCCCTAACCACCCAGCGAACCCGCCCCCCTTTCCAGAACACATACTCCAGGTGCTTAAAGGAATTTTCGGGTTTGGGAGAGGTCTTTTCTTTCTTATCGTTTTTTTCCTTCTTCTGTTCCACCGGTGGATTCTTGACCGGAGGAGCGGGTGAAGGCGGCGGGCCACAGCTCACCACCAGCAACAATATTCCCAGAACTAACCACCAAAAACGCGCCATACTTCCTCCCATTTTCCCTGAGCCTTGAGCAGGAGATCGCATACCTCGCGCACCGCCCCCCGGCCCCCAGGATGCCGGGTGATGTAATGCACATACTCCTTCACCGGGGGCCAGGCCTCGGGCACGGTGATCGCAAACCCCACCCTTTTAAGCACCGGTATGTCCACCCAATCGTCTCCCATATAGGCCACCTCTTCGTCTCGCAGCCCCTTCTCCCGCAGGAGTTCCTGATAAAGCCTTCCTTTCTCCAGCTCTCCCTGAATGACCGTTTCGATTCCGAGCTCCCGGGCCCGGAAGGCCACCGGAAGGGAGGTGCGGCTCGAGAGTATGCCCACCTCAAAGCCCATCCTCTGAAGGAGCTTTATCCCCAGACCGTCCTGCACGAAAAAACTCTTTATCTCTCGGCCCTCGGAATCCACGATGATCCTCCCCTCGGTGAGGATACCGTCCACATCCAGAAGCAGGAAACGCACCCTTCGGGCCCTTTGGAGAACTTCCTCAGGATATTCCATGCTCTCTCAAAACCTCGTAAATATCCCGAATTACCGCCAGCAGGCGCGGAACATCGCTTAAGGGCAAACTATTGGGGCCGTCACACAGGGCTCGATCCGGCTGAGGATGGACCTCCATGAAGATACCGTCCACCCCGCAGGCCACCGCCGCCCGTAAAAGGGGAAAGGCGAACTCCCGCTGCCCCGAAGAGGCCCCCTGCCCTCCCCCGGGAAGCTGAACACTGTGAGTGGCGTCGAAGATCACCGGGGCCCCCAAAGTACGCATAACGGGCAGGGAACGCATATCCACCACCAGATTGTGATAACCGAAGGTGGTACCCCGTTCGGTAAGAAAGACCAGCTCGGCCCCTCCGGCCCGGGCCTTCTCCAGGGAATATTTCATATCCCAGGGGGCCATGAACTGCCCCTTCTTGAGGTTAAGGGGTTTTCCGGTGCGCGCCGCGGCCAGGATAAGATCGGTCTGCCGACAGAGGAAAGCCGGAATCTGGATCAGATCCACCACCTCGGATACCGGCTTGGCCTGCCAGGCCTCGTGGATATCGGTGGTTACCGGGACCCCCATCCTCTCACGGACCTCCGAGAGCCAGTAGAGCCCCTTTTCCATCCCCGGCCCCCGAAAGGAGGAAATAGAGGTGCGGTTGGCCTTATCAAAGGAGCTCTTGAAGACGTAATAAAAACCGTGCTCCCGGGCAGCCTGGCGCATGAAATCAGCCACCTCCAGGGCCAGATCCAGACTCTCCAGCACACACGGACCGGCAATAAGCAGGAGGCCCGGCCGTTCCTTTTCCCATTCCCGAAGATCGGTCATGATGTTTAAATTTTAGACGGTTCGGGGTAGCCTCTCAAGGGATGAACACCATCCGCGAAATCGGCACCATTCGCAAGAAATGGCGCGATCGTCTGCCCATAGCCCTGGTTTTTCCTCATCTTTATTCCGTGGGCATGGCCAATCTGGGGTTCCTGTCTCTCTACGAAACCCTCAATCGCGAGGAGGATCTGGTCTGCGAACGTTTCTTCTGGTCCGAAGACCTTTCCCGTTTGCGTTCCCTGGAATCCGAACGTCCCTTAAGGGATTTTGCCCTGGTTCTCTTTTCCGTTCCCTTTGAGGCGGACTACCCCCGGGTGCTGCAGATCCTTCTCGCAGCAGGGCTCCCCCTTAATCCCCGGAAGCGCCGTCTCCCGGTCCTGGCCGGAGGGATAGCCCTGTGGTTAAATCCCCGTCCTCTCTTTCCCTTTCTGGATGGTTTTCTTCTCGGGGAACTCGAAGCCCTGAATCGGGCCCTGATCGAGGCCCTGCGGAAAGGGGGCGAGAACAAACCACTCCTGCTGGAGCAGCTCAGCCGGGTGCCGGGCTTTCTCCATCCCGAGGGCCCCTTTCCGGTAAACATCGCCAAGGCCCCGGAACTGCGTCGCCCCCTGGTCTCGCACCTCCGTTCCCCGGAGGCCGAATTCGGGGAGTGCCAGCTGGTAGAGGTGACCCGGGGGTGCGGACAGGGATGTCGATTCTGCGCCGCCGGTTATCTTTACCGGCCACCCCGTCGTCCTCCAGCGGACACCTTTCCGGAAATCTTCTCGGAACTGGCCCCCGGGGTCAAGGTGGGACTGATCGGGCTGGAATTTCTGCCCCAGGAGGAAATCGTGACCTTTGCCCGCGAACTTCTGCGCCGGGGACACGGCTTGTCCTTTTCCTCGCTGCGGGTGGATGCCCTGAGGGAAGAGCTGAAAGAGCTCTTTTCCGGAACCCGCACCCTTACCCTGGCTCCCGAGGCCGGAAGCCCCCGGCTTCGACGCATAATCAACAAACGTCTTCCGGAAGAGACCATCCTCTCCGCGGCCCGCCGGCTGAAAACCTGGCCGGTAAGACGACTTAAACTTTATTTTATGTTCGGTCTTCCCGGGGAAACCGAGGAGGATTTAAGGGCCATCGCTCAGCTGGCAGGAAAGATCCGGGAGCTTTCCGGAAAGGAGATCACCGTGTCGCTTTCTCCCTTTGTACCCAAACCCTGGACCCCCTTCCAGTGGGCCCGCTTTGAGGATCCCGAAATACTGAAAAAGAAAGCCCGTTTCCTGAAGCGACTTCTCTTGCGACAGGGAATAAGGGTGTCGCTAGAGTCCGTACGTATGGCCCGGCTTCAGGCCCTTCTCTCGCGGGGAAAGGAAGATCTGGCCCCTTTGCTTACGGGACTGGCCCGGGGAGAACCCCTCTCCCGGCTCCTTAGGACCCCTCCGGACTCCATCCGTCCCATCTTTTCCGGATTTGAGCCCGGATCTCCGCTTCCCTGGGAGGAGGTGGTCCGCACCGGCCTGGACAGGGACTTCCTTTTCCAGGAATGGGAAAAGGCCCTTCGGGCCGAGGAAAGTCCTCCCTGTCCCTCCACCCGGAAATGTCGCCGGTGCGGGGCCTGTCTAACCCTTTATGGTTCGTCTTGAGGCCTGGATCTGAAGGAGCTGCTTGCGAAAGATGTGCTGCACCAGACGATCTCGATCCTCCTCGGTAATCCACACAAACTTGAAGGCCGCTTCTTTCTCCTCCACCCGGACCACCTCACCGTAGCAGCGAAGGAACTCGTATTCCGGAAGGAGTCCCAGGTCCAGCTCGAAGAGATCTCCCACCGCGGGTAGAGGCTCAATAGGAAAACGAACCCCGGCCCCGCTGATATTGGCCACCACCTCCTGAAATTCCTTCAGGGCCTCGCTTTTCACCTCCACCAGCAGTCGATCCAGCTTGAGGGCCAGAATTTCCAGGACCTCGGCCAGATCCCGGTTCCTCTCCCGCAATTTCTGGAGATGATAGCTAAGCTTGCGGGATTCCCGGGGAGTGCGCAGGGGATCGATCCAGGGCTCCTCTTCCCCGGTGCGATATTTGGCTATCCGTTGCGCAAACTCCTCCGGTGAGATCTTGCGATACCGAATAAGGATACGGTCGTCTATCCGGACATGCTGCCGCGCCTCGGAGGAATTCTCGGGATTCATTTGACCCCCCTGGGAATTATTTCCTGGCCTGTCTTTCCGGAAAAGGTCTCCCGATATTTTAAAAGGGGATTTTTCTTCTGTAAAAGGATGATTTCCACCCGGCGATTGGCCGCCCGGTGCTGAGGGGTGTCGTTAGGATAAAGGGGACGCGAGGGGCCGTAGCCCACCGCGGCCACCTGCTCCGGCAAGACATAGCCCTTCTTGAGCAGGTATTCCACCACCGCCACGGCCCGGGCCGCGGAAAGCTCCCAGTTGGAACGATAACGTCCCCCTCGCGGGGGGGTGTTATCGGTGTGTCCGGCCACGATGATCTCGCCGTCGAAGAGCTTGAATACATCCCCGAGACTGTCCAGAATACGTTTGGCCTGAGGAGTGAGGGTGGCACTGCCCGGAGGAAAAACCAGCTGATTGTTGAGGCGAAGAACCACCCGGTCTTCCAGGCTTTCGATCTGGATCTGCCCCTTGATCAACTCCAGCTTGACCGCGGATTTCAGGCGTTCCAGCAGCTCCTCGACGGTAAAACGGGTCTCGAACTCCCGGGACACGATGTCCAGCCCCTTGGGAATCTCAAATACCACCTCCTCCCGCTGAACCCCGAAAGCGTTGCGCAGAGAACCGGCCACTTCCTTGAACTTGGCCACGTCCATCTCGGAAAAGGAGAGCAGAAGCACGAAGAAACATAGCAGAAGACTCATGAGGTCGGAAAAGGTGGTCATCCATTTAGGAGCGCCGCTTTCGCACTTATTCTTCTCTTCCTCGGCCATCCCTTACTCCTCCGAACCGGAGGCCTTTCTCTTCTTGGGCGGGAGGAAGGTCTGAAGCACCTCCTCCAGGACCCGGGGATTGAGACCCTTCTGAATCCCTAAAACCCCTTCGATGATGACCTTTTTACCCAATAATTCCTCTTCCGAGCGCAGGGAAAGCTTATCGGCTATGGGAAGGAAGATGAGGTTGGCCATCACCGCTCCGTAGAGGGTGGTGAGAAGGGCCACGGCCATGGCCGGACCGATGGTCTTGGGATCCTCCATGGAGGAGAGCATCTGCACCAGACCAATGAGGGTCCCGATCATCCCGAAGGCCGGAGCCGCATCTCCCATGGACTTAAACATATTTATTCCCACCTCGTGCCGCTGGGCCGTAAGCTGCATCTCCTTGGAAAGGACTTCTTCAATGAAATCGGCCTCGTGTCCGTCCACACAGAACATGATGGCCTTTTTGAGAAAAGGGTCCTCTATGGGCTGTTTTTCCAGCTTGAGAAGCCCTTCTCTTCGGGCAATATTGGCCAGGGTGACGATTTCCTTGATGATCTCTTCCGGGGGTTTGACCTTGTAAAAAAAGGCCTTCATGGCCACGTTTATGGACCCCAGCACCTCGTTAAGGGAAAAGCGAATGAAGGTGGCGGCTATGGTACCCCCCACGGTAATCAGGATGGAGGGAATGTTGATATATATCCCTATCTGTCCCCCCACCACGATGGATCCGGTGAGGAGCACCATCCCCAGGATTAACCCCACTACCGTACCGAGGTCCATAATCCCTCCTTAATCGGCGGACTATTCCTTATTATCGGACGGATCGTTTAGAAGTTTATCACAGGAAAGGGAAAAAATTTACTGGTCGGGGCGGGCGGATTTGAACCGCCGACCCCCTGCTCCCAAGGCAGGTGCGCTGCCAGACTGCGCTACGCCCCGTACGGAAAAATTTTACAATCCTTTCAGAAAATCGGGGAGCATCTCCCGGAGAGCGGCCAGGGCCCGCCCGCGGTGACTGAAACGGTTCTTGAATTCCGGAGAAATCTCCGCCGCGGTTTTCTGAAAATTGAACTCCACCGGCAAAAAGACCGGATCGTAACCGAAGCCCTGTTCTCCCCGGGGAGCCGTGGCGATCAGCCCCTCCCATACCCCCTCGGCCTTAAGCCATCTTCCCGAGGGATGATAGACGATGATCACACATCGGAAACGGGCGGTGCGGTTCTCCCAGGGCACATCCTTCATGCGCTCGAGCAGCTTTCGAATGTTGTCTTCGTCCGAGGCCCCGGGCCCTGCGAATCTGGCCGAACGGACCCCCGGAGCCCCACCCAGGGCATCCACCTCCAGCCCGGAATCATCGGCCAGGGCCAGATGCCCGGTGGCCAGGGCCCAATGACGGGCCTTGAGAAAGGCGTTGTCGAAAAAGGTGCTGCCCACCTCCTCCGGAGGGGAAATCTCGGGAAAATCCTGCACGGTAAGGATCTTAAAGGGCAACCCCTCCAGAAGAGCCTTTAACTCCCGAATCTTCCCCTCATTACCCGTGGCCAGAACCAGAACCTTGCGTCTCATAGCAGGACCTCTTTCTGTAAGGATATTAAGGTGGAAATAGCCTGATCCGCCAAACGTTTCATCTCCTCCAGTCTATCCCAGGGGAAAGGCCCCTTCTCTCCGCTCACCTGAATCTCCACCCATCCCCCGGATTCCGCCCGCACAAAATTGGCATCCACCTCCGCCACAGCATCCTCCTCGAAACACAGATCCACCCGCACCTCACCCTCGACGATCCCACAGCTTATAGCCGCCACATATTCCCGGATCGGATCCCGGCTGAGAACCTCCTTTTCCAGAAGTCTTTTTACCGCCAATTT
>DRMH01000103.1 GCA_011322625.1 Thermosulfurimonas dismutans | reverse complement strand
TATCGGGTTAACGGTTTTTGTTATCCTGGGGCTGTTTTCCCCGCCGGTCTGGGCCACCCAGCCTCATATATGCCCGGAAGGACTGTACGCCCATCTCTTGGCCCATGTAGCCTTCGGAGCGGCCCTCCTTTACATGCTTTACCGTTCCCGCGATCTTCCCCGCCGGAAAGATCGGGCCTGGCTCTATCTCCGCCTGTCCCTTATCTTTTTCCTCCTCTGGAACTTTGACGCCCTCACCGTACACCTTCTGGAAAGACACCTTTCTCTGAACACCTACTACTATTCATCCGCCCTGGAGGCCGAGATCCCCGGTCCGGTGAACTGGAAGCACCTGCTTTATTATGTAACCCGTTTCGATCATCTCCTCTGTGTCCCGGCCATGTATTTTCTCTGGCAATCCCTGCGGGAATTCACCCGGGGGAAGTATGTTTTCGGTTAACCTGCCCCTTTATCCCCTTTATGCGGTGGATCTGGTAGGGGCGATACTTATGATCCTCATCTCCTTTGCCTGCCTGGAAAAGGCCTTCTATCTCCTTCGGCATCATCCCGACCATCTGCTCTTCGTGTATCTTTTCGGATTTTCCCTTTCCTTTACCGCCTTTGCCCTTTCCCGAAGTCTGGGGCACGTGGCGAGATTCATCCTGGGCTGGTCCGGACATCCTCATCTGTGGTTTGTTCTGGCCCCTTTTTCCGGGGCGCTGAATACGGTGTTCATCCTGCTGGCGGCCTTCCTTACCTTTGTTTTCCCCCGGGCCCACGAGACCTTTCGGCTGCTGGAGGAGGAGACCCAGCAACTCAAGGAAACCAAGGAGGCCCTGGAGAAGGCCCACGATCACCTTCAGCAACTTTACCGAACCCTGGAGGAGAAGGTGGAGGAACGCACCCGCGAACTGGCCCTTTCGGAACAGAAATTTCGCCGTCTGTTCGAGGCCTCCGGGGATGCCATATTCTTCTGCGATCAGGAGGGGCGTCTGCTGGATATCAATCCGGCCGGGGTGCAACTTCTGGGTTTCACCCGCAAGGAGGAGCTGCTGGGGAAATCCCTGGGGGAATTTTTTGCCTGCCGGGGAGAATGGAACCGCTACCGCGAATTCCTCTGCGCCGAGGGGCAGGTAACCAATTTCGAGACACTTCTTCTCACCTCTCACGGAGAGGAACGCTACGTGGTAATCACCGCCAATGCCATTGAACACCTGCAGGGATGTCATCTGGGATGGCAGGGAATAATGAAGGATCTCACCCGTTTTCGGGAGATGACCGAGCGAATGATCTATTCCGAGAAGATGGCGGCGCTGGGGCAACTTGCCGCCGGGGTGGCGCACGAGATAAACACTCCGCTGGGGATTATCCTCGGTTATACTCAGCTTTTGAAGGAGAGCCAGGAGGAACGGGAGGAACTTCAGCTCATCGAGGATCAGGTGCGCGTATGCCAGCGGCTCATCTCCGATCTCCTGATCTTTTCCCGTCCTTCGGCCCAGGCCGAACAGCCCGTGGATCTGAAAGAGATCGTGCGCCAGGTGCTGGAGATGGTTCAGCCCACCTACCGAAAGGAAGGAATAGAGATGACCCTGCATGTCTCGGACTCTCCGGTAATCCGGGGAGACCCGGACCGCCTGCGTCAGGTGGTGTTGAACCTTCTCGGCAACGCCCGGAATGCTTTGCAGGGGGGAGGAGCCATTCACATCTGGATTTACCGTCTTCGGCGGGGTGGGGCGGTGCTGGAGGTGGGAGATACCGGGCCGGGTATCCCGGAGGAGATCCGGGAAAAGATCTTCGAGCCCTTTTTCACCACCAAACCCCCGGGACAGGGAACCGGTCTGGGACTCTTCGTGACCTTCGGTCTGGTGAAGGAACACGGAGGAGAGATAGAGGTCTTCTCGCCCCCCACCGAGGAGCGCTATCTCCGTCTGGGGATTCGGACCCTCTTTAGAATCATCTTCCCGGAGGAAAACCATGTCCCTGGCTAGGATCCTTTTGGTGGATGACGAACCCCAGATGGTACGTCTTCTGGAGAGACTCCTGGGGCATCTGGAGGGAGTGCGCTTCGAGAAGGCCTATAGCGGAGAGGAAGCCCTGGAGAAGGTGTATCGACTCCTTCCGGAGGTAGTGGTGGCGGACATAAAGATGCCGGGCATGGACGGCCTGGAGTTACTTGAACGTATTCGGGAACGCGACAACACCATTTCGGTCATTCTCATCACCGGCTACGGCACCATTGAGATGGCGGTGGAGGCCATCAAGAAGGGAGCCTACGATTTTCTCCCCAAACCCTTTGAGGCCAATCATCTTCGGCGTCTGGTACAGAGGGCCCTGGAACGGAGCCTCCTTCTCCGGGAGAACCTCCGTCTGAAGACCCAGCGGGAGAAGTGGTGGGAGTCCCTGGGAATGGTGGGGGATTCTCCCATCTTTCGGGAGCTCATGGGGCTGGTGGAAAGGGTGGCCCGGAGCGACGCCACGGTGCTCATCCGGGGCGAATCCGGGACCGGCAAGGAGCTCATTGCCCGGGCCATCCACCATCTCAGCGAACGGTCCTCACGGGAGATGGTCACGGTGAACTGTGCCGCCCTTCCGGAATCCATTCTGGAGAGCGAACTTTTCGGTTACGTGAAGGGGGCCTTTACCGGGGCGGAAACGGCCAAGGAGGGGCTTTTTGTGAAGGCCGACGGTTCAACCATCTTTCTGGATGAGATAGGGGACATGTCGCCGCCCCTTCAGGTGAAGATCCTCCGGGTGCTCCAGGAAAGGGAGGTGCGTCCTCTGGGAAGTACCCGGGTCTTAAAGGTGGATGTACGGGTTATTGCCTCCACCAACCAGGATCTGGAAAGCAAGATGGCCAGCGGTAAGTTCAGGGAGGATCTTTATTATCGCCTGAACGAGGTCACCCTGTGGGTACCGCCCCTCAGGGAGAGAGGGGAGGATATCTTGCTTCTGGCCCAGCATTTTCTGAGGGAATACGCCCAGAAATACGGTCGTCAGGGGCTGACCTTTTCTCCGGAGGCCCTGGAGTTCATGTTGCAGCAACCCTGGCGAGGAAATGTGCGCGAACTCAAAAATACCATCAAACGAGCCGTGCTTCTGGCCCCGGAAAACGAAATCCGTCCCGAGGATCTGCGCCTGTTAAGTGCCCAGAGCCGCAATCTTCGGGATCGTCCCTGGAAGGCCAAGCCCTACCACCAGGCCAAAAGGGAGGTGCTGGATCGTTTCGCCCGCGAATACCTGGAGAACCTCCTCCGTAGCACCGGAGGCAATATCTCCCGGGCTGCCCGTCTGGCCGGGCTGAAAAGACAGAGCCTTCAACGCATGCTCCGGCATTACGGCCTCAAAATCCCCCTGAGCCCGGATCCCGAGGACCTGTCCTCCTGAGGTTGCACCCGCCACCTCAAAGCTGCATACTGGACTACTCTTTTTATTTTCTGAATCTCGCAATTACGGCCTTATATATAGTTTATTGCGATTTTTTTACCCCCCTTCCAATATGGTATTCGATTTGCTAATATTGATCTCCGGAGAGTTCCTCATAAGGAGGAAGCCATGGAAACAAAGCTTTCGAGGCGTAAATTCCTGAAATTGAGCGGTATAGCGGCTTTTTCTCCGTTTGTACGCCTCGGAGACAGTCTGCGCCTTTCGGAGAAGGCTCCGGAGCCGGTGGATTACGGGGTGGAGCGGCGGGTTCCGCTCCGGTGTCGCATGTGTGCTCAGCAATGTCCGGCTATCGGGGTGGTGAAGGGAGGAAGGCTGATCAAGATGGAGGCCAATCCTCATCTTCCCTATGCGGGGATTTGCGGACGCAGCCGTTCGGCTCCGGCAGCGGTTTATAATCCGGATCGGCTCAAGTATCCGCTCCTTCGGGTGGGAAAGCGCGGGGAGGGCAAATTCAAACGTATAAGCTGGGAAGAGGCGCTGGATCGTATAGCCGCGGTCCTGAAGAAATATCGCGAGAAGGGGGAACCGGAACGGGTGGTATATCTTCCCCGCTTTACCTCCGCGGCGGGGCTCGACAAACCCTTCTGGCATCTTTACGGCACTCCCAATGTTCTGAGTTATGCCGATACCTGTCATTCCGCCGGCCATGACTGGGGGCTGGGGGTCTATTTCGGGCATCCTACCACCCCCGGGGCTTTTTGGATGGATTATCCCCATGCCCGTTTCGGGGTCATAGCCATGCGCAATCCGGGGGGAGGGCTTTGTGTCTATCAATTCGGGACCCTCTTTGCCGAGGGCCGCCGGAACGGGGTGCGCCTGGTGGCTGTGGATGTGCGTTTCCCCAACGAGGCCGTAGAAGGGGCCGGACGCAAGTGGCTTCCCATAAGACCCGGAACCGATACGGCCTTCCATCTGGCCCTGGCCCACGAGATCGTAAAGAAAAAAGGCTACGATGAGGAATTTCTCCGACGGGAGACCAACGCCTGTATGCTCATCGATCCCGAAACGCTCGAGCCCTACGAGCCGGAGATCACGGAGAAGGTGGATCCCAAGACCGGGAAGAAAAAAAAGCACGTGCGTTACCAGGTGTGGGATGAGGCCCGGAAAAGGGCCGTTTTTAAGGATGCAGCCCGAAGACCGGCTCTGAGGGGGGAATTTCGTCTGGGAGGGCGTCGTCTTATTACCGCCTTTGAGGCCATCTGCCGGGCCCTGGAGGAGTACACCCCGGAGTGGGCGGAGAAGATAACCACTATTCCGGCGGAGGAAATTCGCCGGGTGGCGGAGGAACTCATCCGCCATAAACCCCGGACCTTTGTGGATACGGGATGGTATTCCGAACGTTACGCCAATGTCCTGCGGCAATTCCATGCCCTGGGACTGGTGAACACCCTTCTCGGGGTATGGGAGAAAAAGGGCGGAATAGGGGGTATTCCCAAGGTCAAGCTTCACGGTCCGCTCCCCAAGGTACCCAAACCCAAAGCGCTTCAGATCACCAAATACTATCAGCAGAAGTTTTATCCTTTTCTGGTGCCCAAGGCCGGACGCCGTTTTGTCTTCGAGGCCCTGCGCACCGGGAAGCCCTATGAACCCAGGGTCCTTTTTGCCATGGGGCAGAACTTCATCGGGGGTTCCGCCGGATCCCCGGAGATCATCAAGCTCCTGGATAAGGTGGAGCTCATCGTCTGTATGACCCCTTTTATGGATGAAAGCTGTCTCTACGCGGATATTATCCTCCCGGACACCCTTTTTCCCGAGCGGGATGAGGTCCTGCATTTCAAGTTCAAACAGTCCATGCCCACGGTGGCCATGCACATGAAGGCTGTGGAGCCCCCGTTTGAGGCCCGGCCCGGTTCCTGGGTCATCCTGGAGCTGGCCAGGAGGGTGCTTAAACCCGAGGAATTTGAAAAGTACTTCGGGGATTTTGCCCGGGGAGGGTGGGAGTTGGCCTGGCGCAAACAGCTTCAGGGCCTGGCGGAGAAACATCCCGGTCTCAGTCTGGAACGACTCAAAAAGGAGGGCGTATGGTACGGCCGTCAGAGCTACAGGATAAAGAGGAAGACCTGGACCGGGGAGATCGAAATCTTCAGCCTTATCCTGCTGGACAGGTGGAAAAAACTCAAGGCCCAAGGGCATCCTCATGCTGATCATGCCCATCCCTTACCCCTGTGGATGCCGCCTTTCTGGTGGCAGGAGGCCAAGGGGCGCCTGCGCGAGGACGAATTTATCCTGTGTACCGGCTTCTCGCCCCTCAACTCCTTTACCGGAGGTCAGACCCGGGACAATCCCCTACTTCTGGAAATCTGGAACCAGATCGGGGTGGATCGGGTGTGGATCCATCCTGAAAAGGCCCGGCGACTGGGTATTTCGGATGGGGATCTGGTGGAGGTTTTTCCGGCCCATAATCCAGGACTCAAGGCCAGGGCCCGAGTATGGGTTACGCCTCTGGTCCATCCCGAGGTCCTCTTCACTTACTACGGAGTGGCTCCGGGAATCTTTCCGCAGCTCAAACGATATCTGGCCTTCCTTCCGGAACACGGGGTGAATATCAACCATTTCTCCAAGTTTCACTTTGCCCCGCTTGAAGGGGGACATGCCACCCAGGATGTCATCATCAAGGTAAGGAGGGCTTAGCCATGAGGGTAAGCATGCTTTACGATATGCAGGCCTGCCTCCGGTGTTACGCCTGTTCGGTGCAGTGCGGCATAGAGAACCGGGCCCGTTTAAGCCGGGACGGTCGGGGCACCCCGGAAAGGGTTCTGGAAAACCAGCGTCCGGAGCTGCGGTTCATCTTCCCGGTCTTTCACTACCTCGGAAATTATCCCGGGCGGGCCGTATCCTACGTACACCATTGCATGCACTGTGAAAACGCCCCCTGTGCCCGCAGGTGCCCGGCGGCGGCCATCGAGGTCAAACCGTATGGACCGGTGGTTATCCATGAGGAGCGCTGCATCGGCTGTCGGGCCTGTGTGGAGGCCTGTCCTTTCAATGTACCCCGTTTCGCTCCCCGGATGGGTAAAACCTACAAATGTTTCATGTGTTACGACCGCCTGGAGGCCGGCCTGCCTCCGGCCTGTGTGGAGGCCTGCCCCGCCAGGGCTCTTTATTTCGGGACCCGGGAGGAGGTTCTTGAGGAGGGACGACGCCGGGTCTCCCGTTACGAGAAACGCCTCGGAGAGACCTTTACCCTATACGGGGCCGAGAAGGTAAGCGAGGCTACGGGTTATCTTCACTGGGTCACCGTGGGGCCTGCGGCGATACTTGAGGATTATACCCTGCGTCCTGATGCGGCCCAGAAACCCATCGAGGCCCTGGATGCGGTCCGAACCATCGGATGGGTCCTTTTTGGAGCCAGTGCCGCCGGGGTTATTGGGCACTTTCTCTATAGTCTGGGCAAAAGAGTAGAAGAATAACCCAAGGAGGTTAAGGGATGAGAGAGATCCAGGCCTTTAACCGGTTTCAAAGGAGCATGCACCTTCACTATATCCATTTTATGGTGATCTTCTTCCTGACCGGCCTTCCGCAGGTGGCTCCCCATCATTTCCGGTGGTTGCTCTATTTCTTCTGGGTACCCTTTGCCTGGTTTTCCCCTGAGACTACCTATCTTTCCGGAGGCATGAAGGTGGCCATGGTGCTTCATCGTCTGGCGGCGGTGGGATTGCTCATTTATGCCCCGCTTTTTGCCCTAAGGGAGCTCAAAAACATGGGCCGATGGCAGATCTGGCCCGAGGGAGGCCCCGGGGCCGGGATCGCGGAGCTGATCAAACATTATCTTTCCTTTCAGCCCGGGCGCTTCGGAAAATACAACTTCGGACAGAAGTGTCTGGCCTGGCTCACCATTGTGGCCACCGGAATCATGATCGTTTCCGGTTGCATCCTCATGTTCAAGGACGCCTTCAGCCCTTCCGCCTGGCGCTGGGCCCGCTTTTTCCACGATGTGGGGTTCTTCGTCTTTCTGGTGATCCTTCCCATCCATATCTATATGGCCCTTCATCCGCTGAACCGGAAAGGATTCCGGGCCATGTTCGAGACCGGGACCCTTCCCGAGGACTACGTAAAGACCCACCACCCGTTGTGGTGGGAAAAAATAAAATCCCGGGGAGGTGGGAGTATGAGCTGAGAATCCCCAGGAGGATTGAACCCTGAGCTACCCCAAAAATAAGACCAGGAGGTGAGAAGATGGTTGATCCCATTGGAAAATGGATAGCTCCCATAATTTATCTGGGTGCGGCGGTCCTCCTGGCCAACGGTCTTCTCCATCTGGATCCGGAGCGCAAGAAGTCCAGCGAGAAGGTGGTGGGGGTTATCACCTTTACCGTGGGGGTGATGTGGTGGCCCTTTCTCATCGCCATGATGATGAAACAGGGCCTGGGGGCTCTAACCAATTTCGTGACCGGTTTGGCGGGGATGTATGCCTTTGCCTTCACCGCTCTGGGGGCCTGTGAGATCTGGGACCTGAGGCCTCGCCGGCAGCTGGGAGCGGTCTTTATCCTCATCGGCTGGCTTACCCTGGCCTACGGAGTCTATTGGCTCATTTATCCCAGCCCGCGATGGATTTACCATTTCTCCATTGCCTTTGTGTGGTTTGTGGCCATGAATATGGCCGGTTTTTTCATGAACGGAAAACTGAGCGAAAAATTGCTGGGTTATGTGGTGACTTTTGCGGCCCTTTATACCTTTGCTATCCCGGCCATCCTGTGGTCCATGCCCCCCGGACATCAGGGACCTTTTTAATCTATAATAAGGAGGTGAGGGGATGATTCCGTGGGGTTTGGTAATTCTGGTCATTATCGGCTGGGTGGTAGCCCTTATGGCCTGGTCCGGAGAATAACCCGAGACGGGGGAGGCCGCTTCGGTCTCCCCCAAAACAATTTTCGGGAGGAGGTGAGCAGGGATGAAAGAGATCAAGGCTTGGGCAAGGGAATTAGGATTGGCGGTGATAGTGGTCTGGGTTCTGGTCCTTCTGGGGGCAGGCTCAGCCCGGGCGCTTACGCAGGAAGAGGAGATTCGCCAGCTCAAGGCCCAGGTGCAGATGCTCCTTAAGCGGATCGAGGAACTGGAGAAACGTCAGGCCCAGACGGAGAAGGCGGTGGAGCAAAAAGCTCCGGTCAACTGGCGGGCCTACTGGAAGAACGGATTTCGCATCGAGTACAAGAATCCGGAGAAGAACCGGGAATATCGTTTCCGCTTTCGGACCGGGATCCAGCTCCGTTACACCTATATGAGCCGCGACGAGGATTTTTCCGGGGGAAATGAAAACTATAGCTCCTTTACCATGCGGCGCTTGAGGTTTTTCGTGGACGGTACCGCGCCCAACCGCGACTGGAAGTATTATGTCCATGTTCAGCTCGAACCCAAGAGCAAGGTCAATGTGCACGATGCCTTCGTGATCTGGCAGAAGTATGCTCCCTTCGTGAAGATCCAGTTCGGACGGATGAAGATTCCGGCCATGAGCGTGGAGTACTGGCAGAGCGGTTTCAAACAGAACGGAACCGACCGCACCATCTTTACCGACGACTCGGAGAATTACTGGCCCTATTCGGCCATTAAGACCCACACCGACATAGATTCCACCTCTAAGACCGGAAAGCCTTATCTTCGGGTAGGGGGGCACCTTCTGGCCAACGGATTCCCGCGCGGGGGAATGCTCCTTTACCGCTCCCAGGGGGTGGACCTGAACGGAGCCCTGAATCTTTTCGGAAGGAAGCAGTTTCTGGCTTACTGGCTGGGGATCTACAACGGGCGCGATACCCAGGGCAACCGGAATACCCGGAGCGACGATCATCTTTATGCTTTTCGGCTGGCCTTCAATCTTCTTCCCGGCTCCGATCCGCGCGGGCCGCTCGGTCCCGGTACTTTCAACAACTACTTTATGCAGGGCGATTACGGCTATAACACCACTCCGGCCCTGGCCCTTCTCCTTTCCGGGTTCTGGACCAAGGATCGCCCCAAGACCTATCTATACTGGGACGGCAGCGGATCCTATAAGACC
Organism: Thermosulfurimonas dismutans; assembly: GCA_011322625.1. Classification (GTDB taxonomy): domain Bacteria; phylum Desulfobacterota; class Thermodesulfobacteria; order Thermodesulfobacteriales; family Thermodesulfobacteriaceae; genus Thermosulfurimonas_A; species Thermosulfurimonas_A dismutans_A. Next base: position 253 of record DRMH01000103.1, on the reverse strand, counting down.
GCGGGAGGCAATCACGATATAGAAAACTACGGGTTCGACCTGGCGCTTCTTTTCCGTTACAAGGGATTCTCGGCGGATGTGGAAGGGGCCTGGGAGGAATTCATCCAGGATCCGGACAAAGGGAACAAATACACCCCGGGGAACTACGCCTCCACCCTGCGGGCCGACGAGGAAACCTGGGATCGTCTGGGGTTCCGGGTGAATCTGGGATATTTCCTGGTGCCGCGCAAGTGGGAGGTGACCTTCAAGTACG
>DRMH01000102.1 GCA_011322625.1 Thermosulfurimonas dismutans | reverse complement strand
GGAAGCCCCGGAGGTGCTTCGGGAGGTGAGCTTTCGCGTTCCGGCCGGGGCCTTTGTGGGAATTGTGGGCCCCAGCGGTTCCGGAAAAAGCACCCTGGCCAAACTTCTCCTTCGCCTTTATCTCCCCGCCGGGGGACGCATCCTGCTTGACGGCGTGGACCTGAGACACCTCGATCCGGTCTTCGTGAGGAGTCAGATCGGGGTGGTGCTTCAGGAGAACTTTCTTTTTCGCGGGACCATCCGGGAGAACATCGCCCTGGCCCGACCGGAGGCCACCATGGACGAAATCGTACGGGTGGCCACCCTGGCCGGGGCCCACGAGTTTATCTCCGCCCTTCCCCTGGGTTACGAAACCCCGGTGGAGGAAAGGGGTGAATCCCTTTCCGGGGGCGAGCGTCAGAGGATCGCCATAGCCCGCGCCCTTCTTACCGATCCCCGGATCCTGATCTTCGACGAAGCCACGAGCGCCCTGGATTACGAATCCGAAAAAAGGATCATGGAGACGGTGCAGGCCTTAAGCCGGGGACGCACGGTGCTTTTCATCGCCCACCGGCTGAACCTGGTGCGGAACTGTGACTTCATCGTAGTGCTCGACCGGGGGAGGGTGGTGGAAATGGGACCTCACGAGGTGCTCCTTAGGAAAGGAGGGCTTTACAGCCGTCTGTGGCGACATCAGGAGGGGGCGTGAGGGACGCACACGAGTTCAAGCCCCTGCTGGTGGAGATCCAGGAGAGGCCGGTAAGCCGGGTGGGGAGAGGCGTGTTCTGGGCGGTGACCGGGCTTCTCGTTCTGGGAATCCTTCTGGCGGTGATTCTCCGGGTGGATGTGGTGGTGAGTGCCCGGGGGCGCTTCGTGCCCGAGGCCGATCTCAAGATCATGAGCCCCTTTGAGACCGGAGTGGTGCGGGAGATCCATGTGCGGGAGGGACAGTTCGTACATCGCGGAGACCCCCTGATCGAACTCGATCCCTCGCTTGAGGAAGCGGATATCCGGGAAACCGAAAAGACCCTGCGCCTTCTCTCCTTTTCCGCGGAAAGGATTCGGGCCCTCCTTGAGAGCCGGGAATTTCGCCCGCCGGAGGCCTCCCCCGAGGCCCGCTCCCAGGAAAGACTCTTTATCGCTCAAAGGGAATACTACCGCTCACGCCTTTCCCAGTTCGATAAACGCCTGCAACAACTCAGGGAAAGGGAGACCTTTCTTCGGGGAGAGATCCGGCGGCTTGAGGAGACCCTGGCACTTCTTAAGGAGGAAGAGAGGCGATACCGCGATCTTTTTTCCGCCGGGGCCCTTCCGGAGAACCGCTACCGGGAGAAGGTGCGCGAGCGCATCGCCACCGAAAGGACCCTGGCCGGGCGGCGGAACGAACTGACCCAGACCCGGCTTGAGATCCGAAAGCTTTCTGACGAAAGGGAAAATTTCCGCACGGAGTTCCGGAGCCGGCTGCTTGAGGAGTTGAAGGAGGTACTGGCCCGGGAACATCGCCTGCGGGCGGAATGGGAGAAACGAAGGCTTGAGCGCCGTCGGAGACTCATCTCCTCTCCGGTGGACGGTTATGTATATCTTCTGGGGGTGAAGACCCCGGGGAGCACGGTAACCTCCGGACGGGCCCTGGTGAGCCTGGTGCCGGTGGGGTCCCCGCTTCTGGCCCGGGTGGTGGTCTCCAACCGGGATGCCGGTCTGGTGAAGGTCGGGCAGAAGTGCCGCATCAAGGTGGAGGCCTACGATTACTATCGCTACGGCACACTGCCCTGCCGGGTGGAACGCATAAGTCCTTTCAGTCTGGAGGAGGAGAAACGGGAGGGATTCATCACCGAGGTTCGGCCGGAAAGGCTTGAACTCCGGGATCGGGAGGGCCGGGTCTTCCGGGTGCGGCCCGGGATGAGCGTGACGGTGGATATCCGCGTGGGTCGAAGACGCATCATCGAACTTCTCCTTTCCCCGGTCTTCCGCGGACTCGAGGAAGGGGTCTCCGTGCGCTAGATCTCTCCCCTTACGGCCCAGACATGGAAATGGCGGCCGTGTTTGAGGCCGATGCCCACCGCACCTTTGGTAAGGTACAAAGCCCAGGCCCAGAGGGGATCGTAAAAACTGGTGGTGGAGGACCAGTAGAACTCGCGGACCGCCTCGAAGGGATGATTCCGGGGAAGGGCAGGGGAGTGATGTTCGGCATCCACCAAACTTTCCAGTTCGTTTATGTTCGGGAGTCGCCAGTCGGAAAAGCCGCCGCAGGCCCGGCGGTTGAGCTCCGCTATCACGGAAAAGGCCTCCTCCCAGGTGGTAAGGCCCGGGGCAAAATCGGCCCTGCGAGTCCAGTAAAGCCCGGTTAGCCGGTCGCGCACCACCTCACCCTGAACCTCAAACCGGGGCTCGGGCCAGGGGATCCCGGTGCGGAGTTCCCCGTCCTGGCCGGTCCCGGAACAGGGAATCCTTTGCCCCCGGGCGTCGTAGCAGGTGCGCTGGCCGGTGGCCGGAAGGAGAAACCCTCCCCTTACCGGCCAGACCATCCGTTCGTCTTCCTTGTGACTGTAGAACATGCGTCCACCGCCGAAATGCACGTTCCAGGCGTAGCGGGGATTTATGGCCGCGGTGGTGGAGGTCCAGTACCAGCCGTGAAAGACTCCTTCAAAAGGGTGATCCGGGGGAAGGACCGGATTTTTGGCCTGAAGGAAGACCAGACTGCGGAGTTCCCTGCGGTTCGGGAGCCGCCAGTCGGAAAAGCCGAGGAATCCTTCACGGTTGAGTTTTTTTACGGCCGAAAGGGCCTCCTCCCAGCTCATGGGAAACTCAAAGAGGGAGGCGTTCCGGGGCCATGAAAGACCGGTAAGGAGATCCCGTACGAGCTCTCCCTCCGGCCTGAAACGCGGCCGGGCCGAAAGCCCGATCCGAAGCTCTCCGTCCTGGCCGCTTCCTGCGCAGGGAATCTCCCGGCCCCGGGCGTCGTAACATTTATCCTGGCCGGTAGCAAGGATCAGATTATTCCTCCTCCCAGAAAATGGCCCCCACCGGACAGGTCTCGATGGCCTCCTCGCAGTCGCAGGTGTTACAAGCCTCCTGGTTTTTTACATAGGACTTTTCGTTTTCGTCAAGCTCGAAGACCTCCGGACAGATCTCCACACAGGACCCGCAGCCTATACATTCTTCCTGGTTGACCACCAGTTTTCTGGCCATGACTAAACCTCCTTATCAGGATCTACTTTTATATTAAGTCGTCCATCAAACCCTTCCTTGATCAGGATCAAGAAGTTTAAAACCCCTCGGACGGAAATCCAAGGTTTATCTTTTCATCTTCTTAAGTTTTATGGAATAAATTTAGATAAAAGTAATCATACCCGAAAAGAAGGATTTAAATTTTATGTAAAATATCAACGACTGGTTTTTTGGGAAAATCTTGGAAAATATTTTTAAAAATGTTAGAAAAGAAATTATGAACCTTATTTCCGGAAAAGGATACTTATGTGATGGAGAGGCTTCTCGAAAGGGTGGCTTCCGGGGATGAGCGGGCCTTCGAGGAGCTTTATCGGCTCACGGCCCAGAAGATCTGGTTTTATATTTATCGTCTCTGTGGAGACCGGGAGAAAACCGAGGATATCATGATGGAGACTTATCTTGAGATCTGGCGATCGGCAAAGAATTTTGAGGGGCGTTCGCAGGCCCTGGTCTGGATGTATAGCATCGCCCGGCATTTGACCTTCAAGACCCTTCGCAGGGAGAGACGGCACGAAGAGGTGGAATACGAGGAAACAGCCGGAGGCCAAAATCCGGTGGAAGAGAGCCTGAAAAGGGAGCGGTTTCGGTTGCTCGCGAGAGCCCTGAAACGACTTCCTCTCACCCACCGGGAGGTCCTGGATCTGCTGTTCTTTCACGGGCTGCGTTACGAGGAGGTGGCCCAGGTCCTGAATATTCCGGTAAATACGGTAAAGACCCGGGTCTTTCACGCTAAGAAAAAGCTCCGCAAAATCCTTGAGGAAATGGGGGTGAGGCGCGAAGATGTCCTCTGAAAAAAAGATCCGGGATCTTTTACCGTATTATGTAAGAGGACTTCTTTCCGAGCCAGAAAAAAGAAAGGTGGAGGAGGCCCTTAAGAAGGATCCGGCCCTTCGGGAGGAACTCGAGGAGTGGAGGGCTCTTTCCGGGGCCTATGATCTTCTTGCAGCCGAGGAGAAACCCCCGGAGGACCTGTTTCTGCGCCTTAGGGCCCGGTTGCATTCATCCAGAAGGAGGATCTGGATCTTTACGCTCCGGGCCTTTCCCTCCTTCAAAACCCTGGTCATCATTTTTCAGTTCCTCCTTATCGTCTTTCTCGGGATCAAGGCTTATCATCCCTCACCTCTCCATTACACCACCCTTTCCGCTCCGGTGAAGGAAAAAGGGGAACTGATAAACGTTCTTTTTCAGCCCCAAGCTCAGGAGAAAGAGATACGGCGTCTCCTCCTCTCGGTAGGAGCCCGGATTGTAGATGGCCCGTATCCCTCGGGCCTTTATGTCATAAGGGTAAACAACCCCGGAGAGGTCCCGCGGGTCCTTGCGGTCTTCAGGAAGAGTCCTCTGGTGCGTCTGGCGGAAAGGGCCTCCTGAAAACCTTCTGAAGCCCGCAACTTTCCGGGGAAGGGGGGAAGAAGGGTGAAGAAATGGGTAGGGGTAGCTCTTTTTCTTTTAACGGCTTTAGCCTGGGGAGGGGTGGGGCAGGCCGAGGAGACCTGGATCGAGTTCCGCTCTCCGCGGGAGGGCGAGATCCTGGTGGCCCGGCGGCCGGAAATCCGGTTCCGTTTTCTGATCCCGGTGGATTTCTCCTCGCTGAATGTCATCCTGGATCAGACCGACATCACCGGGGTGCTCGAAAGAAAGGAGGCGGAGGTGCGGTATCGGCCTTTCGAGGTCCTGCCCCCGGGGGAGCATACTCTGAGGGTGAGCGTGCTCGGGCCTTCGGGAGAGACGCTTCAGACCGAATTACACTTCATCACCCGACACACCCGTCTCTTTCAGGAAGCCGTGATTCGTAACGAGCTTTCGGCCTATTATCAGCAAGCCCTCAAAAAACCCGACCCTCCTCCGGACACCCCGGATCGCAAGGCCGAGGCCGATCTCGCTTCGGAGGCCCGGCTGGGTAATCCCTCCTGGAGCCTGGGTCTGCGCACCCATCTGAGGTTTCTGGATCAGAACACACCTCTTTCCTCGGGATTCTACGGAGGATCCGTAGCTCCCGGATCCCCGTCGGGAGGCGGAGCAGTACCCCTGCAAAAGGGGCTCGACCTTACGAGCTGGCTCTTCACCGGGGAGTATCAGGGAGAAGGTTTCCGGTTTCAGGGGGATCTCGGGGATGTAATGATCAACGAGACCCCCAATACCTTCAACTCTCTCGCCCGTCGGGGAGGATACTTCCGCCTGGAGGCCGGTTCCTATGTCCTGCGGTTTTTCAGCGTTAAGGGAGACCAGGTTTACGGTCTCAAGGGTGGGACCGGCCTCAGCCTGGATTCCGACCGACACATCGTGGGGATGGTGGGTGAGGGGCGCTGGTTCGGGGAGAAACTGGGGCTCAAGGTCCTTTATGCCGAGGGAGAGGAATCCGCAAGTTACTTCGGCATGGCCTCCTCCGGGGGCAGCACCCGCGGTGATGTTCTGGCCCTGGTGATGGAGGGTCGTTTTTCGGAAAGACTTTTCGCCGAGGCGGAGCTTGACTTTTCCCGCTACGACCCGGACACCTCGGATGAGTTCGGAAGGGAATCCTCCTCGGCCTGGCGGATAAGGCTGGGAGGGACGAGCGGAAGCTACCGTTACGAGGCCCTCTATGAGTACTTCGGGCGCGATTACGATGTGGTGGGACAATCGCCCCTTAAGGATCGCGAGGGTTTCGCTTTAAGCGGAGGGTTTTTCCGGGGAGTCCATTCCCTGGATCTGCGCTTCTCGCGCTATCACGACAATGTGGAGGGAGACTCCCTCTTTCCCCGAACCTATGATACCCAGCTGGGGGTGAACTATACCTGGACCCGTTTCAGCCGCGCTCCCATCACCCTTTTCTATCAGAAAAATATCCAGGACAGCCGACACGAGCCCGAAGGGTCCTTTCCGGTAAAGATCCACACCGATACCTTTGGAGCCCAGGTGGGGCTCATGCTGGGGGCCTTAAGCCTCAACCTATCGGGTAATTATGCCTTCATGAACGATCGCACCCCGCAGGACTACGATACCGCCACCCTTACCCTTTCCTTCATGCCCGCCTACAACGGAGAGACCCTTTCCCTTAGCACCGGTGTGGCCTACAACGAATCCCGTACCCTTCCCACCGGGGCCAAGACCTGGACCTGGACCTACACCCTGGACCTCCGGAAAAGCCTTCTTTCCGGAAAGGCCTCCTTTGACCTCGGCGGGACCTACAATATGATGAAGGATAACCAGGGGAACACCGATCAGCGCAACCTCGATCTTCGTTTCAACCTGGGATACAACCTAAGGCCCCTGATCCGCAGCTCCCTCAAATCCTCGCTTCAGCTCCGGGGCGAATATCGCCGCCTGGTGGATCGGGTCTATGATCACTCCGACGAGGAATATGGGATCTATCTCCTGCTTAATATTCACTGGAGCTTTTCCATCTAAAGGAGGGAGGTCATGAGAAGAATAGGGCTTTTTCTGATCATCTTTTTAGGGCTACTTTCCGGAGTGGCCCGGGCCATTACGGTTACCGCAAGCCCGACCACGGCCAATGTGGGAGACACGATAAACGTTACCGCTACGGCCACTTTTCTTACCACACCTTCGTGTACCCTGAGAATAAACTTCGGGGACGGCTCGGGCTGGAGCACGCTCGGAAACTGTGTGGTCAGTCCCTGTACCCTTTCCACCTCCCATGTCTATTCCTCAGCAGGAACCTTTACCATAACCGTGGAATCCGATCCGGTGTTCTGCGCCACCCCTCCCAACCCCCCCGATCCGGCCACCACCACGGTGAACATCCTCTCGCCCCTTACCGTAACCGGCACGGTGAGCCCCTCGGCGGTGAGGGTTCCGCGCGGGGAGACCTCCGTGCGCACCCTGACCTACACCTTCCGGGCCTCCGCTCCCACCACCCTGACCCTTACCTCTTCTCAAGGGGTCTTTAAGGCCGGAGCCACGGTTCTCGGTCGCGTCTCGCGGCCGATTTCGGTAACCATCACCGGCCGCACCGGCACCGCCACCGAAACCCTTACCATTCCCGTAGCCGTTTTGCGCCGAGCCCTTTCCCGGGGCATCACCACTTTCACTTACGAGAGAACCTTTACCGGGGGGCCCTCCCCGATTACCACCACCCTCAACATCACCATTACCACCGAGGCCCTGGCGGGCTTTCAGATCAAGCGGCTTGAGCTTTACTTCCCCAACGGCCGGGGAGAGATCACCGTCCCGCGACACCACCGCGGTCTTCGGGCTTACGCCCGGGTGCGATACACCGGTTCTGGACCTCTCCGGGCCTACTGGGAGGTTGACGGACGACTCCTTTCCTACGTACAGCGGGAGCTGGTCTATGCCGGGGAGGTGGTCTTCGAGACCCCGCCGATTCCTCCGCTTCCCACCTTTGATCCAGGAACCCATGTGGTGCGCTTCGTGATCGAAGATCCCCGGCCGGCCTTCGAGCTCCCCTCCATTGTTTACTTCGTAACCGCCCGCGAAAAACCCCGGGTCTTTCCCCTGGCCCTGGTTTCCCCGGAAAACGGGACCGTTCTTGATTACGGGGAAGCGGAATTTCGCTGGAAGGCCAGAAAGGGCCTGGTGCGCTATCTGATTGAATTTTACAAAGATCCGAGGCAAAAACCCGTCTTTTCCGCCTACACCCGGGTCCCTTACTACCGTCTTTCCGCTTTTGCTTTAAAACACTTCTTTTCCCGGGAGAAGCGTTATTACTGGCGGGTACACGGTTTTGATGCCGAGGGGCAGATGGTGGCCGAAAGTCCTATCTGGAGCTTCGGTTTCCGGGAAGAGAGAGCCTATCTCCCGCAACAGGTGCTGGTGGTCTTCCGGAAAAAGGACCTTTCCGAAGAGCGTTTGAAGGATCTGCGCCGGAAATACAACCTGAAGGAGCTTTTCAATTTTTCTCTTCGGAGTCTGGGGGTCAAGGTGTATCTATTTCGCACCACGGTCCCTTACCGGGACATACCGGAACTCTCCCGTCGCCTTTCCCGCGAGGCCGGGGTCTTTCTTTCCCAGCCCAACTTCATCTTTTACACCTTTTCCGAACCGCTCTTCCGACACCAGGTAGCCCTGCGAATGTTTCACCCGGAGCGGCTGCATCGTTTCCTCACCGGCCGGGGCGTGAGGGTGGCGGTGGTGGATACCGGCGTGGATTTCCGACATCGGGATCTTGAAGATCGCGTGGTCCTTTATCTTAACTTCATACCCCGGGAGAGGTACCGGGCCGAGGTGCACGGAACCGCGGTAGCCGGGATCATCGCGGCCTCGGAAAACGGCTTCGGTATCCTGGGGCTGGCTCCGGAGGCCGAGATCCTGGCCTTAAGGGCCTGCCGGGAGCTTCCGGGGGCCTCTCCGCGGGGAGAGTGCTACAGCACCACCCTGGCCCGGGCCCTGGATCGGGCTCTCACCGAAAAGGCGCAGGTGATCAACCTCAGTCTGGGAAGAAAGGGAGCTGATCCCCTTCTCGCCCGTCTGCTTGATCGGGCCCGAAGTTTAGGTGTTCTGGTGGTGGCTCCGGTGGGCTACGGGAAAAGGCCCGCCTTTCCGGCCTCTCATCCCGGGGTGATCGCCGTGGGGAGCCTTGAGGCACGTGGGACCTCGCGTATTTCCGGGGAGGCGGCGGACCTCCTTGCTCCGGCGGAAAAGATCCTTACCACCGTTCCGGGAAACCGGCACAACTTCCTCTCCGGAACCTCCTTCTCCGCGGCCTTTGTGAGCGGGCTTCTCGCTTTGGCCGAGGAGGGATACCGGGATCGCATTCCCGAAAAGCTTCTTCCTGAAAAGGGAAAGGCCCTTCCCGCCCCGGAGTGGACGAAAAACCTCTTTGCCGGTCTTTTGAACCAAAAGGCCACCGCGCGGCACTAAATTAAAAAGGAAAAGGCGACGTGAAGATAGCGAGATACCTGATAATTGCTCTATTCTTTATTGCACAGGGGAAGGGGTGGGCCTTCAAATCCAAATATTTTCGAATTCCTCAAGGGATTTCAAGGTCTTCTCCCCGGCGGGTTAGGCCCGCCGGGGGCGTGGGCCGCCGCGAGACCACGGGCGTAAACTTCCGGGCCATAGCCCCCACCGGAACCGGATATCGCGAAGCTATCGGGGTGAACTTTACCCTTGTTTCCCCTACCGGGACGGGTTTCCGGGAGGCGAGGGGGGTGAATTTTGCGGCTGCTTCTCCCACCGGAACCGGCTATCGTGAGGCCGGCGGTGTTGATTTCACCGCGGTCTCTCCCACGGGAACGGGTTTCCGGGAAGCCACGGGCGTAAACTTTGCCACGATTCCTCCCACGGGAACCGGCTACAGGGAAACCACCGGAGTGGACTTCACGGCCATATCCCCCACGGGTACGGGCTATCGCGAAGCCACCGGGGTGAACTTTACCGCCGTGGCTCCGTAAAACCAACCAAGGAGGTGTGTAATGAAAAGGGCGCTTTTAATCCTTGTAGGTCTCTCTCTGGCCATCGGTTCCGCCTGGGCGGGAAGATGCGGACCGCCTTCTGCTCCGGTGTACAACTCCGGTACGGATTCTTATATTGTAATCGAAGGCACCCTAAGCGGTCTCCCCGCCTCATACTATAGGGCTATTCTTTTTTATAGAGTTTCCTTTCCTGGAAAACCAAGTAGTTGTAGAACTGCTGATACCTATATTGCTCAAAGTCCATCACATCCTTACTATTGTAATTATATCATATTCAAACATACGGCGAATAATAGAGAATGTTGGGAATACTTTAGGAATATGAATGTTTTAACTATTACTGCACGCTTTGTTAGGCTTTATAAAACACGCTCTGAAATTGAAACTTGGCCTATCCAGGGTACCCCTCACCGCACGCTAACCTTAAGTCCGGTCCATACAAGATAAAAATAAATCAAAAAAGGAGGAAAACATGAAAACCAAAACTTATCTGTCTATACTTATTTTGAGTGTCTTTTTATTATTAGTGCTTAATGCACGTCTTTTCGCAAATCCTTTTAATAATAAGCTAAGAAGGATGAATAAATCATCTCCAAGGCTTCAGGTTTTCATTTCTACCCTTAGATTAAGAGACATCAGATTGGGACCTAAGAATAAAATACTTGTAGTCATGGAAGCTATAAAAGGCCGCCTTTCTCAGGAAACTTTGAAAGGTTATTCATTGAGAGTTAGAACTAGTAAATCAATATATTTTATTAATATTTACAATCTCTTGCAAAAGAATAGGGTACAATTTAGAGGCAGACAAGCTTTATGTTTTACAGATATTTCCGTCCCCAGAAACAGATTTGTTGAGGTAATACTTCTAAAAGATAAAAGGATCGTTTCCAGTTTAAGAAAAAATCTTGTAATAAGAAATATTGCTGGTTCCGGATTAACAAAGCCGACCATTAAAAAAGGGATTAACAAACCAAATCTTTCT
>DRMH01000101.1 GCA_011322625.1 Thermosulfurimonas dismutans | reverse complement strand
ATACCGTATCTGTCAAGGGTGACACGGAGGGTTCCGGAAGGGGGAAAAGAGAAGATTCCGGGTTGTAAAAAAATGGAAAGGGCGCAGAATTAAGATATGGCCAAAAACAGGGTAAGAAGGATCGTTCTGATCGGGTTTCGGGCCACGGGTAAGACCACGGTGGGGCGGATCCTGGCCCGAAAGCTGGGCTGGAATTTCGTGGATCTCGACGATTATGTGGAGGAAAAGACCGGAAAGAGCATCCGGGAACTGGTGGAGGAAGGGGGATGGGAGGCCTTCCGGAAAAAGGAAAGGGAGGCCCTCCGGGAATTCTCCCACCGGGAACGCATCGTCCTGGCCCTGGGGGGCGGAGCGGTAAGGCACAGGGAAGAGATGGAGAGCTTGAGGGACGGAGCGCTGGTGGTGTGGCTTTGCGCCCGGCCGGAGACCATCCTCAGGCGGCTTTCCGCAGACCCCCGCACCCAAACCCAGCGCCCGAGCCTTACCGGAAGGCCGCCTGAGGAGGAGGTGCTCGAACTTTTAAGGGAGCGGGAACCCCTTTACCGGCACTTTGCGGATCTTGGCCTTTCCACCGATGCTCTTTCCCCGGAGGAGACCGCCCAAAAAATACTGGAAGAGCTAAAATCCCGCATTACGCTGGAGCCAAATGGTAAAAATTGAAAGGCTTAGCCAAAGGCTCTCTTCGGTCTTAAAAAGGGTACCCGGGGTACAGGCGGCGGTCCTTTTCGGTTCGGTGCTCGAGGCCCCGGAACTCGCCCGGGATGTGGATATACTCCTGGTGATTGAGGGAAGGGATATAGAGGAGACGCTCAATGAGATCGAACGGAAACTTCTTTCCGCCTTTCCGGAGGTCTCGCTTGAGGTTTTCGACCTGGTTCCGTTTCTCCCCGGACCGGTTGATCCGGATGTACTTTACGAGGCACTAAGCAGGGGAAGGCTCCTTTTCAACCGCAATGGAGCCTACGAGCGGGCCCTGGAGAGGCTTTCGGCGTACTTCATCGAAAACGAAATCGTCCTTAAGGGCAGGGAGCTAGACTATTATGGACTTGAACCCCAGGTACATCCTCGGTAGGCTCAGAGAAATAGAGCGGGAAATTGATTACCTTGAAGTTGCTCTCGGAGCCCCGGATAAAGAAATACTCAGTAGTCCCGATCGCTTAAGAGGGATCAAGTACTCCGTACTCCTTATCACCGAGGCCATCGGTGCGGTCTTACAACATATTCTTGCCCGGAAACATCACCTTGCGGTAACCAGCCTTGCGGAAGCCATGGTGAAAGCCGGAGAGAAAGGGGTAATCGATCAGAATCTGGCGCAAAGCTTTGAGGCCCTGGCCCGCTTCAGGAATCGCCTGGTGCATCGCTACTGGACGGTGGATGATCGGGTTTTTCTGGAAAACCTAAGGAGAGGGCTTCACGAATTCAGGGATTTTGTGAGTCTCATGGAAAGGGAGGTCCAAAAGGCCCGGGGCTAGGGCCGGAAACGGATGTAGAGGATGTCTCCGTCCTCCAGCCGGTAGTCGCGCCCCTCGAGCCTTACCCATCCCCGACGCCGGGCCTCGGCCAGGTTCTCCGCCTGAAGATACTCCCGAAAATTGATCACCTCAGCGGCGATAAACCCCCGGGCCAGATCGGTATGAATACTTTCCGCCGCCGCGAGCGCGGTGGTCCCCCGAGGAGCGGAGCGAGCCCGGGCCTCCTTTTCGTTTACCGTGTAAAAGGTAAGCAGATCCAGCAACCGGTAACCCTCCTCGATGAAACGTTTGAGCCCCGGCTGTTCCAGACCGTAAAGCCCCAGCATCTCCTCCCGCTCCGGCGGGGAAAGTTCCAGCAACTGGGCCTCGAGTTCGGCACAAAGCGCCACCACCGGCACCCCCTCCTCCCGGGCCCGTTCCCGCAACCGGGTTACCTGAGGGTTCCCCTCCCCCCCGGGTAAATCCTCCTCCCCCAGATTGGCCACCCAGAAAACGGGTTTCAGGCTGAGGAGAAAAAGCACCCCCTGCGCATACTCCAGTACCTCCGGAGCCAGGGTGGCGCGATGACGACGGAGGGGCTCAGCCGAGGAAAGGATCCGGTGCAGGACCTCCAGGATCTCCCGTTCCTCCGCCGCCCTGCGGTCGCCGGAACGGGCCGGCTTTTCCACCCGGGCCATTCGCTTCTCCACGGTTTCGAGATCTTTGGCTATGAGCTCCAACTCCAGTATCTCCAGATCCCTTATCGGGTCCACCGTGCCCTCCACATGCGGGACCTCTCCGGAACGAAAACAGCGCAACACCAGGGCCAGGGCATCCATCTCGCGCACATGGGCCAGGAATTGATTGCCTAGCCCCTCCCCGCGGCTGGCATGCCGTACCAGACCGGCGATATCCACCACCTGAACCACCGCCGGTACGGCCCGCGCCGCTCCCTCCCTTTCGGCGAGCACCCGTACCCGCCCATCCGGAACCTCCACCACCCCCACATTGGGTTCGATGGTGCAAAAGGGATAATGGGCCACCTCCGCCCGGGCCCCCTCCACCAGGGCGTTAAACAGGGTGGATTTACCGGCGTTGGGAAGACCCACCAGACCTATCCGCAGAGACATGGTTTTTTATCTTAACCCAAAAAGTGTGTTAAGATTAGAGGTCACTATGGGAAAGGACATCCTGCAGGATAAGGTCCTGGTGTTGAACAAACACTATCAGGCCGTGCAGATCACCACCGTCCTGCGGGCCATCTGTCACCTGGTCAAGGGCACCGCCAAGGTCATCACCCCGGACTGGACCACCCACACCCTGGAGGAATGGATCGAAGCCAGCCGGTTTTACGATAACGGCCGCCTCATACGCAGCCCTTCCCTTTCCCTGGTGGCCCCGGAGGCCATCTATCTGGTGAATTACGATCGCCTGCCCCGGCTGGAGGTGGTCTTCAACCGGGCCAATCTCTTCATGCGCGACCACTATACCTGCCAGTATTGCGGCAAATCCGTGCGCAATCCCAAGGATCGCACCATCGATCACGTCATCCCACGGTCCCGCGGCGGGAAAACCGTCTGGACCAACGTGGTGCTGTGCTGCCGCAAATGCAACCTCAAAAAGGGAGACCGCACCCCGGAAGAGGCCGGCATGAAACTCCTCAAAAAACCCGAACCTCCCCGCTGGCAGAGCCTCTTTCTGGAAAAATTCCCCGAGGAAAAACGCGAGGCCTGGAAACCCTTTCTGGATTTCGCCGGTCTCTACCCGGAGTCCTGAAGCACCTCCCGCACATTCAGGATCACCAGAAGCCGCTCCGGCAGCTGACAGACGTGCCGGACGAATTTCCGCTCCACCCCCTCGATCCGCTCCGGCGGTTCCTCCACGTTCTTGGACGGAACCTCCAGAATATCCCCGATCTTCTCCACCAGGAAACTAATCCTCTCCTCGTCCTCGGTCCTTACGATTAGATTGTAGGCCCGCGGGGCCTCCACCTGTAAGCCCAGTCTTTCGGCCAGATCCACGGTGGTAAGGACCTGCCCCCGGAGATTGATGATCCCCTTGATGTACGCCGGGGCCAGGGGCACCGGGGTGATCTCCATCTTGCGATTAATCTCCACCACCTCGGCGATGGGGAGACCGAAAAGATGCTCCCCCAGCCAGAAGGTAACAAAGGTCTGGGTGTCCTCGGAAAGGACCGGACGGGTTTCACTGGCGGGAAGAGGTAGTTCGGCCATAGCTTTCCTCCATGATATGATTCAGTCTTTCCAGCAATCTTAAAGCCTCCGGAGGATACTCCTCCGGAAACCAGATCTCGAATTGAAGGATGAGGTCGCCTCGCCCGCCGTCGGGACGAAAAGGCCCCCTCTGCCTTATCACCAGCCGGGAACCCCCGGGAAGCCCCCGGGGTATCTCTATCTCCTCCTCGCCCTCCAGGGTCTCCACCCGGATATATCCCCCCAGCGCGGCCTTCCAGAAGGGAACCTGCACCTGACAGACCAGATCCTGCCCCTCAAAGTAGAAACGATCGTCCCGCTTGATAAAGACCTCCAGGAAGACATCCGTGACCGGACCTTCCGGAGACCTGGGCAGAAAAAGGAGATCGCCCTCGCGTACCCCCGGAGGTATCACGATCAGAAACTCCTTCTCCCGGCGGATCTCCCCTTTCCCCCGACAGCGGGGACAGAGTTCCAGAAAGATCCTTCCCTCCCCCTGACAGCGGGGACAGAGCTGATGATACCGCCCTCCCTCCTCCGGCAGAAGACCGGTGCCCTGACACCATTCACAGACCCGGAAACGACCGTAGGGATCGAGCCCCAGACCCTCGCAGTATTCACAGGGGCCCGGCGTGTCGGGCACCCGAATCCACCTCTCCGTACCCAGAGCCACCTCCCGTACCGTAAGCTCCACGAAGGAAAGAAGATATTCTCCGCCTCGCGGACGCTCCCGCAGGACCTGGACCCGGCGACGCCTTTCGCAGGCCCTGCGCAGGGTCTCGTAAGCCTCCTGAAGGGCCAGATAGGCCTCCCGATCTCCACCCCGATCGGGGTGCAGGGACTTTACCTTGCGCAGATAGGCCCGCCGGATCTCCTCCCAGCTCGCCCGGGGGGAAACCCCCAGTATCTGGAACGGATCCATCACGCCGCGGCCTCCGCGGTGGTGGTCTTCGCGGTGAGGAGACGGGTGGCGGCCTCGATCACCGCCTGCCGATCCAGCTTGGTCTGGAACTCATCCGCCCCCAGCTCCTTGGCCTTGCGATAGACCTCCTCCGCCGAAATACTGGTGAGCACCATGATGGGAAGGTCCCGAAACCTTTCGTCGGCCCGCACCTTCTTAATCAGCTCCAGACCGTTCATCCGGGGCATCTCTATGTCGGTAATAAGAAGGTCGTAGGCCCCCTCCTGTAACTTCTCCCAGGCCCTGACCCCGTCCTCGGCGATCTCCACCTCGTAGCCCGCCCCCTCCAGATAGTTTTTGACCAGTTGGGCATAGAAGGAGGAATCCTCGGCATAAAGGATCCGGGAATGGATCTCCAGCACCGGTTTCTTAAACCAGTCCGGATCGAACATCTCGATAATCTTGTAAATATCCACAAAGATGGTGGTGCGGCCGTTGATGATGCGATTGCCCAGGATACCCTCGGTGCGATAGATATCCTCGTCCAGCTCGAGATCGGTCTCGATGCTATCCAGGATCTGGGAAACCAGGACCGCCACCATCTTCTCGTTTTCCTCGAAAAGGAGCAGATTATATTCCTCCTGTTCCGGCAGAGGCTGAATGGGAAGGTAATTCTCCAGGCGAATCACCGGGACCGAATGACCCTTGTACTGTACCAGCTCCTTGCCCCCCACGTATTCCAGAGACTCGGCCTTGATCTTATCCAGACGGGAAACCAGAGAAAGCGGAATGGCGAATTGTTCCTCGGGATGGACGTTGAAGAGGAGAATAAAATGGGTCTCCCGGGAGGTGTCCTTTCTCTTCTTTTCCTCCTCCAGGGCCTTGCGGGCCTCCTCGGCCCGGAACCCCACATGCCGGGATAGCCCCACCACGTCCAGAATCAGCGCCACCTTCCCGTCGCCCATAATGGTGGCCCCGGCGTAGATGGGAATCCCCTTGAGAAACCGATCCAGGGGCTTGACCACGATCTCTTCCGAATCCCTCACCTCGTCCACCAGCAAACCGAAATCCATGGTCCCGCTGGTGAGGATGACCAGGCTCCGGGCCTGACCGTCGCTCTGCCCCAGCACTTTGGCCAGACGAACCAGGGGGATGATGTTCCCTCGCAGGCGATAGAATTCGGACTGACCGATACGGTGGATCTCCTTTTCCGGATCCTCAATGTTCACCAGCTCCTTGAGACTAACCTGGGGAATAGCGTAACGCTCCCCTCCGGACACCACAATCAGGGCCGGAACGATGGCCAGGGTGAGAGGTATCTTGATCCGCACCGTGGTCCCGGCCCCTTTCACGCTCCGGATCTCAATGCTCCCACCGAGGCGCTCGATGTTGGTCTTCACCACGTCCATGCCCACGCCCCGGCCGGAGATGTTGGTTACCTTTTCCGCGGTGGAAAACCCCGGTCTGAAGATCAGATTTAGGGCCTCGTGATCGCTCATGCGTTCGGCCTCTTCCGGGGTGATCAACCCCTTCTCCACGGCCTTACGCTTGACCTTTTCCGTATCTATGCCCCGGCCATCGTCCTCGATCTCGATGATCACCTGCCCCCCCTCATGAAAGGCCCGCATGACCAGCGTGCCCACCGGGGGCTTGTTCAGCTGGACCCTTTCCTCCGGGGGTTCGATGCCGTGGTCGATGGAATTGCGCACCAGATGGGTGAGGGGATCTTTGATGGCTTCAATAATGGAGCGATCCAGCTCGGTATCCGCTCCCTCAATATGCAGATTGACCTTCTTTCCGGTGGAACGGGCCAGATCCCGCACGATCCGGGGGAACTTGTTGAATACGTTCCCGATGGGTTGCATGCGGGTCTTCATGATGGCTTCCTGCATCTCCGTGGTCACCAGAGAAAGGGTCTGGGTGGCCTGCATCAGCTCCGGATCCACCTTCTGATTGGCCAGTTGCACCAGCCTGTTCCGAGCCAGCACCAGCTCCCCGGCCAGATTCATGAGATGATCCAGCAACTTTACATCCACCCGAATATGGGTCTCGGTGAGGGTGACCTGCGGAGGAGCCTTGGGGGCCTCCTTGCGGGGAGGCTCCGGAGAGACGGGACGAACCTCCGCGGGTTCGGGTTTCTTCTCCGGCTCCTTTTTCTCGGGCTCCCCCTTTTCCTCGGCCTTTTCCCGGGCCGCCTTCTCCGGTTCCTTCTCCGGGGAAGCGGATTCTTCGGCCGGAGGCTTCTCCCTGGAAGGGGGCTCCGAAGGGGCCTGACCCTGGGCCCTTCGGGCCACCTTGTCGGCAAAATTACTCAGGGTCACCAGGAATTCCAGGTAGGTATCCTCCACCGGTTCCTGTTTGTGTTCCTCAATGTGAGCCACTATGGCCTTGATGTGATCCACCGCCTGGAGAAGCATATCGATGATCTCCTCGTCCGCCACCACCAGCCCGTCCCGCAATTTGGAGAGGATGTCCTCGGCGAAATGGGCAATGCCCTCCAGGGTCTTGAACCCGAAAAACCCGGCCGTGCCCTTGAGAGTGTGCATGGTGCGGAAAATGCTCTTAAGGATCTCGGTGTTCTGCGGATCCTGCTCCAGTTCCACGAACTCCTCATCCAGCTTCTCCAGGCTTTCCTTGGCCTCGGTTATAAAATCCTGCAGGATGTCTTCCTCAAAAGACATACCCTACCTCCCTCAGTCCTTTTTCCGGAAACATATGGTCTTCCCCAGGATCTTTTTTTCCATGTCCGGGGGAAGATGAGGCGGGATCTCCGTGGCCCCCAGAAAAAGATACCCTCCGGGGGTGAGCACCCGACACAGATTATCCCAGACCCTCTTTTTCATGGCCTGGGCAAAATAGATGAGCACGTAACGGCAGAGGATCACCTCAAAGGGCCCTACCCTGAGGGGCTCGATTAGATTGATCTTCCTGAAGGTGACCATACGCTTTATTTCCTCGGAAATCTCCCAGTGGGCCCCTACCTGTTTAAAATATTTAACCAAAAAACTCACCGGAAGTCCACGGTTAACCTCTATCTGGTTGTAAACCCCCTTCCGGGCCTTTTCCAGGGCACTCTCCGAGATATCCGAGGCCAGGATCTCGATCCGCCACGAGGATACCAGATCCGGAAAATATTCCCTAAGCAGGATGGCCAGGCTGTAGGGTTCCTGTCCGGTGGAGCAGGCCGCGGACCAGAAACGTAACCGGCGTTCCGCCTGACGTTTTTTTACCAGTTCGGGAATGACCACCTTTCTCAGGGCCTCGAAGGGGTGCTGATCCCGGAAGAAATAGGTCTCATTGGTGGTGAGGGCATCCACGATTTGATCCAGCAACTGGCGCGTGAGCCTGGTTCGGGCCACCTGATAAAGCTGCTCGTGATCCCTGTATCCCAGGCTCTTGGCCAGTTCATCCAGCCTGCTTTCCAGGAGATATTCCTTGCCGGTGGCGATAGAGATCCCGCTGGATCGCTCCACCAGACTGGCGAAAAACTCAAAGATCTCCCGCTTCATCTCAGATACTCCTTCTCCTCATCAGGAAGATCTCCTGCAGCTTGGAAGGGATCTCCGCGAGCGGCAAGACCAGATCCGCCAGACCGGCCTCTATCACCGCCCGGGGCATCCCGAACACCGTGGAGGTCTTTTCGTCCTGGGCAATGACCAGCCCCCCTTTTTCCTTTATCTTCCTGGCCCCCTCCCGGCCGTCGTGGCCCATTCCGGTCATTACCACCCCCACCACCGCTCCCCCGTAGGTCTCGGCCAGGGATCGAAAGAGAGGATCCACCGCGGGACGACACCCGTTTTCCGGAGGGCCCTGATGCAGATGGATGTGTTTAGTGCGCCCCGAGGCCCGGACCTCCATGTGATAGTCTCCCGGGGCGATATAGACCGTGCCCTTCTGAACCGGCTCCCCCTGCTGGGCCTCCTTTACCCGCAGGGGCGAGAGGCGATCCAGGCTCCGGGCCAGCTGGGTGGTGAACATGGGGGGCATGTGCTGCACGATCAGGACCGGCACCGGGAAGGTGCCCGGCAGTCGAGGGATAACCTCCATCAGGGCCTTGGGCCCCCCGGTGGAGATACCGATCCCCACCACCGCATAAACCCCCGGACGGACCAGGGGAGGCTTGAACACCGGGGGTCGGGGAGGAGCCGGCAACCTGGGAGCCGGTGTCCGGGGCATCGCCGCCCGGATCTTGGGAATGAGTTCTTCCTTGATCCGCTGGAGGCTCTGGGTAAGGGAACTTCCCTTGGGCTTGGTAACGAAATCGAAGGCCCCCAGAGAAAGGGCCTCAATGGTCTCCCGGGCCCCCTTTTCCGTAAGGGTGGAGAACATGATCACCCGGGTCCGGGGGGCGATTCTGCGAATCTCCCGCAGGGCCGTAAGACCATCCATTACCGGCATCTCGATATCCAGGGTAACCACATCCGGACGCAGGGCCCGGACCATCTCCACCGCCTCGCGACCGTCCCGGGCCGCCCCTATCACTTCCAGATCCGCCTCCTTGGAAAGGGCCTCCCGCAAAAGCCGCCGAATAACCGGAGAATCATCTACAATGAGCACTCTGATCCTCACAGGGTCTCCTCCAGTAGAAATCGGATCTTGGTCTCCAGCATCTCCCGATCAAAGGGTTTCATCAGATACTCGTTGGCCCCGGCCATAAGGGCGTCGATGACACTTTTCTGTTGATTTTCCGTGGTTACCATCATGATTTTGATCTGATTCCACTCGGGATTGGCCCGGACCGCTTTGAGAAACTCGTATCCGTTCATGACCGGCATGTGCCAGTCCAGAATAATCAGCCGCACATCCGGATTTTCCCGCAGTTTTTCCAGGGCCTCCTCGCCGTTTTCGGCCTCCACCACCGTAAAGCCCATCTCCTCCAGATACTTTCTTTCGATCTGCCTTATGGACTTGGAATCATCCACCACCAAGGCTTTCATCTTCCCTTACCCCCCTGTGGATTACCCCTCCCTGGCCAGTAAGGCCCCGGGTTCATGGTAGGACTTCTCCAGACTGATCTCCGGCCAGAATCCCCTTTCCGCCAGCTCCCTTCTCAGATTAATCACCTCCTTACGGGCCAGAGCCAGGGCCTCCTCCCGGGAGAAGAGAAAATCCACCTTCAGCTGAGAACCCTGAAGCCGCAAGAAAGCCTCCATCAATCCCAGATTTCCGAGAAAAAGACGCAGATAGATATATCTCTCCCGGGGTCTTTCCTTTTCCCGATCGGCCTCCAGAAACCCCCAGGAAAGCCGATCGGAGAAGAAAAAGGGAAGGATCAGAGCCCCTCCCTTCCAGAGATGAAGAAGGGTCTGGGTGAGCGGGGTTTCCGCCGCTTTGGCCTCCCGCCGGGGGGCCTTGCCTTCCTCCGGGCGTTCGCCGACGGCCTGAAGCAGAAAGGTCAGGAGCGAGGAAAGATCCGGTCTTTCCGAAACCAGAGGCCCCTCCGGCAGAGGGAAAGCCCTGCCCTGAACGAGACGCACCAGATCCGCCAGTCTTTCCTGGACCCGGGAGACCCCGCTGCCCTCGATAAGATGGAGGACCACCGGGGGCCCTGCCGAGAGGACCCGCACCCGGACCGTCTCCCCGGGGCGAAAATCCTCCGGAACCAGCGCTCCGGCCAGACGGGCCTGGAAACGCTCCCCCCCGGCTTCCAGGGTGAGGGTCTTGCCCTCCACCTCGATGACCCGCACGGTGAGTTCGCGCCCCGGACGCTCAAAAAGGATCAGGAGATTTTCCGGAAGATAGGCGACCGGGGCCGGAAGGGTTACCCTCATTTCTTACTCCGAAATCGTTCCAGCGAGATCAATAGCTCCACCTCTCCCTCGGAGAGGCCGTAGCGCCGGGCGATCTCCTTCACCCCCATCCCCTGACGGTAATCCCGGAGCACCTTTTCCTTGAGGGTGCGGCGTTCCTCTTCCTGCCCTTCCCAGGCCTGCACCCCGGCCCCCAGGGCCCTTTCCAGACGGGCATAAATACGCCGTTCCTCCTCCAGATAACGGGCCAGATCCTCGGACAACCTCTCCAGGATTTCCAGTCTGGAGACCACCTCCCGAAGGGAGGAAGGGACCATGCGCCGGATCCGAAGAAAAAGCACCAGAATGGCCACCAGAAGAAGCAAATCCAGCACAAACTGCCAGAAAACCGGATCCTTGATCATATCACCAGGTCGATTTCCCCTTCCTTCTTTCGGGATCCGGGAGACTCTTTTCGGGCTCGATCCGGGGATTTCCTTTTCCGATCCTCTCTGCGCCTGGATTTCTGTTTCTCGTGTTCCAGCGAGGGAAGGACCGGGATCACACCCGAGGGTTTTTCTATCCTATCCGGCATAACTCCCTCTTATTTGAGAATATATCCCGTTACCTCCACCGAAACCGGAACCAGGTTTTCCGGGGCCCGCTCTTTAAGGGACTTAAGAAGAGCCGCTCTTATCTTCTTAACCCCCTCCGGGCTCCGCCAGTAGTAAAAGGGGATGTTCTTAAAGGTCTCATAGATGATGGTGCGCAGGGGATTTTCCAGTTTTCTGGCCCTGAGGACCTCCTTCTGAGTGGTGAAATAGAGGACCACCGAGGCCTTGATGAAGACCGGAGCCCCTCCCTCGCTCTGAAGGGGAATGAGAAAATGCTTGAGCACCAGAGTGTGTTCCGGCCTTCCGGGAAGAGGAAGGGACCCCAGAGGACCCTGCGCCGGGGTCTCGGCCGGGATAGAGCTTTCCACCGGTCGGGTCTTCCCTCCGGCCGGGTGTAAAAGCCCCTTCAGGGTATAGACCCCCAGCACCAGCCCGAAAAGACAGCCGAAGATCCCCACCCCGAGGAGGATCCGCGAGGCGCGCTTCCATCTCCCCGGAGAGGGGGTCTCTTCTTCGGCTTCCCCTTCCGCGGACTCAAGCGCCCTTATCAATTCCTCGGGAGGTTCCTCTTTAACCTCACCGGGCTCCGGAGGGGGCTCGGGAACTTCCTCGGGAAAATCCTCCGGAGGAAGTCCCTCCTCCTTTTTTTCCTTTTCCTGCTCCAAACCTTAACCTCCGAATATCTTTTCCAGCTTTTCCTTGAGGGTCTCCGGGGTAAAGGGCTTCACAATATACTGACTCACCTTGTACTTGACCGCCTCGATGATGTTTTCCTTCTGGGCCTCGGCGGTAACCATAAGAAAGGGAATATCCTTGAGTTTCTCATCCGCACGAACCTTCTTCAGGAGTTCCAGACCGCTCATCTTGGGCATGTTCCAGTCGGAGATGATCAGATCCACGGGCTCCTTCTGCAGAATCTCCCAGGCCGTGGTCCCATCGTCGGCCTCGATGATGTTCCTGAAGCCCAGCTGGGTCAAAATGTTTTTGATGATCTTGCGCATGGTGGCAAAATCGTCCACCACCAGCACCCTCATACTGGTATCCAGGGGCATAAAACCACCTCCTCACCAGAATTTGATGTAATCCTCTCCCAGCATCTCCCGGAGTCGGCCCCGGAGTCGCAGCAGAGCCTTGCTGTGAAGCTGGGAGATGCGGCTTTCGGTGTAACCCAGAACCCTGCCTATCTCCTTCATGGTCAGGCCTTCGTAATAATAAAGGGTTATAACCAACTTCTCCTTCTCTGGCAATTCGGCGATGGCCCGGGAGAGGGCCTCGGCCAGTTCCTTGAGCCCGAGTCGTTCGAAGGGATCGTTCTCTCCGGCATCGGAAAGGATATCCGCCCAGTCCAGCCCTTCGTCTTCCAGTTTTTTGCGCAGGCTGTCGAGATCCACCAGGGAGATGCCGCGAATCTCCTCCAGCAGACGATAATATTCCTCAAGGGAAATCCCCATAGCCCGGGCCACCTCCTCGTCCTCCGGAGGCCGCCCCAGACGGTTCTCCAGCTCGGAAAAAACCTTCTCCAGGCGGGAGGCCTTTTCTTTCACCGAACGGGGAACCCAGTCCAGATGACGGATCTGATCCAGCATGGCCCCCCGGATACGAAACTCGGCAAAGGTCCGGAACTGAATGTTTCGCCGGGGATCAAAACGCCGCGCGGCCTCGATAAGTCCCAGGATTCCCGCGGAAACGAGATCCTCCTCTTCCAGAGGAGGAGGCAATCTCCCGGCCAGCCGGGAAGCCAGATACTTGACCAGCGGTAAATGTTCCAGAACCAGTTCCTCCGGAGACTTGGATAAATAATTTTTCATGAGAGAGCCTGGGATCTTTGGGACCACAGAGCCTCAAGGCCTCCCTCGATCTTGGGTTTGAGGCGAAGGAGCTTCTCGCAGATCTGAAGCAGATCCCTGCTGGCCGGGGAATCCGGGAAGAGATGCAGAAAGGGTTCCTGCTGTCGCACCGCCCGGGGCACGGAAGGATCGTTCCGGATGGCCCCCAGATAGGTCAACCCCACCGGCCCCAGAAAGCGCTCCGCCACCTGAGCGATCTGGCGATATACGGTCTTGCCCTCCTGCTCGTCGCGAATGAGATTGACCAGCAGATAGATGCGTTTTACCTGATGGCGAACGAAAAGGAGTTTGATCAGGGCATAGGCGTCGGCCATGGCGGTGGGCTCGGGGGTGGTGATCACGATGCGTTCCTGAGCCACCAGATTAAAGAATAACACGTTATCCGAGATCCCGGCCCCCAGATCGAAGATAAAAAAATCCACCCCCTGGGAGACCTCCTCGAACTGCTCCTTCAGGGAAAGCTTCTCCGAAGGGGCCAGACGGGTAAGCTCCAGCACCCCGGAACTGGCCGGAATAACCTCAAAACCGTACTTGGTGCGTATCACTATGTCCTTAAGGGTGCATTCTCCGGAAAGCACATGCCTAATATCCCTCTTGGGGGCCAGACCCAGCAGTACATCCACATTGGCCAGACCCAGGTCGGCATCGAAGATCAGCGTGTGTTGCCCTTTCTTTTCCAGGGCCAGAGCCAGATTGGCCACAAAATTGGTCTTTCCTACTCCACCCTTTCCGCTGGAGACCGCAAGAACACGCATAGGAACCTCCTTTCTATTGTAAACCATATACGAGATTTAGCCCACGCAAAAAGATCTTCTCCAAGACCTCCTCCGTAGCCCGGGCCAGGTCCTCGGGAATCCGGGGCCCCAGGGAAACGAAACTGATCCCGGGCAGGTTTCCTTCCAGAAGAAATCCCAGGGAGAGTCCACAGTATATCCGGTCCGCATGGGTGAGAACCACCCCCTCCACCGGAAAATCCGCACTCTGTTCCAGAAAAGGCCTCAAAACCAGCGGATGTTCGGTGGCCCTGAGCACCAGCTGCACCCTGGCCTGCGGAATCTTCTCCAGGATCTCCCGCAGATCTTCCGGACCGAAGCGTCCTCCCCAGCCAGGGGTATCCACCAGAAGATAGGTTCCCTCGGGAAGGGGTTCCGGAACCTCGCTATCCACGGGAATTTCCAGGAGATCCCCCAGCCGGCGGGCCTCCTGAAGGGCCCCGATACGATGACGGTCCAGGCTCAGGACCCGGACCGGTTCGCCTCGCTGATAGCGAAACCAGGCCGCGATCTTGAATACGCTGCTGGTCTTTCCGGCCCCGTCCGGCCCCACGAAGATGTTGCACCGGGAGAAAGGAGTGGCCGCGACTCGCTTAAGGTGTGTCTTAAGCCAGGAGAGGGGATCCTCCTCCATCTTTTGCGCCACCTCCGGGGGAATCCCCAGCTCCACCAGGCGAAGGAACCTCTCCCCGCCCCGCGGGGATGAAAGGGCTTCCCTCAGCAGGGTCTTTATCTCCCGGAGTTCCCTCCATAAATCGGGCTCTGCAGAGGCCTCCTCGGGCCTTCCGCCGGGCAACCCCTCGGCCGAGGAACCATCGATGGCGGCCACGATTTCGTAAACCCCCTCGCCGTTGCGGCGCCGGGAGGAAAGGATAAGGGCCTCCTCCCCCAGTTCCTCCTTGACCCGGGTGATGACCTCCAGGGGGTTCTTTCCGTAAAAACGCTTAATCTTCACGTCCCATCCTCACCGTCTCCAGGATCTCCACCCCGACCTCGGCCGGGATCTCGGCATGGGAAAGCACCGCAGCCTGCGGCAGGGAACGTTCCACCAGCCGGCGCAGATGCCGCCTGGCCGTGGGAGTGGCCAGAAACACCGGATGCCGGCCGGCCCGGGTCATCCTTTCCGCGGCCTGGACCAGAGCCGCCACGATGCGGCTGCCGATACGGGGTTCGATCATGAGGAAGGTACCCTCCGCGGTGCGCTGGAGGGAGCGGCGAACCGCTTCCTCGATGTCCTCGCCCACCGCGGTTACGTAGAGTTTGCCCGAAGGATCGAGATAGGGCTTCACAATCACCCTTCCCAGCCTCTGACGTACATATTCGGTTAGCGTATCCGGGTCCTTTATGCGTTCACCGTAATCGGCCAGGGTCTCCATGATGGTGAGCAGATCCCGCACCGACACCCCTTCCCGCACCAGGTTCTGCAACACCTTCTGGATGATCCCCAGGTTCACCACGTTCAGGGCCTCCTCCACCACCTTGGGATACTGGCGGGAAAGGGTGTTCAGGAGTTTCTGAACCTCCTCCCGGGTCAGGAGCTCATCGGCGTGTCTCTTGATGACCTCGGCAAAGTGGGTCACGATCACCGTGGAGAGATTCACCACGATATACCCGGCAGCCTCGGCCTCCTCCTTACGATCCTCGGGTATCCAGTAGGCCGGAAGCCCGAAGGCGGGTTCCCGCGTGGGAATAGCCCCCTTGATCTCCGGGGCCTTTTCCTCCTGGCTCATGGCCAGGAGATGACCCGGAAGCACCTCCCCGCGGGCCACCTCCACCCCTTTGATGAGGATGAGATATTCGGCCGGTTTGAGCTGAAGATTATCCCGCACATGAATGGGAGGAATAACCACTCCCATCTCCAGGGCGAACTGTTTGCGCAGATTCTTGATCCGCTCCAAGAGGTCTCCGCCCTGGCTCTCATCCACCAGAGGAATGAGGGCGTATCCTATCTCCAGGCTGAGAAGATCCAGGGGAAGCAGTTGTTCGATCTCCTCTCCGGGAGGCGGGGTCTCGGGTTCCTCGGGTTTTTCCTCGGTCACCAGGGCCTGCTGAAACCGGAAGGATATGTAGGCCAGCCCTCCCACCCCCAGGGCCAGCACCGTAAAGGGGAGGGTGGGCAGGCCGGGAAGCAGCCCCACCAGGAAGACCGCCACCGCGGCCATGGCCAGGGCCTCGGGACGGGAAGCAAATTGACGGGCGAAATCCCGCCCCATGCCTGACTCCGAGGCCGCCCGGCTCACAATGATACCCGCGGAGGTGGAAACTATAAGGGCGGGAATCTGGGAGACCAGACCGTCACCGATGGTAAGCAGGGTGTAGGACTTAAGGGCCGCGGAAAGGGGCAAGCCCTTCTGCACCACCCCGATGACCAGCCCGGCCACGATATTGATGCTGGTGATAACGAGCCCGGCCACCGCCTCTCCCCGCACGAATTTGCTGGCTCCGTCCATGGCCCCGTAAAACTCCGCCTCCTTGCGGATTTCCTCCCTTCTCCGCCGGGCCTCGGCCTCATCGATGAGGCCGGCGTTAAGATCCGCGTCGATGGCCATCTGTTTTCCGGGCATGGCATCCAGGGTGAAACGGGCCGCCACCTCGGCTATTCGCCCGGCTCCCTTGGTGATCACCACAAAGTTGATGATCACCAGGATGGCAAAAACGATGGCCCCGACCACGTAATTTCCCCCCACCACGAACTGACCGAAACTCATGATCACCCGCCCGGCGGCCAGAGGGCCCTCGTGACCGTGCAGAAGAATAAGACGGGTGGTGGCAATGTTAAGGGAGAGCCGATAGAGGGTGGTCACCAGAAGAAGGGCCGGAAAGGCCGTAAAATCCAGGGGTTTCTGGATATACATGGACATGAGAAGGATGGTGAGGGAGACGGTAAAACTCAGGGCCAGGAGGATATCCATGAGCCCCCGGGGTACCGGAAAGACCATGATCACCAGCAGGGCCACCACCCCGGCGGCCACCACCACGTTGCTCGGTTCCACGTAACGTTTGAGGGTTAAGGTTCCCTCCGCCATCAGGAGACCCTCTTACCCCGCAAGCGATAAACAAAGGCCAGGACCTCGGCCACGGCCTGATAGAGATCCTCGGGAATATAATTCCCTACCTCCACCCGCTGATAGAGAAGCCGGGCCAGCGGCGGATCCTCCACCACCGGGACTCCGGCCTCCCGGGCCATCTCCTTTATCCTTTCGGCCAGATACCCCCGACCCTTGGCCACCACCTGGGGGGCCGGCATCTCCCCCAGTTGATAGCGAAGGGCCACAGCCAGATGTTCCGGGTTGGTAATGACCACATCCGCCCGGGGCACCTCGGCCATCATGCGCCGGCGGGCCATCTCCCGCTGGAGCTGACGGATCCTGGAGCGTACCAGGGGATCACCCTCGGTCTGTTTGAGTTCTTCCTTGAGTTCCTCCCGGGTCATGCGCAGTTTCCTCTCCACATCCCAGCGCTGGAAGAAAAAGTCCAGTATAGCCAGAACCACCAGAGCTATAAGCAATTTCAGGACCAGATCCCGGGAGAGAAAGTAGAGCGCCACCGCCAGGGTGTGCAGGTCCTCTCCGGTAAGGGCCAGAAGATCCCCCAGACGGTGCCGGATGACCAGATAGGCCACCGTCGAGATAATGACGATTTTGGCCACCGATTTGACGAGCTCCACCAGGGCCGGAATGGAGAAGAGCCGCTTGAACCCCTCCACCGGATTTATACGTTCCGCCTTAGGGGAAAGGACCTCCCAGGCCGCCACCCCACCGGTCTGGACAAAATGGGCCAGGAAAGCGGCTACGGTAAGGAGCAGGAAAAAGGGAGCCACCCCCAGGACCGAAAAATAAAAGGCCTTTCGGATGGCCAGCATCCCCTCCGGAAAATCGAAGGACCGGAAGAAATTCCCCAGAAAGAATTCCAGGGCGGCACGAATCTGATAGTACATGAAGGTCCCGCTCAGGGCAAAGGCTAGCACGCTGGAGCCCAGCACCACCACCGAGGCCAGCTCCCGGCTGCGGGCCACCTGCCCCCGCTTGCGGGCCTCCTCCCGTCTTCGCGGAGTGGGTTCCTCGGTGCGTTCCTGAAGGGGTTCCTCAGGCATCTATCCTCCGAAACCGTGAAAGATGACCCGAAACAATTCCGTGGCCCGCGCAAAGGCCGGAAGAAGGACCTTGGGCACAAAGAGCAGGGTCAAACCAAAAAAGAGAAGTCCCAGGCCGGTGGTAAGGGGAAAGCTCACGATCATGATGTTGATCTGGGGCACGAAACGGGAGATAACCCCCAGGGCCAGCTGAACCAGAAGCATGAAGGCCAGAAGCGGAGCCAGGATCTTCAGGGAAACCACAAAGAGGGTCTGCCCCTCCCGGGCCAGAAAAAGAAAGAGCGGAGCCGAAAAACTCAACCTTCCGGGAGGCAGATACCGCAGCCCCTCCCCCAGAGCCAGAAGAAAAGGATAATGGAAATCGAAAACCAGAAAAAAGAGAAAGGCCAGAAGATAGGTAAGCTGGGCCAGGATCGGGGCCTGAACCCCGGTAACCGGATCTATGACCTGGGCCACCCCGAAACCGATCTGCATCCCCACCATTTCTCCCCCCAGCTGGATCCCGGCGAAGATCACCCGCAGGAGAAAGGCCAGGGAGAGTCCCAGCAGGGCTTCCTGGGCCAGGGCCAGCCCTACCTGAAAGAGATGCTGGGGCAGGGGCACCGGGCCGGGAAGGACGAAGATCAGGGCCAGGGAAAGGACCAGGGAAAAGGCCGCCCGCACCATCGGAGGGGCCACGCTTCCCAGAAGCGGCATAAAAAAGAGCAGAAAGGAGGTCCGAACCAGGACCAGAGCCAGGGTGTAGGCCCAGGGTACCAGTTGAAGCAGGGGATCTGTCCTCATCGGATAAATCCCGGAATATTGACCAGCAGGGTATGGGTGAAATCCAGAAGCTTGCGCATCATCCAGGGAAAGGTCAGAAGCAGGGCCACGAATACGGCCACGATCTTGGGGACAAAGGTAAGGGTCATCTCCTGGATCTGGGTCACGGCCTGAAAGATGCTTATAAGCACCCCGATCACCAACCCGGCCAGGAGCATGGGCGCGGAGATGAGCAGGGTTAATTCCACCGTCTGTCGGGCCAGATAAAGTACGGTCTGTTCGGTCATGGGGTTATCCTCCTAGAAAGAAACTCTTGGCCAGGGACCCCACCAGGAGGTTCCATCCGTCCACCAGCACGAAAAGCAGGAGCTTGAGGGGGAGAGAAATCATCATGGGCGGAAGCATGAGCATCCCCATGGAAAGGAGTACGCTGGAGACCACCATGTCGATGATGAGGAAGGGAAGATAGAGCAAAAAGCCGATTTCAAAGGCGGTGCGCAATTCGCTGATCATAAAGGCCGGGATCAGGGAAAGCAGCGAAACGTCCTCCGGCGTCCGGGGACGTTTCTCACCGCGGATCTTCACGAAGAGGGCCAGATCCTTCTCCCGGGTATTGCGAAGCATGAATTGCCGGAAGGGCTGAAGGGTCTTACGAAACATCTCCTCCTCGGTGATCTGATGGTCCATGTAGGGCTGGAGGCCCTGACGATAGGCCTGCCGGAAGACCGGGGCCATGATGAAAAAGGTCAGAAAGAGGGCCAGGGAGATGAGGACCTGGTTGGGCGGGGTCTGCTGGGTCCCCAGGGCATGACGCAAAAGACTGAACACCACCACCAGCCGGGTAAAGGAGGTGAGCATGAGGAGAAGGGCCGGAGCCACGGAGAGCACGGTGAGGAGGAGAAGGATCTGGAGTACCGGGGCCACCTGCTCCGGCCCCTTGGCCGGCTCCAGAGCCAGACGCACCGCCGGAAGGGTAACCGCCAGGGCCCGGGAGGAAAGCCCCAAACTAAGGATCAATCCCAGCCTAAGCGCTCTCATCCCGCCATTCCTTAAGGGGGGTTATGCCCTTTTCCGAAATCCCCAGAAGAAGCAGGGAATCCCTCACCTGCACCAGAACCAGGCGATGCTTGAAGTCCAGCGGACGCACCTCCCGCACCCGGATCTCTCCTCCCCGGGAGGGAGAGATCCGTCTTAGCCTGCGAAAGAGGTACAATCCCAGTAAAAAAATCCCCAGAAGGAGAAAGGTGACCCCGAAGACCTGGAAGTAGAGGGTCCACATCAACTCTCTCCCAGTTTCTGGATTCTCTCCTGAGGGGTAAGGATCTCGGTAAGCCGCACCCCGAACCTCTCGTTCACCACCACCACCTCGCCTCGCCCCATGAGTTTGCCGTTTACATAGATCTCCACCGGTTCCCCGGCCAGTTTGTTCAACTCGATGATGGAACCCTGGGTGAGCTTGAGGAGTTCATTGATGGTCATACGGGTGCGCCCGATCTCCACCCATACCTCCAGAGGGATGTCCAGGATGAATTCCAGATCCGGATGGGGGCCCTGGGTCGGTGTTTCCTTGAATTCGGGAAGCTCCGGGGCCTGCACCTCCACCTTTTCCTCCGGGGCGGCCTCCTTGTCCTCCACCTTTTCGGCCTGTACCTCCCCCTGAGCGGCCTCCTTCAGGGCCTCCTCCCACATGGCCATGAGATCCTCTTCGGAGGTGGGAGAAGCCCCGCCTTCCTTCTCCGGAGCGGCTTTTTCCTCCGCCGCCCCTTCGGCAGCCTTCTCCTCCACCGCTTCGCCGCCTCCCTCCCCGGGACGGATCTCCTGTTCCTCCGGAGCCTCGGGAGCGGTCTCCTCCCGAATTTCCTCGTTCATTTTGCACCCCCTACTCTTTTATCCGGATGAACTCCAAAACCCTTATCGCCTTATACCTTCGATAACTCCCCAGTTCCCCCTTTATCTTGGGGATACCCTCCACCGAAACCGTAACCGGCTCCTCGGCCTTCTCCTCCAGCACCAGCACATCCCCGGGTTCCAGGGAAAGGAGATCCCGGATCTTGAGTCGGGCATGTCCCAGAAAGGCCTTGAGATTCACCTCCGCGGAAAAGACGATCTCCTCCAGCTGTTTCTGCCAGTAGGGATCGGTGGTCTCCTCCACCTGATAGGGGGTATAGAGCTTGCTCTTGATGGGCTGAAGCATCCCGAAGGAATAACAGAAGGCGATCTTCCCGGTGATCCCCTCGATATCCACTTCAAAATTACAGACCACCACGATTTCCTCGGGTTGAAGCACCCGGGCGAACTGGGGATTGACCTCCCCCCGAACGTATTTGGCCTTTACCGGTTGAATCCCCTTCCAGGCCCGTTCCAGCTCCTGAAAGATGTGGTTCACCACCCTGCGGATAAGACGCTGTTCTATAGGGGTGAACTCCCGCCCCTCCACCTTGATCAACTTTCTCTCCCCGCCGCCCAGGAATCTTTCCACAAAGGTGAAGACCAGCGGGGCATCGATAACCAGCAGGGCCTGCCCCCGCAGGGGCTCCAGACGGAAGATATGGATGGAGGTGGGAACCGGGATACGGTTCAGAAAATCCCGGAAACGTTCCATCTGAATGGGTTCACTGTTGACCTCCACGATCTCTCGCAGGAGGGTGGAAAACCCCATTCGCAATCCCCGGGCCAGATGTTCGTTGATCACCTCGAAGCCGGGAATCTTGATCCGGGTGGAGACCGAATAATGGCGAAAATCAAAGGGACGCACCCCCTCCTCGGTGGAGGGTTCGGGGGTGGTGTCCACCTCCCCGCCCTCCAGACCCGCCAGAAGGGCGTCAATCTCTTCCTGAGAGAGGACCTTGTCCATCACTGCACCACAAACTGAGTGAAATAGACCCCTCTTACCTTACCGGGCCCCAGGAGTTGGTTGAGTTTATTCATGATCTCAAAACGCAATTCGGATTTGCCCTCCGGAGCCAGCACCTCCTCCACCGTCTTGGAGGAAAGCACCATGATGATGGCGTCGTTGATCTGAGGGATCCGATTGTTGGCCTCGGAAAGGGCCTGATCGTCCTTGAGTTCCAGGGCGATCTTCACCCGCAGATAACGTCTGCCCGTGGGATCCGAGAGATTGACCACAAAGGGGTCCAGCTGCAGAAAGGGCCCTATCTGAGATTGGGGAGCCTGAGCCTCCTTCTTGGTCTCTTCCGGGGGAGGGGCGGAGCGGGAAAAAAGCAGAAAATAGGCCGCCACCCCGGCCCCCACCAGCAGGACCAGACCCAGGAGTAAAAAGATCAGAAGTTTCTTGCCTCCTCCCTTCTTTTCTGCGCCCTCGGCCATGACTTCCTCCTCCTGAACCTAATTTTTTGCAAACATCATACCATATAGACCATAGCCCCCGGCCCTGTATCTTCCCCTTTTTGCGGGACTACGGTCCGACCTCCCGGCTGACTCTTCGTCAAAAAAATGACGAAAGAGGGATCAAAGTGCCCCTTCCAGACGCAGGAGAAATTCCTTCCATTCCCTTCCGGCGGAAAAACCTCCCAGTCCCCTTTGCCCCACCACCCGATGACAGGGAAAAAGGAGGGGAAGGGGATTGGCGGAAAGTATTCTCCCCACGGCCCGCGCGGCCCGGGAATATCCCATCCTGCGGGCCACCCAGCCGTAGGTCCTTACCTCCCCCCGGGGGATCTCCCGCAGAAGATAAAGGCATCTCCGGGCCGAAGGAGACACCTCCAGCTTGAACGGGAGCTCGGGAAAAGACCGCTCCCCCTCAAAATAGGCCCGGAACTCTTCCTCCACGAGCCCCAGATGCGCGGGAGAAAGCGCGGGAAAGGACAGTCCGGGGGCCTCTCCCAGGATCACCCGGATTATCCGGTCGTCCTCGAGCAGGACCACCACCGAACGACCGCAAAAGGAAAGACGGCCCATGCGGACCATTTCAGGGTATAATATAGTCAAAACTCCGACGGAGGGGGAGATGGGTGCGCGGGTAAGGCTGGAGGATAAAGTCCTGGAGCTTATCCAGGGGGACATCACCGAACAGGATACCGAGGCCATCGTGAACGCGGCCAACGAGCGTCTTATTCCCGGGGGAGGGGTGGACGGAGCCATTCACCGCAAGGGCGGCCCTTCCATCGCCGAGGAGGCCCGAAAGATCGGACGCTGTCCCACCGGGCAGGCGGTGGTCACCGGGGCCGGGCGTCTGAAGGCCCGCTATGTCATCCATGCCGTGGGGCCCATCTACCGGGATGGAAAGAGCGGTGAAGCCGATCTCCTGGCCAGCGCCTACCGGGAGTCCCTGAAACGGGCCGCGGAATTAAAACTCTCCTCGGTGGCCTTTCCCTCCCTTTCCACCGGAGCCTACGGGTATCCTCTGGAGGAGGCGGCCCCCATTGCTCTCGGGACCATCCTCTCTTTCCTCCGCGAAAACCCCCTGCCCCGTCTGGTGCGTATGGTCCTCTGGGGAGACCGGGCCTATCAGGCCTATCTTCAGGCCCTGCGGGACCTGGCGGCCAGGGAGGGTCTCCAGGTGGAGGAATTTTAGCCCCGGCGTCGATAACCCAGGGCCTCCATGAGTTCTTCGAAAATACGGCGCAGAAGGATAAAGGCCTCTTTATCTCCTCCGCGATCCGGATGAAGGGATTTGGCCCGGGCCCGAAAGAGGGCCAGGATCTCCCGACGGGACATCCTCTCCAGGGTCTCCGGGGAAAGACCGAAATAACGGGCCGCCCGGAAAATAGCTTCCCTCCGGGCCCAGCTCCCTCGCTGCCGCTCCTCAAAGATCCTTCGCTGGGCCTCGGTGGCATCAAAATAGAGAATCACATACCGGGACAGATACTCCCGCAGCACCTCCTCCTCGCTTAACCCCATCCGATATTCCTCGTCCCGAGCCAGATCGCACAGGGCCTCCAGAAAGGCCTGATCCAGCTCCTCCTGAAGACGGGCCTCGGGCAGATGCCGGGTAAGAAGGGAGGGAAACTTCTCGGCCAGGGCGAAGGCATAGTAAATATAGGGCACTATCTCCCGGGGGCGCAGCCGGTCCTCCTGCGTCCACAGAAGCTGTTCTATCTCGTCCCGACTCTTGTCCCGCATCCGATAGAGAAAAGGCAGCGGGCGCTTAAGCAAAGCCTCGGACCTGGGCCCCCCGAACTTTAAGAAGATGGTCCGGCGTCGGTCAAAGGGATGGATCCGGGCCTGAACGCGCAGGGCCTCCTCCCGTTCCAGCCGTTCGCCGGAGGGACGGGAACGATAGATGTAGGGCCGCAGATACTCCCGGATCTCCGGACGTACAAACCGGAAAAAGATCTCCTCCAGCTCCCACTGATCCGTCTCTATCCCCTGGGCCCTTAAGGCCTCCTCCAGGGCCTCATCTACATAGAAGGACCTTCCTCCGGGATAGCGAAGATAGAGGGAGGGATCCTCCCCCAGACACAGGAGATCCCGGGAACGCCATATCTTTCCTTCTTTGACCGAGATCCGGAGATAATACTCGAAACCGCCGACGATACGTTTACGGGCCAGATACAAGGGGTGAAAAACGGGGGGCCTACGCCCCCCTGCTCTGGATTCTAGACTTCCTGAACGGTAATGGAACCGGTGGGGCAGACCTCCACACAGGTCTCACACCCCAGGCAATCCTCGGGACGGGCCACTACCGGCTTCCCGTCCTCGCCCTCGTCATAAACCTGGGCCGGACAAGCGTTGATGCACTCCTGATCCGCGTCGCAGGTGTCGTAATTGATGGTGATCTCAAACATAACCAACCTCCTTATTTAGTTTTTGGCATGGGATCTGCCCACCCTTCCGGAGAAGGCGAGGGCTTCCATCCTTTAAGAACGACCTCCTCTCCGTGAATGGCCCGAAGCATCCCTTCTACCCACAGAAAGGTGCTGGCAGCATGGAGATGAGTATAAGTGCCGAAAACCCTTTTGTAAACCGCTCCATCCCGCTTCCCGTCAAAGCCGAAGCCCCTCTCCACCTCCAGGACCAGACG
The DNA here is from genome assembly GCA_011322625.1 of Thermosulfurimonas dismutans. Taxonomy (GTDB): domain Bacteria; phylum Desulfobacterota; class Thermodesulfobacteria; order Thermodesulfobacteriales; family Thermodesulfobacteriaceae; genus Thermosulfurimonas_A; species Thermosulfurimonas_A dismutans_A. Next base: position 7,738 of record DRMH01000101.1, on the reverse strand, counting down.
CAGCTCACGCCCCTCCCGCAGCCGGGGCAGGGAATAATGGAATTCGTGCCCCTGAAGCACCGTCCCCGCGGGATAGAAGGGGTTTTCCTCCTTCACCCGGACCACCGTGTATCCGTGCCCCACGGGATGGGGTTTGATCTCGAAATCCAGGGGCAGAAGACCGCACAGGGGATAGGTGCGCCCCTTCCAGGATACCGTCTGCCCGAGATAGATCAGCCCCCCGCATTCGGCATAAATGGGGAGACCACCCTCCCCGGCCTCGCGCACATCCTGAAGGAAGGAACGGTTTTCGCCCAGGGCCTCGGCCTGGGTTTCCGGGAACCCTCCGCCGATATAAAGGGCCTCAAGCGAAGGCAACCTGGGATCACGCAGGGCATCGAGGAAGATCAGTTTGGCCCCCAGGGCCTCCAGAATCTCCAGATTTTCGGGATAATAGAACTGAAAGGCCCGATCCCTGATAACCCCTATGCGAACCCCGCTCAAAATCGAGGGAAGGTCTCTCTCCTCCTCGGGGAGTTTAATCTCCGGGGCCTGCCTGGCTATCTCTATCAGCGGGTCCGAATCCAGATGTTCAAGGAAGACCCCCTCGAGAACCTCCAGAAATTCCTCGGTAGCCTGATATTCCTGCCAGGGCACGAGACCGAGATGCCTTTCCGGAAAGGGAAAACGTATGCGGGGAAGCGACCCCAGAACCCTAACCCCGGTATAATGTTCGATGGAACGGGTGATGATGTTCTCGTGTCGGGGACGGGCCACCCGGTTCAGGATCACCCCCCGGATCTCCACCCCTTCCTCGAAAGCCTGAAACCCCCGCACCAGCGCGGCCAGACTTCGAGTAACCTTGGTGCAATCCAGCAGGAGGATCACCGGAGCCCTAAGCAGCCGGGCCAGACGAGCCGTGCTGCAGGACCCTTCCAGATCCACCCCATCGAAGAGCCCCCGATTCCCCTCCACCACCGCCACATCCGCCCCCGCAATCCCTCGACGGAAGACCTTGAGAATCTGTTCCGGACTCATGAGAAAGGGGTCCAGATTACGACAGGGAAGACCCGCCACCCGGGAAAGCCATCCGGCGTCGATATAATCCGGCCCCTTCTTAAAGGGGGCCACCCGGAGACCCCGCCGGGTAAGAATTCGAATCAACCCCAGGGTAAAAAGGGTTTTCCCGGCGCCCCCTTTCTGCGCCGCGATTACCAGACGTGGTACCCGCAGGGATTCCTTCATGTTTCTAACTTTAGCTTCAAATCAGGCTCAAGGCAAAAAGAAAAACGCCCGGAAGAAAGGATCTTCCGGGCGTTTTCGGAAATCCGGAGCATTTATTTTAATTTAAGCGGCCCGGGCCTCTTTCACACTTACGGCTATTTTGAAAAGAACGGTCATGATAAAGAACCCCGCCGCCCAGATCCCCAGGGAAATCAGAAGCTCCGGCACCGTGGGACGATAGGGGGTAATGGTCTCAAACGGGGTGGGCGTAAATCCACCCATCAGGAGACCGATACCCTTGTCGATCCAGGCTCCGATAAAGAGCATTACACAGGCCAGCACCAGGGTGTTAATGTTCTTGCGCAGGGGGGGAATCACCAGCATCAGGGCCGCTCCCAGCATCAGCAGCCAGGCCGTCCACATGAAGATCACCCACTCCTGATGCCCCTCAAGCCCCTTAAAGAGATAGATAAGGGAGGCCTTGTGCCCGGGGATGTTGCTGTAAAAAGCGGTAAAAAGTTCGCAGCCGAAGAAGAAGATGTTGGTAAGAAGGGCGTAGGTGATGATCTTACTCAGCGTGTCGATGGCCTTGGGCTCCACCCGGAAACGGGAGACCTTCTGAGCAATCAGCAGAGCAATGAGAAGCAGGGCCGGCCCGGAACAGAAAGCCGAGGCCAGGAACCGGGGAGCCATAATGGCCGTGAGCCAGAAATGACGCCCGGGTAAACCGGCGTAGAGAAAGGCCGTTACGGTGTGAATACTAAAGGCCCAGGGAATGGAAAGATAAATAAAGGGAACCACCCATTTGGGATACTTGGTCCCTTTGTATTCTCCGTGCAGCGCCGCCCAGCCGCAGATCACATTCAGGGCCAGATACCCGTTGAGCACGATCATATCGTAAAAGAGCATGGAATGCGGCGTGGGATGGAGAAGCACGTTAAAGAGCCGGTGCGTTTGTCCGATGTCCACGATAATGAAGAGCAGACACATGATCACCGCCGCGATGGCCAGAAACTCCCCGAAGACGGTCACCGGCCCGAAGACCTTGTGATTATGAAGATAATACGGGAGAACCACCATCACTCCCGAGGCCGCCACCCCCACCAGGAAGGTGAACTGGGCCACATAAAAACCCCAGGAAACATCCCGGTTCATTCCGGTGATCCCCAAGCCGTACTGAAGCTGAGCCAGAAAGGCCAGAAACCCGATGAAAATCAGAAGCGCCAAAAAGGCCAACCATAACCAGTACTTCCGACTCCCGACCAGTGCCTTTTCAAACATAGCTCACCCCTCACCTAGTTAATTTTTAAAGTAGATAAAAGACCGAAGGACCGGTCCCGAGTTCGGATTTCCGCCGGATGGAAAACCGGGACTTGAGCACCCGCACTATCTCCGAATGCTCGTCCTCCAGATCCCCGAAGATAAGGGCCTTCTTCTTGCACGCCTCCACACAGGCCGGTATCTTCCCCTTCTCCAGACGTTCGTAACAGAAAAGACACTTCTCCACCACACCCTTCATCCGGGTGGGGAACTTGGGATTGGGATCCTTGATATAAGGACGGGGATCCACCCAGTTGAAACTCCGGGCCCCGAAGGGACAGGCCGCCATGCAGAACCGGCAACCGATACAACGGTGATAATCCATCATTACGATCCCGTCCTCCCGCTTGAAGGTGGCCTGGGTGGGACAGACCCGCACACAGGGAGGATGCTCACAGTGGTTACAGAGCAAAAGAAACGGCTTATGGGTAAAGATTATATTGTTGAACTCGTTGGGTTTGTCCGGAAAGACATGCTCAAACTCATCCTTCCAGATCCACTTGACCTCCCTCTTTTTATCCGGAATATCCGGCACATTGTGGAGATGATGACAGGCCTTTATACATTCGTTACAGTTCGGCTCCTCCCAGCACTTCCTAACATCTATGGCCAGCCCCCACCGACGGGCCGTCAGCGCCCCCGGAGGAGGTGTATAGGCCCTGGCCTTCACCTCCCGGTTTAAAAACCCCGGCACCCCACCGGCGAGGGTTACCGAAAGCCCCGCCAACTTCAAGAACTTTCTTCTATCCATCTCTCCTTCCTCCCTGAAGATTCTTTAATGTTCCGCGTGACCGTAACTTTCGGCCTGAGAAGAGCCATGCAACACCGGCGGAACCCCGAAAAGCTTAAGGAGCCCGGAGGCCTTGGGGGCTTTGAACTTCTTGGTTTCCGGAGGAATGTGGCAGTTCCAGCAGTAGGGCTCCACCGCCGCAAACTGATGACAGCGATCACAGAACTTGCTCTTATTGTTATGACACTTCATACATCCGTTCTGCAGGCTGATCCAGAAACGGGCCCCGTCCGAAGAGGTATAGATCCGCATCCCCTGACGAATGGCCTCGTTCCGCCATACGTTCAAAAGCTGCATGTGATGGGAACGCATATATTCCTTGGATTCCACACACCGGCCCTTTTTCGGAAGTTCCGGTTCCGGAGCAGCCACGCTCTTGCCGTGGTTCCACCAAATGGGAAGGGTAACGAAAAGCACAAAAATGATAATTCCGGGTATGACCTTGTCGCTATTGTACATCTTAGGCCTCCTCCTCGACACCTTTTAGGGGCTCAAAACGGAGATCCGTGGTACGTTTCTTCTCCCCGGGTATAACCAGGGCGTTACCCACCAGTTCGTGTACCCCACAAATAGAAACCTCGGGTACCCAGTATTTCATAAGGGTGGGAAGCGCCGCCCGGTCGATGGCGCAGATGCAGGCCATGCGGTTCACCCCGTATTTCTCGTGCACATACTCCACCGCATTGGCCCGCGGGAACCCTCCCCGCATCCGCATCTCCATATATTCGTCGGTGTTGAGCCCGGAACCGCTCCCGCAGCAGAAGGTCTTCTCCCGGATGGTATTCTCCGGCATCTCGTAGAAATTGTTGCATACGTGCCGCAGAATAAACCGCGGCTCCTCAAAGATACCCATCCCCCGGGAGGTATTGCAGGAATCGTGGAAGGTTACTATCAGGTGATCGTTCCGGCTGGGATCCAGGTTAAGCTTCCCGTGGGCGATGAGGTCCGCGGTAAACTCGCAGATATGTACAATCTTGGTGCTCTTGGCGTGCTCAAAAACCGTGCCCGTGATGGGCGACTTGGGAACCTCGAGATTCTTGGGCGCCGGCCCCAGCGCCGTATCCTCATACTGATGGACCACCCGCCACATGTGTCCGCATTCACCACCCAGGATCCATTTCACCTTGAGTCGCTCGGCCTCGTGATAGATCTTGGCATGAAGCTTGCGCATCATCTCGTGCGAGGTGAAAAGACCGAAGTTTCCACCCTCGGAGGCGTAGGTGCTGAGCGTCCAGTCCAGCCCCAGATAGTGGAAGAGCAATACATACCCCATGAAGGTATAAATACCCGGATCGGCAAAGAAATCCGCCGAGGGGGTCACGAAGAGGATCTCCGCCCCCTTCTTGTTGATGGGCACCTCCGGACGGATACCCGTGATCTCCTCGACATCGTCCAGCAGAAACTCAATATTCTCCTGAATGGTATGGGGCTGAAGACCGATGTGGTTACCCACAAAGGCCGAAAACCTCACCGGCTTGAGAATCCAGTCGATGTTCACCCCGATCTCGTGCAGGATCTCCCGGGCCAGGATGGTGATCTCGGCCGTATCTATCCCGTAAGGACAGAAGACCGAACAACGCCGACATTCGGTGCACTGATAATAATAGTAAAACCACTCCTTGATTACATCATAGGTGAGGGGACGGGCCCCGGCCAAACGCCCGAAGATCTTTCCGCTGCGGGTGAACTCCCCCTTCACCACCGAACGCATGAGCTCCCCTCGCAACACGGGCATGTTCTTGGGATCCCCGGTGCCCAGGAAGAAATGACACTTGTCCGCACAGGCCCCGCAGCGCACACAGATATCCATGAAGAGCTTGAAGGACCGAAAACGCTCCATCCGATCCTTGATGGCATTGAGCACGATCTCCTTCCAGTTGGGCGGAAGCTTCCAGTCCTCATCGTGGGGCTGCCACTTTCGGGGATTGGGTAGCCCCAGATCCTCCACCACCGAAGGTTCGGCGGCGTAACAATAAGTCCCCGGCCGAAACTCCGGCTTGGTATCCATCCAGTGCTTGGATGGCATCCGATCGTAATTAACATCCTTGAGTAACTCGTCCCTCTTCGGTAGCGCCATGGCTCAACCCCTCTTTAGGATTTCTTTTCTTTATAACAGTCTTCGTCTATAGGCTGACCGGCCTGTTCCAGCTGCTCCTTAAACTTCTCCTGCCACTCGCAGTAGGTGAGGAACTTCGGAGGCACACCCTCCCACCAGGGGTTGATGTGCCGCACCCGACGATTGTCGTTGGGGAGGTTCCGCGTGGGGCTGAAGAAGACCCCCACCATGTGCACCAGCTTGCTGAAGGGGAAATAAGCCACCAGGGCACTGATGAAGAAAAGATGCACGAAAAAGATCACCCCTATGCCCTTGGGGGCCTTGGGATGGAAGGTGGCCAGCCCCATGACAAACTCCTTCACCGAAACCAGATCCACCCGCAGGAAATACCGCATAAGCATCCCGGAACTTACCAGCCCCAGGATGAGAAAGAGCGGAAAATAATCCGAGGCATGAGAGATGTAGTTGACCTTGGCGTCCACCAGCCGGCGCAGGATAAGGAAGGTGAGCCCGGCCAGAATGGCCACGTCCGTCATGTAAAGGTGCGGCAACCCTATGTGAAAGAAACTATCCACCGCATCCAGGACCTTGATGGGCCCGGGTACCGGATAGGTAAAAAGCCTCAGATGCCGCACCAGAATGATAAAAAAGGACCAGTGAAAGAGGATGGCCCCCAACCAGAGCCATTTACTGGACCCGTAGTAAAGCTTGCGCCCCCGGAGATCGGCCCGCAGGTTGCGGAAGAGCGACCTGAAGGCCAAAACCTCGAGCGCCATCCGCAGCACCACCTCGAAATTGTTGGCCGGACTCTCCAGCCGGCTGTGCTTGATCCAGGGGAGACTCTTCTGCTGCCCGCAGGTGGTGGTGATCTTGAAGGGCACCGGGGACTTGGCCCAGTTCACCATCCGGTAAATCAGGCCGATCAGAAAGGTGAGGAGCGCCGCATAAGGCACCAGGACCCCGAAAAGGGTATAAAGCTTCAAGACCCCTACCCCAAACCAAACCACAATTACCATACCTATTACGGCCACTAGTGCGGCTACCACGTTCATAGATCCCAACCCCTAATGAGTTTTTTCGGTATTCCCAGCCTCCGGCGGGAGGCTTCCTTCCCGAAGATCATAAAGATAACCCGCACGCTTGAGCAGAAGATAAAGCCGACTCTTCCATTCCTCGATGCGCAGTTCGTGAAGCTTCTCCCGCGCCGCCATATAATGATTAAAAGCCCTCAAAAGCATAGCGTCTATCCGATCCTCCACCTCCAGAAGGGCCTCGGGCCCGAAATCCTCCAGGATCTCCTCGCCCACCACTTCCCGCACCGCGGACTTCAAATAGTAAAGGAAGGCCAGGGCCTCGGAGGGCTGCCGACTCTGTACCGCCTCGATACGAATGATACGATCCAGAAAATAATCCACCTTCTCCCAGGAAAGATCCCCGGCCAATTCCGTAACTAAACCCTTGAGCCCCTCCTCCAGCCGGTATCCCAGCGGATTTTCGAACCTGTCCACCTCTTTTTTCAAAAAGCGGACCGTTTCCTTGGGAAAAGTGGCATAAACTTTATCCCTAACTTTTTCGAAAATAGGAGAAATATTCGCTTTCAGTATCTTTTGAGCCTTTAAAGACATAGCTTTTCTTTTAAAAGCAAAAAGCTCGGGAGATGTCAAGGGACTTGAAGGCACATAAGAGGTGTTGGAGAGGACTTTAGGATTTAAATGGCCGCCCTATCTTTTGCTTTCGAAGAATTTTGGTAATTTTTACCCGATCAGTAGGGTAAGGCGCCGGAGGGCCTTAAGGCGGTCCTTCTGCCCCAAGCGGGCCCGGTGCAGGGCCTCCTCCAGAAAACGCACCGTATCCTCGTAGGCCCGGCGATCCACGGGAAAGGGATGGCCGTCTTTCCCTCCGTGGGCAAAGGCATAGCGAGCCGGATCGCTACGTGAGGCTCGCACATCATAAAGGAGTTCCGCGGTGAGAGTAAGGGCCCTGAGACTCCTGGGGCCCAGGCCCTTTATTCCCAGCACCTGGCGAAAGTCCTCCGGGGGCCGTTCGTAAGCCGAAAGGAGCACCCTCCGCAGCCCCCGGGGTTCGAGATCGCGCTCGCTGAGACCGTGTCGCCGGGGAAGCTCAAGACGCCGCACCCTCTCCATCTCGCACAGGATCTGATCCGGGGGCGCCTGAAGCAGATAGCACAGAGCCTGACGTACGGCCTGGCTTTCCCTGGCCGTAAGATCCAGCACCTCCGGTTCCCGACGCACCGTGGCGATACCGGTGTGAGGCTCCTCGGTAAGATCCCGCACCCTTTCCGAAAGCCAGTGATAACGGCGGGCCAGAGCGGGGAGCTGGTTCATCCCCTGCTGGATGACCGCCCAGGT
>DRMH01000100.1 GCA_011322625.1 Thermosulfurimonas dismutans | reverse complement strand
GAAAGATTGGGCCTTACCGAGGAACAGGTTCTGGAATCGTTGCGATCCCTGAAGGAACAGGGGGTTCTGCGGCATCTAGGAGCCAGTCCGGATTCCCGTCGTTTGGGATTTGTAACCACCCTGGCGGCAGCCTCCGTACCCCCGGAAAGGGCCGAGGAGGTGGCTCGCCGGATCGCGGAATATCCCCAGGTAACCCACTGTTACCTCCGCAGACACCGCATGAACGTATGGTTCACCCTGGTGGATCGGGATTTCGAGAGCATAAAGAACCTCCTTGCCGCCCTTTCCCGGGAGCTGGGAGTCGAATTCCGTCATTTTCCGGCCCGCAAACTCTTCAAACTGCGGGCCACCTTTAAACTGCAAAGATGAACCGGCCCGGGGGCGAGCCCCCCGGTGCTCCCGCCTCAGGAGGCAAGTTCCCGGAAGGCCTCCCGGGCGGCCTCGATGGTCCTTTCGATTTCCTCTTCGGTATGGGCCAGGGAGACGAAGGCCGCCTCAAACTGGGAGGGGGCGAGATAGATCCCGCGCTTTACCATGGCCCGCCAGAAGGCCCCGTAGCGGGCGGTGTCCGAGGCCGCGGCCTCGGCGAAGTTGGTGACGCGCCCGCCGCGGAAAAAGAGCGTCATCATGGAACCCACGCGGTTTCCGGTGACCTCAAGGCCGGCCTCGCGGGCGGCCTCGGAAAGGCCCTCAAAGAGCCTGGCCGAGAGTTCCTCAAGCCTCTCATAGGTCCCGGGCCGGGTAAGGATGCGCAGGGTGGTAAGCCCTGCCGCCACGGCCAGCGGATTCCCCGAAAGGGTCCCGGCCTGATAGACCGGCCCCTCGGGGGCGATGTGGTCCATGATCTCCGCCCGGCCACCGTAGGCCCCCACCGGAAGCCCCCCGCCGATGATCTTCCCCAGGCAGGTGAGGTCCGGTTCCACCCCGTAAAGCCCCTGGGCCCCGGAAAGCCCCACCCGGAATCCGGTGATCACCTCATCAAAGATGAGAAGGGCCCCGTATTTGCGGGTGATCTCCCTTAGACCCTCCAGGAACCCCGGCTCAGGCGGCACCACCCCCATGTTCCCGGCGATGGGCTCCACGATCACCGCCGCGATCTCCGAGCCCATCTTCTCGAAACACTCCTTCACCGCGGAAAGGTCGTTATAGGGAAGACTTACGGTGTGGGCCACGATCTCCTCCGGCACCCCGGGACTTCCGGGAATTCCCAGGGTGGCCACCCCGGAGCCGGCCTTAACCAGAAAAGAATCGGCATGGCCGTGATAGCAGCCGTCGAACTTAACGATCTTCTTCCGTCCGGTAAACCCCCGGGCCAGCCTCACCGCGCTCATGGTGGCCTCGGTCCCGGAGTTGACCAGGCGCACCTTCTCGATGGAGGGCACGCACTCGCAGATAAGCCGCGCCAGCTCCACCTCTGCCCAGGTGGGGGCCCCGAAACTGGTTCCGCCCTCGGCCGCGGCCTTGACCGCGGCCACCACCTCCGGATGGGCATGCCTCAGAATGAGCGGCCCCCAGGAGGCTACATAGTCGATATAGCGCCGGCCATCCACGTCTATCAGATAAGCCCCCTCGCCCCGCTCAAAGAAGATGGGGTCCGCCCCCACGCTCCTGCAGGCGCGAACCGGACTGTTCACCCCCCCGGGAATAACCTTTACCGCCTCGGAAAAGTAAACCCTGGACTTGATCCCCGCCATCCTAAGCCTCCTTACAGGCGAATTTTTTAAGCTCTCGGAGTATCCCTTCCATCAGGGACGCATAGGGTCCCCGGGCGATCTCCTCGGCAAGCCTCCGGGCTTCTTCTTCATCATATACATGAACCAGGGTGTTCCGCATACGTAAAATCCTTACTGAGGTTTCTTCCTCCTCCGCCGAGACCACCCCTTCGCGCAAAAGCCCCTCAAAACAGGAACGGGGTGAGGCACACTCAAGGCCTCGTTCCCGGAGAAAGGCCATAGCCGCCTGCCACAGGGCCTCAAAGGCGTACTCAAAGCGCTTCACCCGAAGCTCAACAAGCACCTCCTCCGGAACCTCCCAGGGGTTCCCGGAAAGCACTTCCTTGAGTTTTCTTACCGCTCGATCAAGCTTTTCAACCTTGCGCTTGAGCCTTTCCACAGATGGCCTCTCTTTATGATGTAGCGTAAAAATTCCTGGTCCTTTACCCGGGCAAGATCCACCACCTCGACCCGACGAAGAAGGGGGATCTCCTCCTCAAGGATCTTAAGAAGTTTCCCGTATTCCCGGTCCTCAAGGGGCCGGCCCAGATAAAGGGCCACATCGATGTCCGAAAGCCTTTCGGAAAAATCCCCCTCCACCAACGATCCGAAAAAAACAATATCCGCCTCGGGGAAGGCCCGGGAGAGGGCTTCTCCCACCAGTTCCATGTATCTCTTTTTCCTTTCCGGAGAGATAGCCATCACGAAAAATACCTTCTCGTGCGGCGGACGATCTCTTTTTCCGTAAAAAGTATCTCGTAGTCCGGAAGGGAAAGCTCCCGGGAAAGCTCCTCCACCAGCCTCCGGCAGGCCTCCTCGGTCTCCGCATGGATCATGGTGTAAAGATTATAGGGCCAGTCGGAGGCCGTCTCCCGGAGATAACAATGGGTAATGAAGGGCTTTGCGGCGAGTCTCTCCCCCACTTCCTCCACCCGTTCCTCGGGCACCCTCCAGGCCACCATGGCGTTTCCCGCGTATCCCGAGAGATTGTGCCGGATGAGGGCCGAAAGCCTGCGGATGACCTTCTTCTCAAGAAGTCCCTTTATGGCCGCGAGGACCTCCTCCTCGGTGGCCCCCAGGCGCTCGGCAAGGGCAAGGTAGGGCCTTTCCGTGAGGGGAAGGCCCTCGGCGGAAAGGATATCCACCAGGCGCTTTTCAAGCTCGGTGAGCCCTACATCTTTCCCCATAGGATAAGTATCCCCAGAAGGATAAAGATGGTGCCGGACAAAAGGCGCAGGAGTTTTACCGGAAGGAGATCGCCCAGGAGACGTCCGGCGGCCACCCCCACGGCCGAGGCCAGCACCAGGGCCAGCGCCGCCCCCAAAAACACCGGAAGGAACCGTTTTTCGCGGGCCGCGAGCATGAGGGCCGCAAGCTGGGTCTTATCGCCGAGTTCGGCGAGAAACACCGTGACTAAGGTTACCCAGAAGACCTTCATTATCCGAACTTCCCCTTCAGGAATTCCTCGGTGCGTTTGTCCCGCGGCACGGTAAAGAGCTGGGAGGTGGGACCGAACTCCACCAGTTCTCCCAGATAAAAGAAAGCGGCATAGTCGGAGACCCGACCGGCCTGGGCGATGTTGTGGGTCACGATCACGATGGTCACACTTTTTTTAAGCTCCACCACCAGCTCTTCGATCTTGGCCGTGGACTTGGGGTCAAGGGCCGAGGTGGGCTCGTCCATGAGAAGCACCTCGGGTTTTACCGCCAGCGCTCGGGCGATACAGAGCCTCTGCTGCTGCCCCCCGGAAAGATAGGTGCCCCGCTTGTGGAGGCTGTCCTTCACCTCGTCCCAGAGGGCGGCCTTGCGCAGGGCCTCCTCCACCAGGCGATCGGCTTCCTCTCGCCGCAATTTGATCCCTAAAAGCTTATATCCGGCCAGCACGTTGTCGTAAATGGTCATGGTGGGGAAGGGATTGGGTTTCTGAAACACCATACCCACCCGGCGTCTTACCACCACCGGATCTATCTCCAGGATATTCTTGCCCCGCAGGAAGATCTCTCCCTCCACCCTGGCCCCGGGAGAAAGTTCGTGCAGCCGGTTAAGACAGCGGATAAAGGTGGTCTTTCCGCATCCCGAGGGCCCCATGACCGCGGTGACCCGCTTTTCGGGGATCTTGCAGGTAACGCCCTTCACCGCGGGTTTCTCTCCGTAATAGGCCCACAGGTTACGAATATCGAAGATGATGGGACCCCGGGGGTCCACAATGGTTTCTCTATTTCCCATCTCCGGAGAGCCTCCTGGCCAGAATCCTGGAGATCAGATTTAGCCCCAGGACCATAAGGGTCAAAACCGCACTGGCCCCCCAGGCCTGACGAATCCAGTCCTGATAGGGACTGATGGCATATTTGAAAACCGTAAGGGGCAGGGCATCCACCGGTTGCAGGGGATTAAAGTTCCAGAAGGGGTTCCCGAAGGCGGTAAAAAGAAGCGGTGCCGTCTCCCCCATGATCCGGGAGAGGGCCACCAGTATTCCGGTGGTAATGCCCACCAATCCGGTGGGGATGAGGACCTTTATGACCGTGCGCCAATAATTCACTCCCAGGCTCAGGGACGCCTCCCTCAGGGTATAGGGAAGCATGCGCAGGATCTCCTCGGTGGAACGCACGATCACCGGGAGCATCATCAGGGAAAGGGCCACCGCTCCGGAAAGGGCCGAAAAATGTCCCATAGGTTTGACCAGCCAGAGATACCCCACAATTCCCAGGACGATGGAGGGAACCCCCTGGAGCACGTCCGCGGCCACCCGCACCACCTCGCCGAAACGCCCCCGGGCGTATTCCGAGAGATAAACCCCGCTGAGGATGCCCACGGGAATGGCCAGTGCCGAGGCCAGCATGGAAAGCATCAGGGTGCCCACAATGGCGTTGCCCACCCCTCCGTTCGGTTCCCCGGGAGGGGTGGGAAGATGGGTAAAAAAACTCCAGGAGAAGGCCGGAAGCCCCAGGCGAAAGATCCCGTAAAGAATATGAAAAAGAGGAAGGGCCGGAAGAAAGGCCAATACGGTGATCACCAACAGGGCCGATCTATCCTTAAATTTGCGCCAGAGAATGCTCCTCATCGCACCTGAAGTCTAAGGATGATTATCCGGGCCAGGATATTCACTCCCAGAGTGATGAGAAAAAGGAGAAGACCGATCTCGATCAGGGCCGAAAGGTGAATGTCCTTGGAGGCCTCGGTAAATTCGTTGGCGATGACACTGGCCATGGTATTGGCCAGATCCCAGGGGCTTCGCGGCATCTCCGAACGATTACCTATGACCATGGTCACGGCCATGGTCTCGCCCAGGGCCCGCCCCAGGGAGAGGAGAAGCCCGGCCACTATCCCCGAAAGGCCGTAAGGAATGGATACCCCCCGGATCACCTCCCACCGGGTGGCCCCCAGCCCGTAGGCCGCTTCCTTGAGTTCGTGGGGAACCATCCGCAGGACCTCCCGTATAATAGAGGCCGCGTAGGGAAGGATCATCACCGCCAGGACCAGGGAAGCCGTGGGAAGCCCCAGCCCGAAGGGAATGACCCCCAGCTTCATCTCCACCCAGCGCACCAGGGGTACCAGGTAAAACAGGGCCCAGAGTCCGTAAATCACCGAGGGAATACCGGCCAGAAGATCGATCACCGTGGAAAGCCCGTCAGCCACACGCGGCGGGGCGTATTCGGCCAGAAAGATCCCCGAGGACAGGGCAAAAGGCAGGGTAAGAATCAGGGCCCCGAAGGAGGTAATGAGAGTGCCCACCAGAAAGGGAAGGGCCCCAAACTTCTCGTTCACCGGGTCCCAGATCCGACCGACCAGAAAATGCCATCCGAAGGCCTTCAGACTGGGAAGACTCCCCCAGAAAAGGGTGATACCGATCCCTATTACCAGAAAGACCATCCCCAGGGAAAGCCCCCAGCACAAACGGTAAAAAATACGGTCCGGATCACCCCATCCCATGACTCTCCTCTTTTAACCATAGTTTGGCCGGCGGACAACCCTCAAAATAGCAAATCGGGGCCCCGGTAGGACCCCGATCCCATGTTCCCGAAAACCCGCCTTTTTACCCTAAAAACTTACCTGAAACACGGTCCGGATACGGGAACCTTATTTACATCTGCGAATGGGTTTTCCCCGATAGGTGATGGAACAGATCAACTTCTCATCGATACGAACCACGTTTTCCGGAAGCCGGGCGTAAAGGAGCGATTCATTGTAGGCCTGTCCTTCATGCACGCACCACCAGAGAAGATCCACCAGGGCCTTGGCCCGCTCGTAGGAACGTCCTCCGTAGGCCTGTTCTTTATAGACCAGGATCCAGGTCAGGGCCGAAATGGGATAACCGTCCGGGGCGTCGGTGTCGGCGATGAGCACCCGCGTGTCCGGCGGAATGTGGGTCCTCGCCGCGGCGGAGATGCTCTTCAAGGTGGGGAGGACGAATCTCCCGGCCCGGTTACGTATGGCCGCCACCGGAAGCCGGTTCTGATAGGCGTAAGCCAGTTCGATATACCCGATGGCCCCGGGAAGCTGTTTTAGATACCCGGTAACCCCCTCGTTTCCCTTGCCCCCGATCCCTGCGGGCCAGCGCACGGCCTTACCGTAACCCACCCGTTTTCTCCATTCCGGGCTAACGCGGGAAAGATAATAGGTAAAATTGTAAGTGGTGCCGGACCCATCGGAACGATGGACCACCACTATGGGAAGGGCCGGAAGCCTCTTTCCCGGATTCACCTCCGTGATTCGGGGATCGTTCCATCGCTTGATCTTTCCCAGAAAGATATCCGCCAGGACCTCCGGAGTGAGCCTCAGTCCCGAGGGCACCCCGGGAAGATTATAGGAAATAACCACCGCTCCGATGGTCATGGGAAGGTGAAGGATCGGCGCAGGGGCCTTGGAGAGTTCCTCATCGTTCATGGGGGCATCCGAGGCCCCGAAATCTACCGTACGGGCCAGAATCTGCCGGATCCCTCCCCCGGAACCTATGGACTGATAGTTCACCTTTACCCCGGTCTTCTGGTGATAGATGTAAAACCATTTGGAATAAAGAGGATAAGGAAAAGTAGCCCCGGCTCCGAGGAGGGTGATCTCCCCGGCCCAAACCACCGCTCCCCACACCAACATCCATCCCAACACTCCGAGGATCAATCTGCGCATTCCTGCACCTCCCTGTGTTTTTCGGGTTCTATTCTTTCGAAAAATTGTGAACCTTTTGTGACGGAGAAGGGACTTTTTCGGGCCACAGAAAGACGAAAGAAGCTCCCTTTTCCGTGGGCTCCAGGAGGAGCCGACCCCGATAGATCTCGGCGATACGCCGGGCCAGGGCCAGCCCCAACCCCAGCCCCGGCCCTTTACCCAGCCGGAAAAAGGGTTCGAAGATTCGTTCCCGATGTTCTGCCGGCACCCCGGGGCCTTCATCACGGACCCTCAAAAAGATCTCCCCGTCCCTTCTTCCCCATTCCACCCCAATATTCCCCCCGGGTGGGGAGAAACGCAGAGCATTCTCCAGGACCTTGGTAAGGGCCTGAACCAGATGATCATAATCGCCCTGAATCCATAAGCCCTCGGGCCCGGAGAGATTAAACCGCACCTTCTTTTCCCGGGCCAAAGGGGTCATGAGCTCCACCGCGGTCTCCGCCAGGGACCTTATTTCCAGGGGTTCTCCTCCGCTGACCTCCATTCTTTCCAGAGAGGAAAAGAAGAGGAGATCCCGCACCAGACGGGTCAGCCGCTCGGTATGCTCCTTGAGAGCCGAAAGGGCCTTGCGGGGAAGGTCCCCGGAGGGCAGAAAATCCTCCAGGGTCTCCGCATAGCCCCTCAGGGCGGTGAGGGGAGTGCGGAATTCATGGGCCAGGGTGGCGGAGATGAGGCGGTTTTTCTGTACCAGCTCCATTTCCCTGGTCACCTCCAGGAGACGCAGAGCCGCCAGGTCCGGACCTATCCTCCGCCCTTCCAGCCGCCACCATCGCCCCTCCTTTTCGAATTCCAGCCGGGAAAAGCCCTTCTCAAAAAGCTCGCGATGAAATTCCACCAGCCCGGGAAAGGGAAGTTCGAGAAGGTTGGAGGGCTCCCGGGAGGGAAACCATTGGCGCAGGGAAGGGGTAAGGGCCTGCAGATGGCGATTCCTATCCACCAGGGCCTCGGGCCAGGGCCAGACCTCCCAGTATCCCCTCTCCCCGGCCTCACCCTCCCTCGGGAACCCGGCTCCTTGCGGTCCCGACTGGTCCTCCCCTCTGGCACCGGGGGAAAGCCTCCGGCGAGACCTGTATCCCAGAAAGTAAGCCAGAACCAGCAGCAGGGGAAAAAGGATCCATTCAAGCATGCAGGGATCTTATCCGATAACCCACACCCCAGACCGTCTCGATCCACTTGCCGGCCGGGCCCAGTTTCTTACGCAAACGTTTGATATGGGTATCCACGGTCCGGGCATAACCCTCGTACTGGTAACCCCAGACCCTATCCAGCAGGACCTCCCGGGAAAAGACCTTCCCCGGGGCGGAGAGCAGGGTGGCCAGCAACCGGAACTCCGTAGGGGTGAGTTTCACCTCCTGCCCCTCCACCTCCACCCGAAACTGATCCTCGTAAAGCACCAGGGGGCCATAGGTAAGGACCCGGGGGCCTTCCTGACGGCGTACCCTCTTCAGCACCGCTTTGGCCCTGAGCACCAGTTCCCGGGGGCTAAAGGGCTTGACCACATAATCGTCGGCCCCGAGCTCAAACCCCAGCACCCGATCCACCTCCTCTCCCCGGGCCGAAACCACAATAACCGGCACCCCGGAAAGTTCCTCCCTGAAACGCAAATACTTCAAAATCTCCAGCCCATCCAGATCCGGAAGCATTAGATCCAGGAT
This sequence comes from Thermosulfurimonas dismutans, assembly GCA_011322625.1. GTDB lineage: Bacteria > Desulfobacterota > Thermodesulfobacteria > Thermodesulfobacteriales > Thermodesulfobacteriaceae > Thermosulfurimonas_A > Thermosulfurimonas_A dismutans_A. The sequence continues at coordinate 8,975 of DRMH01000100.1, read as the reverse complement.
CACCAGATCCGGAACGGCGTAACGTAAGCGCTCCAGGGCCCGGGTGGCCGAATCCGCCACTTCCACCCGAAACCCCTCCCTTTCGAAGGCCAGACGTTCCAGTTCGGCCACATCCGGTTCGTCCTCTACGATGAGCACACGCAAACCCGTTTTCATTTCCCCCTCAGGATATAAAGGGGTTTTACCCTGTCAACCGCAGAAACAGGGCCACCTCGGAAAAGAAGCGGGGACGAAAGGCCCTTATCTTCTCGTTCTTGCGGGAGGGATGTACCCGGTTGCTGAGAAGGACCACGGCCACCTCCCTTTCCGGAACCAGCCAGAAGGCACCACCGGTGTAACCCAGATGCCCCAGAGCGGTGCGGGGAAAGAAGGGGCCGGTGCTGGAATCCCGGAACGAAGGTCGATCGAAGCCCAGGGCCCGCAGACCTCCCCGCCCCCGAAATCCCCAGAAATAGCGCAGGATTTCCGGGGAAAGCCCCCCTTTTGGCCGGCCCCTCCAGACCTCCAGCAGAACTTCCAGGAGGGCCAGCACCGCCCGGGCACTTCCGAAAAGTCCGGCGGCCCCCGAAACCCCGCCCAGGACCCGGGTGTTCTCGTCGTGCACCTCCCCGCGGAGCCAGCGCCCGGTAAAAGGACACCTCTCCGTAGGGGCTATCCTCCGGGGAGGGATCCCCTTGTCCAGGGGCCGAAAAAGCAGCTCCCCGGCGTATTCCGGAATAAGTTTACCCAGGCTTTCCTCGGCATATTCCTCCAAGGGTCTTCCCGAAACCCTGGTCACGATTTCCCCCAGGAGGAAAAACCCCAGATCGCTATAAAGCTCACCCTCACCCGGGGAAAATACCGGAGGTTCGGAAAGAATAAGGCGCAGGAGATGTTCCCGTCTCGAGGTCCGGGGAAGGGCCAGAAGAGACTTAAAATAAGGACGCCAGGCCGGGAATCCCCCCCGATGAGAAAGGAGATCCCTCACGGTTACCCTTAAGTAGGCCTTCTCTCCGAAATATTCCCGGGGAAAAAAACAGGAAAGCGGGGCTCGAAGGGAGAGTCTTCCCTCCCCGTGGAGGCGCATTACGGAGATGGTGGTGGCCAGGGGTTTGGTAAGGGAGGCCAGGTCGTAAAGGGTATCCTCGTCGTTTTCCTCGGTCCGCGGGAGAAGTCCCCGGTAGCCCGCGGTTAGGAAGACCTTTCGGTCGGGGGTTCGGATACCCACCACCGCACCGGGAAAAACCCCGGTCTCCACCCCCTCCTGCAGAAGTTTCCAGAGAAGGAGATAACCCTTCAATGCGGCCTTTCCAGTCCGGCCAGGATCCGCCGGAGGTCTTCCACGGGGATCTCGTATCCTCTTCCGCAGAAATGGCAGGTCACCCGGGCGGGTTTCCCGTGGGCGATGAGCTCAAGGAGTTCCTCCCGACCCAGGGCGGCCAGAGCGGCTTCCACCCGTTCCCGCGAACAGCGACACCGATAGCGTACCTCCCGACGCTCGAGGATCTCGATCCGTCCGGGAAAGATGCGCTCCAGGATCTCCTCCGGGGAAAGACCCTGCGAGAGGAGTTCGGTTACCGGGGCCAGGGTGGAAAGGGCCTTTTCCGCGCTGGCGATATCCTCCTCATCGGCCTGGGGCATCCGTTGGACCAGAAACCCTCCGGCCTCCTTAACCGAGCCGTCCACATCCACCAGCACCCCCAGGGCCACCGCAGAGGGTATCTGTTCGGAAATGGTAAGGTAATAGGCCAGGTCCTGGGCGATCTCCCCGGAAACCAGGGATACCGAACCCTGATAGGGTTCCTTGAGCCCCAGATCGCGGGCTACGGAGAGAAACCCGTTCTTGCCCACCGCGGCCCCCACCGCGAGTTTCCCCTCACGGGGTTCCAGATGGACCTCCGGATGCTGAACCGTGCCCCGGAGGTTTCCCTCAGCGTCCCCCTCGGCCAGGATCTCCCCCAGCGGACCGCCTCCGTTTATCTGGAGCATGACCCGTCCGGTCTTGAGATCTGCGGCCAGAAGCGCCGCTCCGGCCAGGGCCCGACCGAGAGCCGCGGTGGCTGTGGGGGAAAGCCCCTGAAGCCTTCGCACCTCCTCCACCACATCCCGACACTCCACGGCAAAGACCCGGAAACTCCCCTCCCGCGCCAGTCCCCGTACTACGTATCCCATTCCTGGCCCTCCTTCAGGATCTCTTTCACCCAGGCCGGAACCACCCGGCTGGCCGGTCCGTAGCGGTGCTCATGGAAGAGGGGGGCGTTTTCCGCGGGCTTGAGGTTGATCTCCACGCAACGAGCCCCGGCGGACCGGGCCACTTCCACAAACCCCGCAGCCGGAAATACCGTTCCCGAGGTCCCGATGGCCACAAAAAGGTCGCAGCGGGAAAGGGCCTCATAGACCTCCGGAAGATGGAAGGGCTCCTCCCCGAACCAGACCACATGGGGTCTTAAGCCTCCGGTCCTCCCGCAGCCCGGACAAGGGGTCTCGGGGAACACCTCCCCGGTCTCGCGAAATACCCCACCGCAGTGCTCACAGCGGATCTTGAGAAGCTCCCCGTGGATATGGATCACGCGTCGAGACCCGGCTCGCTCGTGAAGGTCGTCCACGTTCTGGGTCACCAGGAGAAACTCCCCGGGCCAGGCCCTTTCTAGCTCCGCCAGGGCGTAATGGGCCGGGTTGGGCTTTACCCGCAGGAGATCACGCCTGCGGGCATTATAAAACTCGTGCACTAAGCGGGGATTTCGCCGAAACCCCTCCGGGGTGGCCACCTCCGAAAGGTCGTACTTCTCCCAGAGCCCTCCCGGGTCCCGGAAGGTGGGAATGCCGGATTCGGCCGAAATCCCCGCTCCGGTAAGGATCACCAGCCTCCCCTTCATAGATGTTTCTCAAGCTCCCCAAGAAAGATTTCCACCTCCCTGAGCCGGGGCAGGATCTCCTCGCAGACGAGATCCTTTTTTACCCTCTCATAACCGTGTGCCAGAAGGTTTCTCAGCCCGGCTATCCGCGCAAAATCATAGGCAAAATCCGGAGGGAGCAGGCCCCGATCCCCGAGCATCTCTATGGCTTCCTGATAGGACTGAGGGATTCCCAGCTCCCGAAAGCGGATCATCATCTGGGCCAGGGCCACACAACTGTCTGCGGTAAGATAAAGGTAGTGCAGCAGGGCCCCCCGATAGATGGGATCGCTCTCAAACCGCTCAAGACACTCCTTTTCTATGCTCCGGATAAGGGAGAGATATTCACGCACCTTTTCCATCTTCTTAAGAATACGTTCTTTATCATTCATCTTCCGAGGATCCGACGACGCATCTCCCGAAAATCCAGGGCCAGATGGAGGGTCTCCACCTCAAATTCAAAGCGAGCCCCCCGATCCCTTTCCAAAAGGAGTTTCCCCTCCCGGATGATATTTTCAAGGAGGATAAGGTTTTCCGCGCGGTTTAGCACTACGAGATCCATTTTGTCCCGTTTTAAGGCCCGCAGGCAGGCGGCGTAAAGCTCCAGAAAACGCCGGTGACTGTAAGGCTCAAGATAGACCGCAAGGTCTATGTCGCTTAAAGGCCCGGCCTGTCCGCTGGCCTGCGAGCCGAAAAGGTAAGCGAACTTCACCTCCGGAAAGGCCTCCCAGACCGGAGAAAGTCTCCGGCGCACCTCTTCAAACGAGACCATCCCTTCGGTCATATAAAAACTTTTCCCTCCCCCTCACCCCCCACTACTATTTCTTTTCCATCTCTTTCCGGGTGCGGATGAGTTCCTCCACCACCGAGGGGTCGGCAAGCGTGGAGGTGTCTCCCAGGTCCTCGTATTGCCCGGAAGCGATCTTACGCAGGATGCGCCGCATGATCTTTCCGCTTCTGGTCTTGGGAAGCCCGGAGACGAACTGGATGAATTCCGGGGTGGCGATGGGACCGATCATCCGGCGTACGTGCTGTCTGAGCTCGTTCGCCAGTTCCTCGCTCGGCTCGTAGCCCTCCTTGAGGATCACAAAGGCGTAGATGGTCTCCCCCTTGACCTCGTGAGGGATACCGATCACCGCGGCCTCGACCACCGCCGGGTGGGCCACCAGTGCGCTCTCCAGCTCCATGGTCCCCAGGCGGTGTCCGGAAACGTTGATTACATCATCCAGTCGTCCGATGATCCAGATATATCCATCCTCATCCCGCCGGGCCCCGTCTCCGGTGTAGTAATAGCCCGGAAAGCGGCTGAAATAGACCTGTTTGAAGCGCTCGGGATTTCCCCAGACCCCCCGCAACATCCCGGGCCAGGCCCGTTTCATGCAGAGATGCCCTCCCTCGTTCACGTCGGCCTCGGTGCCGTCGTCCCGCAGGATCACCGGCTCCACCCCGGGAAGGGGCACCGTGGCCGCCCCGGGTTTCTGGGCAATGGCATAGGGAAGCGGCGAGATCATGAATCCCCCGGTTTCGGTCTGCCACCAGGTATCCACGATGGGACAGCGCCCCCGGCCCACGTGTTGATGGTACCAGAGCCAGGCCTCCGGATTGATGGGTTCGCCCACCGATCCCAGGATCCGCAGGGAGGAGAGATCGTACTTGTGCGGCCACTCGTCTCCCTCCCGCATCAGGGCCCGGATCACCGTGGGAGCGGTGTAAAAGAGGGTCACCCGGAATTTCTGCACCAGCTCCCACAGACGCCCCGGATGAGGATAGGTGGGAACCCCCTCAAACATGATCTCCGTGGCCCCCAGAGCCAGCGGACCGTAAACGATGTAAGAGTGCCCGGTGATCCAGCCGATGTCCGCGGTGCACCAGAAAACATCCGCCGGACGGAGATCAAAGACCCATTGCAGGGTATGAGCCACATAGACCATATAGCCCCCGGTGGTGTGAAAGACTCCCTTGGGTTTTCCGGTGGAGCCGGAGGTGTAAAGGATGAAAAGGATGTCCTCGGCGTCCATCTCCTCGCACGGACACTCATCCGGGATCTCCGGATCGTTTATCAACTCGTGATACCAGAGGTCGCGCCCGGAGACCCAGTTGATCTCATTTCCCATCCGTCGCACCACGATACATTTCTCCACGGTGGGGCAGTCCTTCAGGGCCTGATCGGCGGTTTTCTTGGATTCTATGCCCCTTCCGCCCCGCCAGTAACCGTCGGCGGTGATCAGGATCTTGGCCTCACAGTCCTGAATGCGGGTCTTCAGGGCCTCGGCGGAAAACCCACCGAAGACCACGGAATGAATGGCTCCGATCCGGGCACAGGCCAGCATCACAATGGGAAGTTCCGGTATCATGGGAAGATAAATGGAGACCCGGTCGCCCTTCCTGACCCCGAGCTTTTTCAAAACATTGGCAAAGCGCGAGACCTCGCGGTGAAGCATCTGATAGGTATAGACCCGGACCTCCTCCTCGGGTTCCCCCTGCCAGATAATGGCCGCCTTGTTGCGGTTGGGTCCGGAGAGGTGTCGGTCGAGGCAGTTATAGCAGGCGTTGAGCTTCCCGCCTTCAAACCAGCGGATCTCGGGTTTTTCAAAATCCCAGTAGCAGGTCCGATCCCAGAGCCTGAACCAGGTAATAAGTTCCTTGGCCCGCTCGCTCCAGAACCCATCCGGATCTTCCAGGGAGTACCGATAGATCTCCTCATACTCGTAGCGGGAGGAAATGTAGGCTCGATCCCGTTCGGCCTGCGGGGGATAAAAGACGCGTTCCTCCTTGAGCAAGGCTTCAATCCTGCGGCTCTCGGCCATAGTGCACCTCCTTAAGGTTGGGTGGCGTTTTTGATCCAGGGCATCAATTCCTTAAAGGCCGGGGTGCCGGCCCTCTCCAGCCATTCATAAACCAGCATCTCCGTGGAAACCACCGCTGTTCCCACGTCCCTCAAACGGGCCAGCCCATAATGGAAATTCTCCGGGGTGCGGGAGGAGGTGGCATCCCCCACCACTATCACCCGATAGCCCTCCTCCAGGGCCGAAAGGGCGGATTGATATACACAGATATGCGTCTCCGCCCCGCAAAGAACAAGGTAACGCCGGGCCTTCTCCCGGATGAGGGAAGCAATTTCCGGGTTTTGAAAGACGCTAAACTCCGTTTTGTCTTTTATTTCCACCTCTTTTCCCAAGACCTCAAGGACCTCGGGAACGTATTCCCCGAGCCCCTTGCGATACTGGCTGGTGGCCAGGATGGGCACCTCCAGTATCTGGGAGGCCTTTATCAACAGCCTGAGATTCCTTACCAGACGATCCGCCTCCCAGAGGGCCCGGACCAGCTTCTCTTGAGGATCGATGAGCAGAAGCAGGGACTCTTCAGGACGCACCCGCATAAAAACTCCCCCTTCTCCGCGGAACGATTATCATATATAGAAACTAGATTATAGATTTAAAACCCTTAAAAAGGAACCCTCAAGGCATGCATCCCCGGGAAGCCCTGGAATGGCTCCGGCAGCACCAATTCCACGGGATAAAACCCGGCCTGGAACGCATTTCCGTCCTTCTCGAGGCCCTGGGGAGACCGCAGGAACGTTTCCCCAGCCTTCATATCGCCGGGACCAACGGTAAGGGCTCCACCGCAGCCATTCTCCAGGCGATACTTTCCGCCCACGGTCTGCGCACCGGGCTTTACACCTCGCCCCATCTGGTTTCGGTTACCGAACGTTTTCGGATCGATGGTCGGGAAATCGCCCCGGAAAGGCTGGCGGACATACTGACCCGTATTCGACAGCAGGTGGAAAGGCTGCGGCTTCCGGTGACCTATTTCGAAATCACTACCGCCGCGGCCCTTCTCTATTTTGCGGAGGAAGACGTGGATATGGCGGTGATCGAATGCGGCCTAGGAGGGCGGCTTGACGCCACCAATGTCCTTAACCCTCGGGTGGCGGTGATCACCTCCGTAGCCCTGGATCACATGGCTTATCTGGGGCGAAGCCTGGAAAGGATCGCCCGGGAGAAAGCCGGGATCCTCAAACCCGGTCTTCCGGTAGTGGCAGGACACATGCCCCGCAGGGCCCGGGAGGTAATCCTGGAAAGGGCCCTTAGGCTGCAATGTCCCGCGGCCTTCTGGGGGGAGGACTTTCGGGTGTTGCGCAGCGGGAAAAGATTTTCCTATCTAGGGAACCTATGGCGATTGCAGGGGCTGGAACTCTCCCTGGAGGGTGAATTCCAGAAATACAATCTCGGAACCGCCCTCCGGGCGCTGGAGTTCCTGAGAACCGAGGGATACGTCTTTCGGGAAGACACCCTGCGGCAGGCGCTGAAACGGGTCTCCTGGCCGGGACGGTTCGAGTTCCTGTCCGTGGGGCCCGGGGTGATTCTGGACGGAGCCCACAACGAGGAGGGCATCCAGGCCCTGCTTCGCTCCCTGGAGAGGAAGGGAATCGATGAATACACCCTTATTTTCGGGGCCACCAACGAGGGAGGGGAAAAACCCTATCTGAGGATGCTGAAAAAATTGATCCCTCGGGCCAGGGTCGTGTTTCTCTGCGAACCCCCGGGCCCCAGAAACCCGGTTACCCTAAAAGAATGGGAGGCCAGGAGGTTTCCCCCCTCCTGGCCTCCGCTATATCCCTCCTCCCTCCCCGAGGCCCTGGATCAGGCCCTGGCCCTTTCCCCCCCGGTGGTGATCACCGGTTCCCTCTACCTGGTAGGAGCCGCGCGGCGGCTCCTCCTATCCTAGGCCAGGACGTAGGCCTCCTCGCCGTGCTCGGTAACATCGAGTCCGGTATATTCCGTCTCTTCGTCCACCCGGAGTCCGAAGAGGACATCCACCAACTTGGCCAGAATGAAGGTGGCCACCAGGGTATAGAGCACCGTGGCCACCACCCCGATCACCTGGGCCGAGAACTTAACCTGCGGGGAAAGGACCCCGGCCATAAGCGTTCCGAGGATTCCTCCCACCCCGTGAATACCCACCACATCCAGGGCGTCGTCGTAGCCCAGGCCGTTCTTGGCCAGCACCGCAAAGTAACATATCACCCCGGAAAGGACACCGATGATCACCGCCCCCTGGGTGCTTACGAAACCCGCGGCCGGGGTGATGGTGGCCAGCCCGGCGATGGCCCCGGAGCAGGCCCCGAGGGTGGTGGGCTTCCCCTGCTTGAGCCATTCTACTATTACCCAGGCCAGCATGGCCGTGGCCGCAGCGGTATGGGTGTTGATAAAGGCCTGAATGGCGGTGTTGTTCACCGCAAGGGCGCTTCCGGCGTTGAACCCGAACCACCCGAACCAGAGCAGCCCGGTTCCGATCACCGTAAGAGGAAGATTATGAGGGATGAAGGGTTCCTGTTTGGCCCCCCGGCGGGCTCCCACCACCAGGGCCATGACCAGAGCCGCCATACCACAGCTGGCATGCACCACCAGCCCTCCGGCAAAATCCAGGGTTCCCAGGCGGGAAAGCCATCCCCCACCCCAGATCCAGTGACAGAGCGGATTATACACGAACAGGGCCCAGAGCAGACTAAAAAACACAAAGGCCCGGAAGCGTACTCTCTCCGCAAAGGCTCCGGTGATGAGCGCCGGGGTGATTACCGCAAACATACACTGATAGATCATAAAGACCGGTTCCGGCACCGTAGAGGCATAGTGAGGACTGGGAGAAAAACCTATGCCCTGAAGGGCCCAGTGTTTGAGGCTTCCGATGATTCCGTGCACATCCGGTCCGAAGGAAAGGCTGTAACCCACGTAGATCCACTCCAGGGTCACGATGGAAATCATGATCAGACTTTGGATGATAATGGAGAGCACGTTTTTGCGCCGGACCAGACCACCGTAAAAAACCGCCAGAGCCGGGGTCATAAGAAGCACCAGCGCCGCGGATACCAGGAGAAAGAGCGTATCGACCTTATCCACCATACGGGACACCTCCCCGCTTTTTTCCGAGACCTTAACAAGAATGATGCCATCCCCTCCTTTGCGGGGAGGTGCCCCTTTTTGGTGCCTAATCCCGCTCCGAAAGCGGGAGGCCTCTTACGGTATTTTACATCTTTGTTCTCCGTTTCCTCCGGCCTTTCACCCCCTTTCCGTGCCTTCTTACACTATTAAGGCTCTCGAG
>DRMH01000099.1 GCA_011322625.1 Thermosulfurimonas dismutans | reverse complement strand
CCATTTACACGGATCGGCGCACCTGGCCGCTTCCGGTGATCGCCCGCAGCGAGATCGCCAAGACCGTGGGGAACCAGCCGGTGGTCCGCCGCGGGGCACCTTCCATAAATGTGGGGGGCGAGGAGCTTTCCATTGAATACATCGAGCCCCAGCCGGTGGACCTCTCGGTGCATGTGTCGGCGGCTGAACTCAACAACCTGAAGCTGCTTGACGCCAAAGGCCTCGCTGCCTGGCGGGACTCGAAGATAGCGGACCTCCGGGCCATGGTACGGGCCACGGCCGAGGCGATCTCCGCTCAGTCTCTTACCGGCAAGATCCAGTATCCCATGAAGCATGAGGGCGGCTACACCTACTACGAGGTGGATTTCGGGCCCACCCTCTCCTACACCCCCAACACCACCTGGGATACCGCAGGCCTTCAGGACATCCTCATGGACCTGGTGAACATGACCACTCAGATCAAGCGGAAGCGGGGTTACGGAGCAAGACTCCGGATCTTTGCCGGAGCACAGGCCTTCGTGACCCTGGCCGGAAAGGTGATCGGGCTTTCGTCGGATTCTTCCCGGATCGCGGCGCGGGTGACAGATCAGGCCGTGGAGATCGCGGGCTTCCGGGTGGAGCTTTTGAATACCAGCTACGAGGATCATAAGGCCGGAGTGCAGAAGCCGGTGGTGGACGACAAGTCCATCGTCATGGTCGCCACCGACGCCCCCTTCCGGTTCTACTACCTGGCCGTGGACGACCTCGACGCCGGGCTTCAGGCCATGCCCCTTTATGTGAAGCCCATCAAGCAGGACGACCCGAGTGGCTACAAGTTGAAGGGCGTCTCGAAGCCCTTGCCTATGCCGGTTCCTAAAGCCATCTGCTGGGCGACGGTACTGCCGTAATGGTGACGCTTGAGGACCTGAAAAGAGAACTTAGCGAGCGTGATTACCGGATGCTCACCGGCGGAGACGACGCGGTGGCCGAAAGGGCCCTTACGAAAGCAAGGATCTGGGTGGTCTCGCAGTTCAAACGCTGCGGGACCACCCCTGACTTTGAAGACGAAATTGTGCGGGAGGCGGTCCTCAAGCGGGCCCTCTACGAGCTCTATTCGTATGCGGAAAACGAGAAGGTGGCCCGGGACAAAAAGGAGGACGCCCGGGAGTTGCTAGAGGGCGTGCTTGGGGACTGTGTGGGAGGAGAAGAAGGCGGAGAGAGCTATCGGCCTGTGGCGGTAAGCGTGAAGGAAGGAAGCCTTTCTCCTTTGGCCCAGGAATTTGCGGAGAGAGACTGATGATTCGGGCGGAGCTCAAAACCGAGGGGCTTCGGGCCTTTGAGCGTTTTATAGATCGGCTGCTTTTCAAGGTGGCTGACATGCAGGGCCTTATGGAGCGGATCGCCCGCTACGGTGTCTCCTCCACGGTGCGGAGGATCAAAGAGGGGGTGCCCCCGCCTAATGCCCCCTTGACCCGCGCCTGGAAGCGCGGAAACGATACGCCGCTTAAGGACACCGGACGCCTCATGGGTTCCATCACTTACCGGGCAGGCCGACACTTTGCGGCCTGGGGCACCAATGTAGAGTACGCCCGGATTCATCAACTCGGAGGCGAGATTAAGCCCAGGCGGGCGCGGAAGCTTGCCATTCCCGCCGGATGGCACACCCGGCGCCTCATGCGCAAATATGGAGAGACACCGGAGAAGTGTCTGGAAGGGATGAGGCGGGCGGGCTGGAAGATCTGGTTTACGGACAGGGCCATTATGGGACAGCCGCCGCGCAAGCGCGGAAAGGCCAAGCCGGTGGTGCTTTTCATCCGCAAGGAATCGGTAACCATTCCGGCGCGGCCCTTCCTGAGAATCGATGACCAGGACAAGCGAGAAATCCTTGAGATCGTTTCGCAATGGGTGAGAGACCGGCGTTAGGACACGGATTGAGGAGAGTGCTTGAGGCCCTTGCGGAGGAGATCCGCAAGAGGACGAGCCTTGTCTGTGAGTGGAACCCGACCCTGATCAGCCTCCGGGATCCGGCGGTGGTGCTCACGCCGGAGACGCTGGAATTTGAGCTTGAGGGAGAGGCACGGGTCGAAGGTGTATGGCACTACACCGCGGCCCTTACGCTTAAAGCGACGCTTACGGGGGAAGGCCCGAGGGGGCCGGAGTTTCTGGCCGAGATGATGGAGGCTAGCTTCCGGGTAGGGCTTCTCTTTTTGGAGCCCTGGAGTTTCCCGCTCGGCGGAGGAATTGAGGCTACTTTTGCGGCTTCTCGCACCGCGAAGGGCAGGTTCTTCGCTCTTGAGGAGGAGGAGGGCGAGGGACCTTTCCTTTATGAGGAAGTCTGGGACGGGAAGTTGGTTTTTCCGGTGACCGTAAGCCGTGAGGCCGGGAGGCTTTCGCTTGTCGCTCCCGGCTGGCCCATAGAAATTAAGACAGGAGGTGCGTAATGGCCAGGAAAGAGAAAACCCAGGTTCAGGAGACCCGTGAGGCCCAGGAGGTTCAGGGCCAGAGCCAGGGGGCTCAGGAGCAGGCCCAGGGGGCTTCCCAGGAGACCCGTGAGGCCCAGGAGCCACAAAAGAAGCCCGTAGCCTATGTCTATGTAGGCAACCAGAACCGGTATGAGTTTGAAGCCGAGGTGGACGGGGAGAAGCGCACCTTCGTTCTCTGGCGCAACATGGTCTATCGGAACCTGCCGGACTGCGAAGCCGTAAGGGAGCTCATTAAGAAAGAAGAGCTCAAACCCGTTTACGGCTAATCCCATAAAGGAGGGCAAAGATGGCCTTCACGCACGGAGTTTACACCCAGGAGCTTGACACCAAGGTCTATGCGGTACGGGAGGTGGACTCGGCGCTTCCCTTCGTGGTGGGGGTAGCCCCGGTCCACAACCTGCCGAGTGGCACCCCTCAACCCATAAACGAACCAAAGCTCATTTTTAACTTCACGGAGTTCGTGAAGACCTTCGGGGCCCCGAAAGACGCCGAGGACCCCTCGGTTTTCGGCCTCTACGAGTTCGCCCGGGTGTATTTCACCCTCTATGGTATGAGCCCGGCGGTCTTTGTGAATGTGTTCGATCCGGCCAACCACACGGACGCTTCGGGCAATCCCGATCCCACGGCGGTCACCGCCGCGGACGTGATCGGCGGAGTGGATGCCACCAATGGCACCCGCACCGGGCTCGAGCTGATTGAAGAGGTCTTTCCGCGGTTCGGAAAGATCGTGGGCCTGGTCCTTGCGCCGGGTTTCTCCCACAACACCACAGTGGCCAATGCGCTTATCGCCAAGGCCGAATCCATCAATCAGAACTTTAAGGCCATGGCCTACATCGACGTGCCGGATACGGCCAAGACCCCGACCGACGCCGTGGCCTTCAAGCAGAACTTCGGCTCCTCGCACGCGGTCTTCTTCTGGCCGAGGGCCATGGAGGGTGATCGGGCCGTACCTCTTTCTATTCACGCCGCCGGGCTCACCGCCAAGGTGGATCGCGGAAACGGTGGCGTGCCTTACGAGAGCCCTTCAAACAAGGAGCTCCGTGTAACCGGCCCGGAGAAGATCCTTACTCTCCAGGAGGCCAACTATCTTAACGAGCAGGGACTGGTCACCATGCACCGCATGATGACCGGCTGGAAACTCTGGGGCAACCGCACCGCAGCCTTTCCCGGAGTGACGGACATCAAGGATTCCTTCATTCCCTGCCGCCGGATGGCCAACTGGATCGAGAATAACCTCATCGTGAACACCTGGCAGAAGGTGGACGACCCCATGAACAAGCGGCTCATTGAGAGCGTGGTGGACACCACAAACATCTGGCTGAACGGCCTTGCCGGGCGGGGGATGCTGCTCGGGGCGCGGGTGGCCTTCCTCCCGGAGGAGAACCCCGAGACGGATCTGGCAAACGGCATTATCCGCTTCCACATCTACTACCTGGCTCCGCCTCCGGCGGAAACCATTGAGTTCGTGCTGGAGGTGGATCTGGACTACTTCAAGACCCTTTTTGGGAACGCTTAATTTGAGGAGGTGAGCGATGGCCGGGGTTAAGAAGCCCAACATTCTGAAAGACGCCAATGTTTACATTGAAGGTAAGGATTTTCTGGGCAAGGCGGAGATCGAGCTTCCGAAGGTGGCCCAGCAGACCGTGGAGCACTCCGGTATGGGGATCTCCGGGAAGCTCGAGCTTCCGGTGGTGGGCCACACGGAGAAGCTCGAGGGCAAGCTTAAGTTCACGAGCTTTGATTCTGAGGCCCTTAAGGTGCTTTACGACTCCTCGAAGGCGCACCACCTGGACGTGCGGGGCTCGGTGCAGCGCTACAATCCGCAGACCGGGGCCATGGAGGAGTTTCCGGTGCAGGTGGTAATGCGGGCCTTCGTGAAGGAGGCGGACCTTCCGACCTTTAAGCAGGCCCAGGGTGAGGGGCCGGAGTTTTCCTACAGCGCGGTCTATTTCAAGCTAGTGGTGGACGGGGAGGAGGTGATCGAGATCGACCCCATGAACTACATCTACAAGGTGAACGGACAGAACCTGCTTGAGCAGACCCGCGCCAACCTGGGCATGAGCTAAAAAAGATCTTTAGGAGGTGAGCGACATGGCCGAGCGCAAGGTTTTGGAAGAGTTTGAGCTTTCGGACGGGCGCAAGGTTAAGATCTACGAGGGGAAGGCCAGGGACTTGATTGCGGCCCAGCGGATGGCCGAAAACCCCGACGAAATAATCTTTGGCCTGCTCCATGTCCTTGTGGAGGTGGACGGAAAGAAAGTTCCCTTAGAGGAATGGAGGGAGATGGATATTCCGACCTTCATGGAGGTGGTTTTTAAGGTGACCCCTTTGCTAGGAATCTCCCGGCTGACCCTGCCGGGGATCTCCTTGCCCTCGCAAGGGAGACCGGAAGCCTAAAGGAGCTTCTGGAGATGTCGCTTGAGGACTTTCTTTTCTGGACGGATAAGCTTTCTGAGCAGCTCAGGGCCGAGCGTGAGGCTCTCGAAGCTTCTTTAGACCAAGGAGAATCCCGGTGAAGAACCCAATCCCATACACGAGAGCGGAAAGGATCAAAAAACCAACCAGCAAAGCCAGGAGAATTTCCATATTTTAAGCATAGCCTGAAATGGACGAGATTTTCAAGGTCGGGCTCTATCTTTCGCTGATTGACCAGTTCACGAGGCCTCTTTCCGAGGCATCGGAGAAACTTTCCGACTTTGACGCCAAGGTTCGCCGGGTGTCGGAAGACCTCAAGAAGTTTTCCGCCCATTATGCCCAGATGGGCATGGAGGTGATGGGGGCGGGGCTGGGAATGCTTGCGGCCTTTGCCGGGCCGGTGAAGGCAGCCATGAGTTTTCAGGAGGCTATGGCCGATGTGCAGAAGGTGGCCAACTTCACGGCTCGGGAGTATCAGGAGTTTTCGGCTCAGATCCTTGAGCTTTCCCGGCGCATACCGCTTGCGGCTGAGGAGCTTACGGCGCTTGCGGCGGCCGGAGCTCAGATGGGCGTGGCTAAGAAGGATCTTCTCGGCTTCACCGAGACGGTGGCCAAGCTGGCTACGGCCTTCGACATGCCCGCCGCCCAGATCGGCGATGTAATGGGAAAGCTCGCCAATGTCTTTAAGATTCCCATTTCTCGTATAGGAGAGCTCGGAGATGCGGTGAACGAGCTTTCGAACAACATGGCCGCAAGTGCCCCAGGTATCATCGAAGTGCTTTCGCGGATAGGCGGAACTGCGGCCCAGATCGGTCTCACCGCCCAGCAGGCCGCGGCCTTGGGGGCGAGCTTGCTCGCCTTAGGAGAGACCCCGGAGCGAGCGGCCACAGCCTTAAACGATATGCTCAACACCCTGGCCACGCTTTCCGTTCAGCCCCGTAAGGTGCGCGAGGCCGTGGAGGCTCTCGGTCTTTCCGCCGAAGACCTCGAGCGCGAAATCCGGGAAAAGCCCATACCCACCCTAATGAAGTTTTTTGAAGTGCTCAAGCAGTCCGGCGATGCCGCCAAGTACATGAACCTGATTTTTGGGATTGAGCCTGGGCCGAAGCTGGTGAAGTTGATCCAGAACACGGAAGAGCTTCAGAAGGCTTTAGGGATAGTGGGAGATCGGGCACGGTATGCGGGAAGCGCTCAGAAGGAGTTTGAGACCCGAAGCGATACCCTGGCCAACCAGCTCCGCACCTTACGGAATACCGTGCGGAGCATGTTCATCAGCCTGGGAAATGTCTGGATACCTCCGCTTACGGCTTTCACCAAAATGCTCCAGAAGGTTTCGGCTTTTCTTGCGGACTTCACCCAGAAGCACCGGTTGCTGGCCGGAGTGCTGGTAGGCGTAGTGGGAGCTTTTGGTGTCCTCCTTACGGTGATCGGGGGTGGGCTTTTCATGCTGGGACTTTTTGCCCGTGGGGTGGCCAATGGACTTGAGGTTCTCCTTGAAATGCGTAAAGCCTTGGTCTTGCTATCCGAGCGCTGGGCACTTTTCTGGCAGGCCATCCAGGCCCGCGGGGGCCTTCTTGCCTTTCTTGACTTTCAGCTTCTCCGGCTCAAATACCGTTTTTTTGAGATAGTAGGCTCAATCCGCACGGCCGCTATCGCCACCTGGGGCTGGGTCACGGCGCAGTGGGCAAGTCTCAGGGCCGCCATCGCCCAGGCCGGGGGCTTGAGGGCGCTTTCTATGGCCTACCTGGGACGGTTGCTTGCGGGAATCCGCACCGCGGTGGCCGCGGTCTGGTCCTTCAACGCCGCCCTCTGGGCCAATCCATTGACCTGGGTGCTGGGGCCGTGGTGGCCCTCGCGACGGCCCTCTGGTGGCTACACAAGCGTTTTGGACTCTTTAGCGGGGCCTTAAGACGGCTCACCGAAGGGCTTTCCTGGTTCAAAGAGAAGGTGCTCGCTCTGGGCACCTGGCTTAAAGAGCACTGGCAAGCGGTTCTCAAAGTTTTTCTATTTACCAATCCCATCACCGCCCCAATCATGGCCCTTAACAAACTGGTGGAATATGTCTCTGGCCTTTCCCTCTTTGAGGCCGGACGTAAAATTCTGCTTACCCTGGTTGAGGGCTTGAAGAGCGTGGCCCTTGAGCCGGTAAAAGCGGTGAAGAGCGTGATGGAGAAGATTCGTGGGCTTTTGCCCTTCAGCCCGGCCAGGTGGGGCCCGCTTGCGGATCTGCACCTTACGGGCCGCCGGTTAATGGAGACCGTGGCTGCGGGGATTGAGCCCGGACTTTTGGTCTCGAAGCTTACGGGGGCGCTTTCAGTTTTAAGAAGTGTTTTAGTAGAGCCTTTGGTCCCTCTATTTCTCCCGGCACCGGCTCCGGCTATGGCTTCCGAGATGCTTGCACGGCGTACATATACCGGAAGCCCTCTCTCCATAAACATAGAACTGCGACAGGAGATCCATGTTCCCGGTGGTCCTGAAAAGGGGGTCATCGAGCACACGCTCCGGGCCTCAGCCCGCGAGTTTGAGGAAGCCGTCTATAGGGCCCTTATACGCGTCCTCGAAAGAAATCGGCGTCTCAGCTTCTCCGGGGAGGCTTAAACCGTGCCGGAAAGGACCTATACCACCCAGGAAGGTGAGGCTTGGGACGAAATCGCCCGCAAAGTCTAT
>DRMH01000098.1 GCA_011322625.1 Thermosulfurimonas dismutans | reverse complement strand
GGGCGTCGAAGATCTCGTTGGTGGCCGCCTCGTGCGAGATATAGCGGCCGCGGAACTTGTTCAGCCAGAGCTTAAGCGAACGTAACTCCACGATCCTTTGATCGGGAATATAGGAGATCCTGATGGTGGCAAAGTCCGGATAACCCGAGCGGGGACAGAGACAGGTGAACTCCGGAAAGGTAATGTCTATACGATAGTCGCGATCCGGGTAGGGATTGGGCCAGGCCTCAAGCTCGGCCTCCTCAATGGCCCGTTCTCCGTAGCGTTTTTCTTCACTCATATTTTCTATGATACCCGGAAAAAGGCCCTCGGGGAGCCCCCAGGGATCTGGGGAGAGCGTCCATTTTATGCTATGTAAGGATTATGTTTCGGGTGGTCGTGGTCCTTCTCCTGGGCATGTTCCTTACCGGGTGCGGGCGGAAGGCCCCCCCGGTACCCCCGGAAGCGGCCCGGCCCCGGCCTCCCTCCGATTTCAGGGTCATCCTGCACCCCTTCTTTGCCGAACTCATGGCCCGGGTCCCGGTGGAGGATATCCGGGGTTACGATCTCCGCAGGATCAAGGCTTTGGAGATAAGCCGCTCGGCCCGCCCGGCGGGAAAACCCGGGCCTGAATTACATCGGACCTTTCGAGTCCCCTTCGGAAAATCCCCGGCGCAGCAACCCCTCTTCACCTATCGGGACAGGGATCTGCGACCGGGCTGGTGTTACACCTATCGGATACGGGCGATAAAAGGCTTCCGTTCGATCAGCGCCTGGACCCCGCCCCGCGGATTCTGCTGGTCCACTCCTCCCCGGCCCCCGGAGAACCTGACCGCCCGGCGCCTCTTCCCCCATACCGTCTTTCTGACCTGGGATCCGGTGACCCTGGACCTGCACCGATTCCCGCTCCGGGGAAGGGTACTTTACCGGGTGCGACGCCACACCCCCGCGGGGGAGACCACCTTTCCGCCGGTTCCGGAGGCCTCCTTTTACGACACCTCCGCCCGGGCCGGCGTAAGAACTTGCTATTCGGTGGAGCCTCTTTTATCCTACTACGGCACCCTGGTCCCCGGGCCGCAAAGCCCGGAGGTTTGTCTGATTCCCTGAACCTCGAGGTAAGGGCTATGCATTACTTTCAGTACCGTCAGGGAGAACTTCACGCCGAAGAGGTCCCGGTAAGGAAAATCGTTGAGGCCGTGGGAACCCCGGTCTATATCTATTCCGCGGCCACCTTAAGACGCCATTTCCGGGTCTTCGATGAGGCCTTCTCCGACATCCCGCATCTCGTCTGCTATTCGGTTAAGGCCAACTCCAATCTCGCGGTACTGAGACTGCTTTCCCGGGAGGGTTCCGGGGCGGACATCGTCTCCGGAGGGGAGCTTTACCGGGCCTTAAAGGCCGGTATCCCTCCGGAAAGGATCGTCTTCTCCGGGGTGGGAAAGACCGAACAGGAGATAGAGGAGGCCCTTTCCGCCGGCATTCTCATGTTCAACGTGGAAAGCCTGGGGGAACTCGAGGCCCTTTCCCGGGTGGCTCAAAGACTCGGGAAACCCGCCCCCTTTGCCATCCGGGTGAACCCGGATGTGGACCCCCGAACCCATCCCTATATCTCCACCGGGCTTAAGAAAAACAAGTTCGGGCTCCCCGAGGAGGTGGCCCTTAAGGCCTATCTCAAGGCCCGGGAGGATCCCTTCCTTCAGCCGGTGGGGGTGGACTGTCACATCGGCTCTCAGCTCACGGAGATTTCCCCCTTTGTGGAGGCCTTAAGGAGGCTTAAGGCCCTTTATCTGCGCCTCAAAGAGGAAGGACTTCCCCTGCGTTATCTCGACCTCGGGGGAGGACTCGGGATCGTCTATGGGGAAGAGGAACCCCCGCCGCCCGAGGAATACGCCCGGGCCCTGAAGGAGGAGCTTTCGGATCTTCCGGAGACCACCCTCATCCTTGAGCCCGGACGGGTGATCGCCGGAAACGCCGGCATCCTGGTGACCCGGGTGCTCTACGTAAAGTCCCATCCCCCGAAAGGGGAGGAGCCGGGGCGCAACTTCGTGATCGTGGATGCCGGGATGAACGACCTCATCCGTCCGGCCTTCTATCAGGCCTACCACCGCATCGCTCCGGTGCGGGAGATCCCAGGCGAGGAGACCATCCGGGCCGATGTGGTGGGCCCCATCTGCGAGAGCGGCGATTTCCTGGCCCGGGAACGGAACCTTCCTCCGGTTTCCCCCGGGGACTATCTGGCGGTCTTTTCCGCCGGGGCCTACGGGTTCGTCATGTCCTCCAACTATAATTCCCGTCCCCGGGCCGCCGAGGTCCTGGTGGACGGAGAGCGCTTTTTCGTGGTAAGAAAAAGGGAGACCTATGAGGACCTGGTGCGCCTTGAGGAAATCCCGGAAGGATTGTAAGAATCTCGCCCTTTCCCCTAAACTTGAGGAACGCTTAAAACGCATCACCGAGCATCTTGCGGCAAGACTTAATCCCCGGGCCATCTATCTTTTCGGCTCCCTTTCCCGGGGAAAGAGGGCCAGAAGCGGTTTTGACATCGATCTCCTGGTCGTTGGCGGCCGAAAGCTTTCGCACCGGGAAAAGCGCATCCTGCGAGAGGAGGTGGACGAGGTGGCCGGGATCTATCCGGTGGATCTTCTCTTTGAGAGCGAGGTAGCCCCGGAGTTTGCCGAGCGGGTAAAAAGTGAGGGAGTGCCCCTCTATGACGCGCAGGGTTGAGGCCGAGGAGGGCCTTCTAAAGCTTGAAAAGGCCTTGAAGCGCATCCTGGCTTACAAAGGGGTCGAGTGCCATTTTCCGCGGGACTGCATCAAACAGGCCTTTCGTTACGGCCTTATCGAAAACGATGATCTTCTCC
>DRMH01000097.1 GCA_011322625.1 Thermosulfurimonas dismutans | reverse complement strand
GCCCGGCATAAAGTTCGAAGGAATCGTCTCCCTCCAGGGCGTAATAGATACCGCCCACGTCCAGGCTCGCCCCGTAGGGCAACTTATCGTAGGTGTAACCGAAGGTAAAATCCGTCTCGTCCCAGTCGGCACCATCGAGGCTCTTGTCATGTTCGTTGTTGCGATCGGTATCGTAATTCCCCCAGATGTTCACGTAGGCCCCCAGATAGGACACGGTCATGGAGGGCTGCACCACCACCGAGTCGTCCGAAAGGGCAAAGCCCCGCCAGATGTACTGCGAGAGCACATCCACCGCAAGCTCCGTGGAGGGGGCGGGCTCATCGGCCCGGCTCACCCCGTTGAAGAGCCCCAACCCGAGAAACACCATCAGCCCCAGCACTACCCAGATTCTGGCTTTTCCTTTCATCCTGCACCTCCTTTTATGTTTTTTTAATTTTAAATGGCTTCCTCTCCCCGTTCTCCGGAGCGGATGCGCAGGGCCTCAAGCACTTCATAGACGAAGATCTTACCGTCTCCGATCTCCCCGGTTCGAGCCGCCGAGGCAATGGCCTGAATAATACCCTCAACATCCGCATCTTTACAGACCACCCTTACCTCCAGTTTGGGCAGGAGATCCACCCTGAACTCCCGCCCCCGGAACTGTTCCACCAGTCCGGCCTGGCGTCCGTGACCCTCCACCTGATAAACCGTAACCCCGGGATGCCCCACCTCTTCCAGGGCCGAAAGGACATCCCCCAGCTTTTCCGGTCGGATAATGGCTCTGATCTCTTTCATTTCTTTACCTCCTTACGGTATAAAATTCGGGATAAGCCGGCGTACCGTGTTCGAAAAGATCCAGCCCCTGAATCTCCTCCCGCGGAGAGACCCGGATTCCGATAAGGGCGTCGAGCACCTTAAAGAGCACGAGCCCCATGCCAAAGGCCCAGACGAAGAGGACCCCGGCTCCGATGAGCTGAGCCACGAGCTGCCCGGATCCTCCGCCGTAGAAGAGCCCCTTCACAAAGGGCGGTTCGATGGAATAGTTGCCGTAGGTTCCGTCGGCAAAGAGCCCCACGGCGATAAGCCCCCATAGACCGTTAAATCCGTGTACCGGCACGGCCCCCACGGGATCATCCACTCCTATGGCTTCCAGGAAATAGACCCCGGCTACCAGGATGATACCGGCTATCACCCCGATCACCACCGCGGCCCAGGACTCCACCCAGGCGCAGGGGGCGGTGATGGCCACCAGCCCCGCCAGCACCCCGTTTAAGGCCATACCCAGATCGAACTTTTTGGTCTTGGCCAGGACCAGGAGAAGCGCGGTAAGCGAAGCCGCCGAGGCGGCCAGCGTGGTGTTTACCGCGATCACCGAGATCCTCAGGTGATGGGCCGAAAAGGTGGAACCGGGATTAAAACCGTACCAGCCGAACCAGAGGATGAAGACCCCCAGGGCAGCCAGAGGGATATTGTGTCCGGGAATGGCCCGGGGTTTTCCGTTCCGATCGAACTTTCCGAAGCGGGGGCCTAGGACGATGGCTCCGGCGAGTCCCACCAGGCCTCCCACGGCGTGTACCACCCCGGAACCCGCAAAATCCAGATGCCCGAGACCGAAGGGCAGCTTGGAAAGCCAGCCCCCTCCCCAGACCCAGTGAGCATAAACCGGATAGATAAAAGCGGTAATGGCCACCGAGTAGAGGAGATAGGCCTGAAACTTGATCCGTTCAGCCACCGCTCCGGAAACGATGGTGGCCGCGGTGGCGGCAAAGACCATCTGCCAGAAAAAGGAGAGGTAATTTCCTACATCATAACCCTCCCCGGCCAGGAAGAAACCGGAGGTTCCCAGGAGCCCCTTCCAGTCGGTACCGGTAATAAGGGCATACCCTAGGGCCCAGAAGGCCAGAGACCCCACCACGAAATCCATGAGGTTCTTGGTAAGAAGATTGGTGGCATTCTTGGACCGACAGAAGCCGGCCTCCACCAGGGCGAAGCCCGCCTGCATGAACATCACCAGGAACCCGCATACCAGCACCCACACATAGTCCACCGGGAGTCCGGGATCGGCCTTAAGCGTCGCGGCCCCGGTGGGATCCGCCGCCAGGGCCGCCCCTCCCCCCAGCAGGAACGCCGCGGTTAAGACCGGACCCATTCCCCTAAGGTTAAAAAATCTGCTGCTCCCCATATCCTTCCTCCTTCTTTTTTGCTCAATATAGATACAAGATTCATGCCAAATATGAAAAATCTTTGAAGACAGCAGATCGAATCCCTTCGAGCTTCCTTCCTTTTCCGCCTTTTGAAACATAATTGTTAAGAACAAATAAGATAAATACGACAAAAGGGAAGATTTTGTGACGGGGGTGGTTTCGCTCCGGCTCGAAAGTTTTTTTCGGTGCCCTAGAAAGTAAGGTCCTCTCGGGGCAGGAGGGTCGCCCGAAGGGGGGTGATACGGGATTAAAGACCCAGGAGCCCCCACACCGGAGCGGAAAGGACGCGGGCCAGGGAAAGAACAAAATTGGTAAAGCCCTGATATCCGGCGTAGGGGCCACGGCGGCGTTCCTGGGGGAAGGAAAGGGTGGGAAATCCCAGCTTAACGGCTCGCCATTGTTCCCGGGCATTGGTGATGACCAGATCGGGACGCAGGACCGCCAGGGCCCTCTCAAATTCGTCGTCCCCGGGATCGTCGGTGAGAAAATCGGAAAACGGAGCGGCCTCCCGATGATCCTCCGGGCTTCCGAAGACCGAGGCCACTCCCAGGACCTCAAACCCCAGCTCGCGTAACATCCTGCTCAGGGGGCCAAGTCTTCCGGCTCCCAGCACCACCAGGGCCCTGCGTTGGTCAAAGATCCTCAACCAGGGCCTGATCCGAGCCAGGACCCCGGCTTCTTCCTCCCGAATGAGGGCTTCCACCCGGGTTGAGGAAAGACCAAGGACCTCCCCTATCCGGCGCAGGGAGGCCCCGGTGGCCGAAAGTCCGTAAAAGGAAACCTTGAGATACGGTATCCCCAAGCGCTGCCGGAGTTCGGAAACGAACCTCCGGGCAGTCGAACCGCAGAAAAGGAGATTCAGATGGGCCCGGGCGAGGGTCTCGATCTCCGACCAGGAGGTATCTCCGGTAAGCACGGTGTGCACCCGGACCCCCAGTTTTTCCAGAAGTCGCCGGATCTCCCGGGCCTCTCCGGCCACGTTGTATTCCCCCACCAGGTTTACCGTGGGATATCTATACCTGGGAAGGGGGCGCACCAGATCCAGAAGCGCCTGGTAGGCCAGCGCATGGCCTTCGGCCTGACTTTTTCCCGCAAAACCGGGACAGTTTATGGCCACCACCCGGCGGCCGAACTCCCTTTCCGCCTGGCGGGCCAGACCGGCCAGGTCCTCCCCTATAAGCCCGCTGGAACAGGTGGCATAAAGAAAGGCCCCCCGGGCCCGAGGATAGAGGGACCAGACCTCCCGCAGGGCCTTCCTCAGACGATCCAGACCCCCGAAAACGATCTCCCTCTCGGTAAGCGCGGTTCCGCAGAGATCCCGGGCCTCGCCCCTTACCATGGCCCCGTAATAGGTGCACCCCACCGGCCCGTGTACCAGATGCACCGCCTCCCGGACCGGACCCAGCACATAACGGGCCCCGAAATAAACACAACTCCGCTGGGTCATGCCCCCGGGCTCGCTGGCCTGGCCGCAGGGCTTAACCCTCCAGGGCATACAGCCTTGGTTCCCGCAGGCGTTCATCCTCTCCCCCTTTACTGATGGGTCCGGTCGTCGGGATAGTGATGATCCAGGATGGCGTTTACGATACGAGCCAGGAAACGTTCTCCTCCCCGGTAGCCCACGATGGGCTCACGCTGGTACCCTATTCGGTCGTAAACCGGAAATCCGAACCGGACCAGCGGCACCCTTATCTCTCTGGAAATATTCACACAGCGGGAGTGCCCCAGGATCAGGTCCGGTGGGTCCTGTTTAAGGGCGTACTCCCATTCGAACTGATCGCTTCCGTTCATAAGAACGGGTTGGCAATTATATTCCTCACAGGTTTTCCAGATCTCCTCCGCCGCCGATGCACTCTTGGTGCCCACCAGGATGTAAGTTGGAATCATCCCCAATTCGCAGACGAAGCGGGTGGCCGCAGCCACAAAATCCGGGTCGCCGGCCAGCGCCACCCGTTTCATCATGGTGTAGTGCAGGGTATCGGCCATGGCATCAAGGAGGATGCCCCTTTCCCAGCGTACGGCTTCCGGAATGGGCCGACCCGAAATCTCGCTTACGGTTTTGAGCAGGCGGTCGGTATTGCCCACCCCCAGGGGCATGGGAAGCACAAAGGCCGGCACCTGGTAACGACGGGAGAGCCATTTCGCACCGGCAGCTCCGGCATCCGGCGAAAGGGCGAAAATGGCCCTGGCGTCACCGGCCCGCACGAATTCCTCCACCCGGGTGCCTCCTGGAGGATAGTAGGGGATGCGGTTGGGCATACCCACCAGCGGACAGTCCAGGGTATCGCTTATATCAAAAAGGACATGAAAAGATACCCCCATGAGCTCCAGAAGATGCTTCAGTTCCCGCAGATCTCCGGGCATGAGAAACCCGGGAATAAAATAGAGATCCTCCGAGGGCTGCCCGCTCCGCCGGGAAAGGGCCTTGAGAAACTCTTTTGCGGCCCGGTTATAGCCCTCCACATGGGAGCCGGCAAAACTGGGGGTATGGACCACCACGAACCTGGTAAGATCCAGCACCTCCGGCCCGAACTCTTCCTCCATCATCTCCAGGGCCTCGGCCAGAAAACTCTGGATATCGTCACCTATGACCTCGCTTGAGCAGGTGGTGACGATGGCAATGAGCTCGGGTTTATAGCGACAGACCAGATTCCGTATCCCCCGAACCAGATTTTTACGTCCTCCGAAGACCGCGGCGTCCTCATGAAAGGAGGCCGAGGCTATGGAGGCCGGCTCCCGAAAGACCCGGGAGAAGGTGTAGCGCACGTAAGTGGTACAACCCTGGGCCCCCTGGACAAAGGGAATGGCCCGATGCACCCCTAGGGTGGCCCACATGGCTCCGAAGGGCATACAGGTGCGGCTGGGATCTATGCAGACCGCCCGTTTGGCTGCCGGTACCAGTTCCGGTGGCGGGGGAATGTATTCCGGGGTAAGGGGTTTCTTTCCCGGACGCAGTTTCTTGTAGGTGATGCCCTCCAGCGGAACCTCCGAAACCTGATTGATGATCTGGTTGATCATGGCTATACCTCCTTGGCTTTCTTAAAATTCGGTCCGGGCCAGACTCCACACCGGGGCGCAGACCGCCTGATAGATGTCCCGGGCAAAATTCACCATCCCCCGAAATCCGGCGTAGGGCCCGGCTTCATACGAATGAGAATTGAGGGTGGGAACCCCGAATTTACGTATGAGATACTTCTCCTTGAGCCCGGTAAGGAAGAGGTCCGGCCGACAGGTCTCGATCATCTCCTCGATCTCAAATTCGTTGGGGTTGTCGATGATGAGGGTCCCGGGTTTCACCCGCTGGACGATCTTTTCGTAATCCTCCCGGTGTCCGAAGGTGGTCATACAGGCCACCACCTCCATACCCAGTTCCTCCATGACCTTCACCCAGTGCCACACCCTGGGAGCCCCTACATAGATGGCCACCCTCTTCCCGGAAAGTCTTTCCCGATACCAGGAAAGAGCCGGTTCCACCGCCGCGGTTTCCTCCTCTATGATCTCCTCGGCCCGACGCATCATTTCCTTCTCTCCGAACCAGGCCGCCACATCCCGAAGGGCCTTGGCCGTCTGCGCCATTCCGAAAAGACTTACCCGCACCAGGGGTATTTCGTATCCCTCCCGAAGGAGTTCCGCGATGTAGGTAGCCGAACGCTGACAGTGAACAATGTTCAATTTGGCATCCGGCAACCGGAAGAGATCCCGGATACGGGCGTTCCCGGTAAAGACGCAGATTATACGTAGCCCCAGTTTCTCGAAGAGAGGAATCACCGGGACCAGATCCCAGTCGATGTTATAATCCCCGATGATATTGACATCGTAAGGGGTCTTTTCCTCCTCCTTCAGCCCCAGCTCGGGATGTTTCTTTCGATAATCCAGCAACCACCGGTAGAACTGGGTATTAAACTCGTGGTGTCCCTTGGACT
This sequence comes from Thermosulfurimonas dismutans, assembly GCA_011322625.1. Lineage (GTDB taxonomy): Bacteria > Desulfobacterota > Thermodesulfobacteria > Thermodesulfobacteriales > Thermodesulfobacteriaceae > Thermosulfurimonas_A > Thermosulfurimonas_A dismutans_A. The sequence continues at coordinate 2,529 of DRMH01000097.1, read as the reverse complement.
GGGAGACCCCGCAGAATCCCGGGGAGGCGCAGGCGAAAACGGGCTTGCCCACCTCGGCCGAAACCTCCCGGGCCACCTGTTCGATGTCGTCCCCGATGAGAGCCGTGGAGCAGGTATTGTAAATGATGGCCCCCTGAGCTCCGGGGTTGATGCGGAAGGCCTCCAGCAGGGCTCTTTTAAGTTTTTCCGCTCCGCCGAAGATGATGTCCTGCTCGGTCATGGCCGTGGTGTAACAATGACGGCGATGATGGGCCTCGTTCTCGAGCACTCCGGGAGCGGCCCAGTTGTACACGTCTCCCAGATGGCGCCGGGTACCCCAGGTGTAGTAACCGCAGCCTACCGGAGCATGGATCATCTGGATCACATCCACTATAGGTCCGCCCACGACCCCGCGGGCTCCGGCAAAGGCTCACCCGCGCTCGGTAAGGTCCCCGGGAACGGTGGGCGCATTACATCTGGGGATGGTGCTCCGATCCTCATCCACGATACACACATGTTTGACCCTCTCCGGAATACAGGCATTGCATCTCATCTGGTAATAACCCATGTCTTTCCCCTCCTTCAGGAGTTTTTAACCCATAGCCACCCAGAGGATGTCCTGCAGGGTATCGCCCTGTCCCGGAACCCCGGCGGCATCGGCCCGGCAGCGCCGGCAGGAAAGGAACTGGGGCAGGAACCGGGAGGCCAGACGTCTGGCCCAGCGTATCTCCGCCTCGGTAGGGGCTCGGCGATCCCGGAAATACCCCAGGGGAATGAGCGGGATGATATTCATGAGCTGGGCTCCGGCTTCCCAGGCCCGGCGGGCTATCTCGGCCACTTCGGTGTCATTCACCCCGGGAACCAGCACCGTATTCACCTTGATCCTGAGACCGGCAGCCGCCGCTGCGCTCAGGCCCTCCAGTTGCCGGGAAAGAAGGACCTCCGCCGCTTCCCTTCCCGAAAGACGTCTTCCCCGGTGATGTATCCAGAGATAGAGCATTTCGGCCGTGCGCACCGTGGCAGCATTTATAGTAACGGTGAGAAACCGCACCCCCAGGGAAAGCAGATCGGAAAGTCTCTCCTCAAGCAGCAGACCGTTGGTGGAGACACAGAAATTGAGTCCGGGGAAACGTTCCCGCACCCGGGAAAGGGCCTCCAAGGTTTCCTCGTTGGCCAGGGGCTCCCCGGGGCCGGCCACCCCCACGATCTCTATGCGGGGTTCAAGGGCAAGCGCCGTTTCCACATACTCCGGGGCCTCCTCCGGAGAGATCACCCTCCGGGCCGCACCGGGCCGATTTTCGCTTACGCAGGGGTACCGGCGGTCGCAATACGCACACCGGATGTTACACCGCGGAGCCACCGGTAGATGAAGTCTTCCCACCTGCCGGTGGGCCTTCTCGTCAAAACAGGGGTGTCTGATCATCTTTTTCCTCCTCTCACGGATACCTTCTCAGAAAAGGGCTTCCAGCCCTGTGTCCCCGGTGCGTACCCGTCGCACCTCCTCCACCGGAAGGACAAAGATCTTTCCGTCCCCGTGTTCTCCGGTCTGGTTGACCTGAATGATCCGTTCCACCACTTTTGGAACCATGGCCTCGGGCACCACCACCCAGAGGAGTCTCTTGGGAATGAACCCGTAAGAAGAGGTCTCCAGCTTTTCGGCCACCTCCGGACTCACCCGATAGGCCAGCTCCCGCAGCCTTCCCCCCTGTTTGCCCCGCCCGAGCACCCGAAAGGCGGTAAAGGAGGGAAAACCCATCTCCTCCAGGGCCTTTTTGGTGGAAAGCATCTTGTTAGGCCTCACGATGGCTATGATTTCCTTGAGCATGTTCCCCTCCTCCTAAAGCTCCGCCTCTCCGGTACGAATGGTATAGGCCTCCTCCACCGGCGAGACGAAGATCTTTCCGTCCCCGAAACGTCCGGTCCGGGCGGTTTCCATGATGACGGTGCAGACCCTCGACACCTCCTCATCCGGCACCACCAGCAGGAGAAGACTCTTGGGAAGCTCATCGTAAACCACCTCTCCCACGGTAAGGCCCCCCTGTTTCCCGCGTCCCACCACCTCCACCCGGGTGAGGGCCAGAAAACCCTCCCGGGCCAGGGCCTCCACCACCTCGTCCGTTTTCTCCGGTCTTATGACCGCCTTGATCATCTTCATATCCGAGCCTCCTTATAAAGATTGCGTCGATCAAACCAGACCGTATTTCACCACCAGGCTTTCCAGTTCATCCATGGAAAGGGGCTGGGGAATCACCAGATCCCGGTTCTCCATGATGCGCCGGGCCAGCTCCCTATAGGCCTGGGCCTGGGGATGGTCGGGATCGTACTCCACCACCGTCTTACGGTTGAATTCGGCCTTTTGCACGATATTGTCCCGGGGAATAAACATGATCATCTTGGTGCCCAGGCGTTCACAGAATTCCTGCATGATCTCCTCCTCACGATCCACCTTCCGGCTGTTGCAGATGATGCCCCCCAGACGCACCCCGGTACGCTGGGCGTACTTCACCATGCCCCGGCAGATGTTATTGGCCGCATAGATGGCCATCATTT
>DRMH01000096.1 GCA_011322625.1 Thermosulfurimonas dismutans | reverse complement strand
AGGCACCTCCTGTCTGCGAAGTTCTAGGTTTGTGCAGCCACCCGCTCTCGCTTGCCTGCGTGCGAGTAAAAATATAAAACAAGAGTTCCGGAAGGAAAGGCAGGTTTGAAGGGATCAGCCTCGAGGGTAGGAGCCCAGCCATTCGAGGTGTAAACAGTGTTTCCGGACCTCGTCGAGGCATTCCTTGAGCAGGGGTTCCTCCACGTGTCCCTCGCAATCCAGAAAAAAGAGATAACGCCAGGGTTCGCTTTTGGCCGGGCGGCTTTCGATCTTGGTGAGATTGATTCCTCGTTTGGCGAAGGCCCGCAGGACCTCATACAGGGCCCCGGGGCGGTCGGAGACACTGAAAAATAGGGAGGTTTTGTCCTGCCCGGTGGGGGCAGGAGGTTGACGTCCAATAATCCAGAAGCGGGTTACATTGCCCTTGTAGTCCTCGATGTGTTTGGCTACCACCTGAAGGTGATAGGTACGGGCCGCCAGCGGACTGGCTATCGCCGCCACCGAGGGATCCACCGCTGCCCAGCGGGCCGCCAGGGCGGTGGAGGCCACCTCCTCCACGGTTACCGAAGGCAGATGTTTGCGTAACCATCGCCGGCACTGGGCCAGGGCGTGGGGATGGGAGAGGACCTTTTTGATGTCTTCCTTTTGGCCGGTCTGGTTGAGAAGATGATGGGTGATGGGGATATACACCTCCCCGCAGACCTTGACCCTATACTGCGAGAAGGCATCCAGGGTGGTGGAGACCGTGCCCTCGATGGAATTTTCCACCGGGACCACCCCGAATCTTACCCGATCGCTTTCCACCTCCTCGAATACGTCCAGCACGGATTCCACCGGCAGGAACTCGGTGCTCTGCCCGAAGAATTCTATGGCTGCCATGTGACTGAAGGTGGCCTCCGGTCCCAGGTAAGCCACCCGCAGGGGCTCCTGGGCCTGACGGCAGGTATGGATAATCTCCAGGAAGATGGCCCGCAGGGAGTCCTCGGGAAATTGGCCCCGATTCTTCTCCAGGAGCCGCCGGAGGACCTCCCGTTCCCGGGTCAGGTCAAGGCTGCTTCGCCCCTCCCTGCGTTTGACCTCCCCTATCTGTTTGGCCAGACGAAAACGTTTCTGGAGGAGAAGGAGGAGATTTTCATCCACCTGATCTATCTCGGCACGCAATTTTTGGAGCTCTTCCATGGTTCCCATAATTTATTCAGGGAGGCCAGGGACGGCAACCCCGGGCGGGGCAGTATCCGGCCTCGAAGGCCTGACGGAGGGAATAAAAGATGCGTTTTTTGCGAATCTTTCGGGCCCGGGGACACCGGGGTCGATGAAAGCGTCGGGAGCGAACGTTTCCGATATAGTAGGGTTCGGTGTTTCGAAGGGAACCGAAGATTCCCCGGCCCTGCCTCAGGGCCTGAAGCTGGGCCCGGAGGAGCCTTTCCCGGTAACGGGAAGCTCCGGGATAATAGCAGGCCATGGCCAGGCCCTCGGAGACCAGGACCTCGGAAACCAGGCGGCCATCCGGAAGAAGGAGATATCCCAGAAGCCGTCCGTGGCGGTCCCTCCGGCGAAGAGCGGGTTCGAAACGCAGCGTTCGTCCCTCCACCAGCTCACGGTTGCGCAGGTAGGCCTCCCGGGCGAAAGGTTCGGGAGGCCCTTCGGGCGAGTGGAGTTCCGGGGCATTGATGCCTGCGTAACGCAGATGTTTTCCGTTGGCCAGGACCACGGTGTCTCCGTCGATCACCCGGACCACTTTTACCCGCAGGGCTTTCGCCCCTTCGGCTCCCAGGAGCAGAAGAAGGACCAGAACGAGGGTTCTTAAAAGGGACGATTTACAAGCCCGCATTTTCCTTTTATAAGTTTAACATGCTGGAGAAAGCCACGCGCAAGGAACCGGTGCTCCTACAGACCACAGCGGGTCTCTTTCTGGGGCTGGTTTGTTTTCATCATGGTTTTGAGAGCCTCAATTTTGTTCTGGAAAAGAGAGAATTTTTCGATTTTGAATGGCCGGCCCTGGTAACCGTGGATGCCGGGGGGTTGAAGCCCATTCTTCTGGGGCTGGAGCACATCGTGGTCCAACGTCAGAACGTGATCTGGTATTCCACCTCCATTCCGGAATCTCTGCTGGAGGCCTATCGGTTGCGTCTTCCCCGTCCTCCTGAGAGGCCGCCGGAGGGGCCCCCTCCCTCCAGGCCCACCCGCGAGAAAAAAGACCGACCCGAGAAGGTGGTGGTATTTCCGGGGCTTAAGAGTCATGAATAAGACCCGGGTCCGCATCGCTCCCTCTCTCCTTTCCGCGGATTTCGGCCGGCTGGCCGAGGAGGTCCAGGCGGTGGAAGCCGCCGGGGCGGATCTTCTTCACCTGGATGTGATGGATGGACATTTCGTTCCCAATCTTACCTTCGGGCCTCCGGTGATTGCTTCCCTGAGGAGATACACTCGCTTGACCTTTGATGTCCATCTGATGATCGAGGCCCCGGATCGATATCTGGAGGATTTCGCCCGGGCCGGAGCGGACTGGATCTCGGTGCATGCGGAGGCCTGTCCCCATCTCCAGCGCACCCTCTCCCGCATCCGGGATCTGGGCTGTAAGGCCGGGGTGGCCCTTAACCCGGCTACTCCGCTTTCGGTGGTGGAATGGGTGCTGCCGGATCTGGACTACATCCTGATCATGAGTGTGAATCCGGGTTTCGGAGGGCAGAAATATCTACCGCAATCCACGGAAAAGATTCGCCGACTTTCCGCCCTCCTGGCCGAGAGGGGATATACGATACCTATCCAGGTGGATGGGGGCATCGCCCCGGACACCGCGGCGGAGGTGGTGGCTGCGGGGGCTACGATCCTGGTGGCCGGATCGGCGGTCTTCGGAAAGGAAGACTACCCTTCAGCTGTGGAGGCCCTTCGCCGGGCGGCTGCAAAAGCTGAGCCCCAGATCCGCGAGAAAGAGCAGGGGTAGGGCCAGAAGGATCACCAGCCAGAGTCGGCCGGCATAGGGGAAGGCCAGGAGAAGGGCCAGCGGAGGGAGGAGATAGAACCATAGGGTAAGGCTTCGACGGGGGGTCTCGCTTAAGGCCGGAAGCCCTTTCCGTAGGTAAGGCCAGGCGCTAATCCAGGTAAGGATCAACACCGACCAGACGATCATATCTGTGAACAGCGAGGACCAGGGAGGGGGAAGGAAACTTCCGGCCAGAACAATGCCTCCGGCCCCGAGCATCTGCAGGGCGGTTTTAATCCGGGCCAGGGTCCATACGCGCATACCCTCGGGATAGAGGTTGCGTAATCCGGCGATGAGGATTTCCCGCAACAGAATGAGGAACACCGGAAGATAGGAAAGGTAGGCCAGGTGGTAAAGAAGGAGATAGATCACACTGACAAAGATCTTGTCGGCCACCGGGTCGAGGAGTTTGCCCAGTCTGGAAGGGCCTTCCCGGCGGGCCAGTCGGCCATCCAGGTAATCCGTAAGTCCCAGCAGGGATCCGATCCCTACGGCGGTAAGTTTGGCCTCGGGCCCTCCGAAAAGCAACACACAGGGAAGGGGCAGAAGGAAGATCCGCAGTAGGGTCAGGCGATTGGGAGTGAGTTTTACCATCTATTCGACCGCTTGGAGCATTTCCCAGCGTTCCTGACAGGTGCGACACCGGCGGGCCCAGGGGATGGTCTCCAGACGCTGGATGCGGATCCATTTTCCGCAATCCACGCAGCGTCCATACTCCCCCCGGGCCAGCTTTAGCAGCGCCTGTTCAATTTCCTTCAGTAGGGGCGATTGCGGATCTTCCCGGGATACTTCCTGTTTCCTGAAGAGGAGCAATTCCTTTAAACGTTCGAGTTCCTCCGGTCTTAAGGGGCGTCGTTCCGCCTCCATGCAATTATCTCTCCCAGTATATTCGGACCAGTTTATCCCCTTCCGACCAGCGGAAGGTAAGATTCCCTTTGTAGGCCCGGTAAATGGCCCGTCCCAGACGCTGAGCTAAATGATCCGTAGTGGTTTCTATGACCGTTCGTCCATCCTCCTCGTACATGGTGATGATCTGGTGGAGAGGGTTGTTCCCCCTGGCTCGTTCTACCTCGTTATGGATGATGCGCATGATTTCGTCCCGATGTTTTTCGTAAAAGGGTCCGGACAGATATACGTAGCCCATGGCGTATCGATCCACGGCTTTCCGGCATCCGGGGCACAGAATTTTGGGAACGAAATCCGTGTCTTTGTATTCCTCATAGAATTCCTCATCGATGATCCAGCGTTTATCGCGAAAGACGGCATGACAACGCGGACACAGGGCTTCT
>DRMH01000095.1 GCA_011322625.1 Thermosulfurimonas dismutans | reverse complement strand
CCCCGGGTCCCGGATCTGACCGCCTGTCCCCGGTTTGAGGCCCTGGTGGTAAGCGAGGAGGATCTGGCCGCCGATCTCCCGGGGCTTCTTTCCCTCCTGCGACAAAAGACACGTTACCTGGTGCTCACCCGGGGGGCGGAAGGGGCCAGTTTCTTCCACGGCTCGGAGGAGAGATTCCTTCCGGCTCGCCGGGTGAAGGCTGTGGATACCACCGGAGCCGGAGACATCCTGGCCGGGGCCTTTTTCGCCCTGCTTTCCGGCGGAGAAAACCCCCTCCAGGCCCTGGAAAAGGCTATGGAAATGGCTGCTATCGGGGTCACCCGTCCCGGACTGGCCGGAGTTCCTACTTACAGGGAAATAGAAAATTTGCTTGGTCGGCCTTCCTAGGTATATAATGCGCATAGCGAGGGAGCCATGCTGTCTTTCATCCAGTATCTCGGACGGTTGGGTGTCAATTTTGTGGCCGAAGCCGGCGGAATGGCCCTTCTGTTTCTCACCTCCCTGGCCTATACCTTTCGTCCTCCCTATCGGGTGCGCCTCTTTTTCAAACAGATGGAATTTGTGGGGGTGAATTCCCTTCTGGTGGTGATCCTGACCGCTCTTTTTTCCGGAATGGTCATCGCCTTTCAGAGTTACCGGGCCCTTTCCAAGTTCGGTGGGGAGAGTCTGCTGGGGGGTCTGGTGGCCCTTTCCATGGTCCGGGAGCTGGGGCCGGTGCTTACCAGCCTCATGGTCACGGCCCGGGCCGGTTCGGCCATGGCTGCGGAACTCGGCACCATGCGGGTCACGGAACAGATCGACGCCCTGGAGGTTATGGCCATCAATCCGGTCCATTATCTGGTGGTTCCCCGGCTCTGGGCGGCGGTGCTCATGGTGCCCCTGCTTACGGTGATCGCCGACGTGGTGGGGATCGGCGGAGGATATCTGGTGGGAGTGCTCCTCCTCAAAGTGGATGCCGGGATCTTTATCAAGAAGATGCAGGACATGGTGGAATGGATAGATATTTCCAGCGGGCTTTACAAGGCCCTGGTTTTCGGGGCCCTGCTTTCCATTATCGGGTGCTACAAGGGATATAACGCCACCGGAGGGGCTGAGGGAGTGGGGCGGGCCACCACCGAGGCGGTGGTTATCGCCTCGGTGAGTATCCTGGTGGGAGACTACATTATGACCTCGCTGCTCTTCTGAAGTATGGTTGAACTTCAGGAACTTTACAAAAGCTTTGGGGAACACGAGGTGTTGCGGGGGGTCAATCTCCGGATTCCCCGGGGGAAGTTGACCTTTATCATGGGGCAGAGCGGTACGGGAAAAAGCGTGCTGCTCAAGCATATCATCGGGTTACTCAAACCGGATAGGGGGAAGGTGATCATCGACGGACAGGACGTAACCCGGTTTTCCGAGAAGGAATGGCAGCGACTGCGCCGGAGGTTCGGTTATCTTTTCCAGGAGGGAGCCCTGTTCGATTCTATGACCGTGGCCGAAAACGTGGCCTTTCCCCTGTGGGAGCATACCCGTCTTTCCTTCTCGGAGATAGAGAAACGGGTGCAGGAGAAGCTGGCGGTGGTGGGGTTGCTTGAGGCCCGGGACAAATATCCCTCCGAGCTTTCCGGGGGGATGAAAAAACGGGCGGCTCTGGCCCGGGCCCTGGCCCTCGAACCGGAGATCATCCTCTTTGACGAACCCACCACCGGTCTGGATCCCCTTCTCCAGGTCTCCATCATGAAACTCATCCGGGATACCCAGCGCCAGTATGGTCTCACCGGAGTGGTGGTCAGCCACGACGTGCCCATAGCCATGCGGGCGGCGGATTATATCGCCATTCTCCATCAGGGAAAGGTGGTGGCTCAGGGCACCCCCGAGGAAATCCGGAAGAGCGAGCATCCCTTTGTGCAGGAATTTTTACGCAGTGCCTTTGAGGGATGCCATCCCGAGGAGGTCCAAAATGTACAGGAAAAGCACGGAAATTAAAGTAGGAATCTTTGTCCTGGTGGCTCTTCTGGCCCTGGGGTATCTGACCATTAAACTGGCCGCCGAGTCCCTGGCCCCCAAGGGTACCTATCCGCTCTATGCCGTTTTTGACGATGTTTCCGGGCTGGTAAAGGGGGCCCGGGTGGAGATGGCCGGGGTGGAGATCGGAAGGGTGGGGCAAATAGGACTTCTGCCCCAGGGCAAGGCTCAGGTGGAGCTGCGTATCTATAAAAAGGTAAAGATAAGCCGGGATGCCCTGGCCCGGATTCGGACCGCCGGAGTCCTGGGAGACAAATTCGTGGAGATCCGTCAGGGGCACAGTCGGGAATTCCTGAAACCCGGGGAGAAACTGGCTCGCACCGAAAGTCCCATGGATTTCAGCCAATTGATAGCCGAGGTGGGCCCCACCCTCAAGGATCTGCGTAAGGTGGCCGAGGGACTGTCCGATATTCTGGGTACCGAGGAGGGGAGAAACAACCTCAAGGAACTGGTGGCCAATCTGAGGGATGCCAGTGCGTCCTTCAAGGTGGTGGGGCAGAGACTGGTAAACGGACAGGGTACCCTGGGCAAACTTCTGGTGGACGAAAGCCTCTATCGGGATCTAAAGGGCAGTCTTTCCGACTTCAAGGTGACCATGCACAATCTGCGAGTGGTCTCGGATAAGATGGCCCGCGGCGAGGGTACCCTGGGTAAACTCCTTACGGATGAGGATCTTTATCGATCCTTCAAAAAGGCTATGGAGAGTGTGGAAAGGGGTTCCACGGCCATCGCCGAGGTGGCGGAAAAGATCAACCGCGGCGAGGGCACCCTGGGCAAGCTCCTCACCGACGACGAACTATACAATCATCTGAACAACGCAGCGGCCTCCCTGGAACGGATCACCCGGAAGATCGACCGCGGACAGGGCACCCTGGGTAAACTGGTCAACGACGACTCCCTTTATTATGAGGCCAAAAGGGCCTTTCAGAACGTGAACCGGGCCACCACCGGTATCCAGGAGCAGGTGCCCATTTCCATCCTGGGGACCATTGCCGGAGCGGCTATGAGATGAGGTTTTCCCGGCTGGTCTGGTTTTCCCTGGTCCTGCTGTTGAGTCTCCCGGCGGTTTCCCCGGGGTCTGAAGAGCGGGTCAATCTGTGGCCTCTTTTCTTCTGGGCTCGCAGCCCCGAGGTTTCCCGTTTCGAGGCCTTAGGGCCCTTTTTTTATCGTTACCGGAACGGACACGAATCCTCGGTGGCCCTGCGTCCTCTGGCGGCCTGGGTGAAACGGGGGGAAAGACGGGACTTTTATTTTCTCTCTCCACTGGGACATTATTATGCGGACAGGGAATATCGCCATTTTCGTTTGGTTCCTCTTATTTCCTATGACTGGGAGGTGGGGCCTCGCAGGAAGACCCGCGAAAAACACTATACCTATTTTCCGGTATTCTGGGGGCGCACCGCCGATGGGAAAGGCTACGGAGGGGTCTTTCCCCTTTACGGGGTTTTCCGGGAACGTTTCGGGGCCGACGAGGTGCGTTTTTTCCTCTGGCCGCTCTATTCCTCCTCCCGCAAGGGGGAGGATCGTTCCACCAATATCCTCTGGCCCATCTTTAACTACAGCCGGGGCCCCACCCTTTCGGGCTTTAAATTCTGGCCCCTTTTCGGATCCTGGGAGAAAAAGGGCCAATTCCGACGCAGTTTCTTCCTCTGGCCGATATTTATCCGGGAGACCCGCTATGAAGAAGGGAATCCCTCCTTCAGCCGGCGGATGATCTGGCCCCTTTATGTCCATGAAGAAGCCCGACAATTTCGACGCTCCATCTATCTCTGGCCCTTTTTTCAGCACGTGGAGGGGAAGGGTAATTCCTTTGAACAGTGGGATTTTCCCTGGCCCTTTTTTCAGTGGCAGAAGGGGGAGCATCGCCGTGGTTTCCGGATCTGGCCCCTTTTCGGCTCCCGGCGTTCGCCGCATTACGAATCCGATTTTGTACTCTGGCCCCTGCTGATGGGGGAACACATGCGGCAGGAAGAGGGCGAAGAGGTGGAGGGGCGCATCCTGCTCCTCTCCCATTTTCGCAAAGTAACCTATCGTGGACGCGAGAAGGAGTTCTTTCTGCGGGTGTGGCCTCTATTTGTGAAGGCCCGGAACGCCCGGGGGGAAAGCCTTTTTTACTTTCCGGCCCTGCTTCCCTTCTACGACGAGGGGGTGGAGCGCACCTGGGGAAGTCTTCTTCGTTTGTTCGAAGTCTATCACCTGGCCGACGGTCGTTGTTATCTGCGTGTTCTCTGGGGGCTTTACCGGTATGAGGCCGACCGGGAGGTTCGGGTTCATGAGCTGGCCTTTCTGCTTTCCTATAAGCGGACCCCGACCGGACGCAGCTTCCAGTTTCTGGACGGGCTCCTGGGTTTTACCCTGAGCCAAAAGGGGCCGGGTATCCGGCTCTTCTGGTTCCTCAGGCTAGGCCCCAGCGTTTGAGTTTCCCGCGCAGGGTCTTGCGGTCGATGCGGAGCTTCTGGGCGGCCAGGCTCTTGTTGCCTCCGCAGGCCTTTAGGACCCGAAGGATATAACGTTTTTCTATTTCTTCCAGAGGGAGGTCTTCCTCCAGGCTGAAGTCCGCCGAATCGGTCTCGAAGCCGGCAAAATAGAGGTCCTCCGGGCCGATAACCGGTTTGCGGGAAAAGACCACCAGGCGCTCGATGGTATTTTCGAGTTCCCGCACGTTTCCCGGCCAGGAATAGCTTTTAAAGGCCTCCAGCACCTCCGGTGCCAGGGAACGGACCGGTTTGCGGTGTTTTTCCGCGTATTTCTTCAGAAAATATTCCGCCAGCAGGGGAATGTCCTCTTTTCTTTCGCGTAACGGGGGAAGATGGATGGAGATCACGTTCAGCCGGAAGAAGAGATCCTCCCGGAATCTGCCGGCCCGCACCTCTTCCCGCAGATCCTTGTTGGTGGCGGCGATGATGCGCACATCCACCCTTATTACCCGGTGACTGCCCACCGGCGAGATTTCCTTTTCCTCCACCGCCCGCAGGAGTTTG
>DRMH01000094.1 GCA_011322625.1 Thermosulfurimonas dismutans | reverse complement strand
ATTCGTACCGTTTTCGTTACAGAAATAATGCGGATCTTTAAAAGTGCCAGGAGCTATTTCAAAACCGTTGGCATAGTTGTGATCGTTACGCTGAGCAAAATAATCGTAAGCCTCCCAGAGGGCCGGTGCCGTAGCGGTGGATCCCCACGGAGAGATGTAATTTATGAAGCGAATAAGATGGGTATAAGGGTGTTGGGAGTCCGCATGACCTATACGGTTTTGATTGACTGGATATGGATAATCTCCGATATACACCTTGGGCTGACGCAAACCTCCTGAATAGAACAGAGCCCCCAAACGCGGCGGATTGGAGAGATTGGCCATCTGGAACAAAACAGCCCGATCCACCCTTGAACGGGGAACCTTTACTCTTATTCCGTTATAGGTTTCCAATATGCAGGTGGTCCCTGTACAGCCAAAGCGGGGATCACAATCTTCATCATCCAGGGCATTGCATTCATCAGGTCTTCCTCCGGTAAGGGCCCAGCGCAGGAGGTCTATGCGCTTCATATAATAGTAATTGAGGCAGCTTCCATAATAGGCATTTCTTATATTTATCCCTCTTCTCCACCATCCTGTAGGACAGGAAGAAGGGGTGGCGTTGGCTTCCTCCCAGTATCCGTTAACAGAATTATAAACATATACCCGATCAGGAATGAAATAACCCTCTTCTTCACCGGTATAGTCACCACTGTATGCATCCTCGGCCATGCTTCCGCTTACATCAATGACCAGAAGGATGTTGGGTTTTACGGTCTGGGTTATAAAAGGAGGAGTAGCACAATATTTGCCCGCCCAGGAGATATGAACCATGAAAACGAAGACCAGAATGATTAACCCCAGAAATAATTTTTTCATTCTTTTTCTTTTCTCGGCGCAAATATTTCAAACTTTACTTTAAATAGTATTCTTGAATCCATACATTCCTCTGCGGAAAGAATAGAAAAACAGACCTTTCCACCGGCAGGAAAGGCAACTCCGGCCGGACGACGATAATAATGTTTTCCCCGACAGGTTTCCTGAGGAATATAAAGAACAATTGTTTTTGGGGTCGCCTTTTCTATCCGTCCGCAGATGCGGATAGAGTCCGCTTTGCTTCCGGCTGGAACCATGATCAGAATCATACCTATAACCAATAAAAGCCTTTTCATATTTGTGACGCCCGGCTTTTCCTCTCTAAAATAAAGGATGGGCCGGAAGGGCCTTTCCTGCGTGGAAATTTTGTGGAAAATGCGTGAGAAGTGGGACGGGAAACCCGAATCGCAAAGCGATCCGGTTTCTGGGAGATAGAAATCTCAAGGCCCTGTCTTTCCGCCAGGCGGCGGGCCAGATAAAGTCCGAGCCCCGCGCCCTTTACCGGATGAGGAGAAAGATCGTTCATCAGGAGAAGGTAAAAACGATTTTTCCAGCAGCCGGTGCGGATCCAGATATCTTCGCGGGAATGCCGGAAGGCGTTCTCCAGGATAAGGAAGAGAAGGAGTTCAAGTTCCGGGGAGAGCGGGGGTAGGGGAGTCCCGAGACTGAGGTGCACCCTGCGGGGGCTGAACTGAAGCTCAAGGCGGTGGAGAAGGTCCTTGAGATGCCCGGCAAAATCGTTTGTAGGGGCAAAAGGTTCCTCGAGGGACCCCCGAAGAAAACGAAGCAGGGTTTCAAGGTCCCGTTCCATGGCCCGGCAGGCCTCCTTGAGACGGGAGGCCGCCTCAGGAGAGGGGGACTCGGTCAGGATCTCCAGGTTTACCTTCTGGGCGGAAAGGAAGTTTCCAAAACGGTGAGAAAGAGCGGCCAGAAGCAGCCGTAAGAACTCTTCCTGCTCCAGACGACAGCGTTCATAGGAGATGAAGAGACGATAAAACACATAAGAAACCGATACAGCGAGCATACCCTCCCATAGAAAGAGATAGAGCATCCAACTTTTCAGGGAGGGACGGAATGATCCCTGCCGGGTTAAAAGATTTATCTCCAGAAGATAACGGAAAAGAACCGCGGTAAAGAGTACGGCCAGGGAAAGGAAAAGGATAAGCAAAAAGTAGAAAAAAAGTTTACGCGCTTCCCGGGTGTGAAAACGACTAAACATTTAGGGTTCTTCTTTTAAAAGATACCCCCGGCCTTTAAAGGTTTGAAGGGCTCCCTGGGGAAGGAGGCGGCGCAGTTCCTTGATGTAGCTCCTCAGGGTCTCTTCGTTTACGATTACATCCCTCCAGACCTCCTCCAGAATCTTTTCCTTGGGAATCACCTTTCCCCGGTTTTTCAGAAAGAAAAGGAGAAGATCCCAGGTGCGCCTGGAGGGAACGATCCTCTCCTTTCCTTTAATGATCATGCCCCGCTCGAGATCTATCCGCACCTCTCCGAGACGATATTCTTTCCGGTCCTTGCCTTTCCGGCGCAGAAGGGCCCTGATCCGCAGCTCGAGTTCGAGCACCTCGAAGGGCTTGACCAGATAATCGTCGGCCCCGAGTTCAAAGCATTCCTTCTTGGAATCCAGCCCCTGTTTGGCGGTAAGGATCAACACCGGAAGATCGGGATACTCCTTGCGCAGCTCGGCCAGGAGCAATTCTCCCGGAAGGTGAGGCAGCATGAGATCGAGAACCACCAGGTCGAATTCCCGGGATAGGGCCTCTCGCCAGTAACGTTCGTCGGAAAGCCAGTGGGCCTCGAACCCCTGACGTTGCAAATATTCCTCCAGCGAGGGCCCCAGAAGGGGGTCATCCTCGATGAGGAGAACCGAGGGTCTATTCCAGGCACTCAAAGCTCTGCACCGTAAGATTACCGGCCCTTTTACCGGGCCCCGACCTTCTCTTGCCAATATTAGCCGGATATGTCATAAAGTAAAGATTATGAAACCCAGGGCGCTGGTGCTAGCCGGTTACGGGATTAACTGTGAACGAGAAACGGCCCATACCCTAAAACTGGCCGGAGCCGAGCCGGAGATAGTACATCTTTCGGATCTCCTGTACGGGGAGAAACACCTCAGGGATTTTCATCTCCTCTGCTTCCCCGGGGGTTTCCTGGATGGGGATCACCTGGGTGCCGCCCAGGCCGCGGCTCATCGCCTGCGTCATGCCCGCATTCGCCATTCCTCCGAGCGACTCATGGACCAGATCCTGGAATTCATAGCCGCCGGAAAGTTGATTATAGGAATATGCAACGGGTTTCAGCTTCTGGTGAAGCTGGGCCTGCTTCCGGCCCTGGAGAAACGCTACGGGGAACGAAGGGTAAGTCTCACCTATAATGATTCCGGTCGTTTCGAGGATCGCTGGGTGTATCTAAGGGTGAATCCTTCCTCTCCCTGCGTCTTTACCCGTGGGCTGAGCCAGCTTTATCTTCCGGTGCGTCACGGCGAGGGGAAACTGGTGGTGGAAAGCGAGGAGGTGCTCTCCTCCCTGCGGGAGAGGAATCAGATCGTCCTGCAATACATCCATCCCAACACCGGCCAACCCACCCAGGAATATCCTTACAATCCCAACGGTTCCGTGGAAGCCATAGCCGGCATCTGCGACCCCACCGGCCGGGTCTTCGGTCTCATGCCTCATCCGGAGGCCTTCCATCATTTCACCCATCATCCCCGCTGGACCAGAGGGGAGGTATGGGAGGAGCCTCCGGGGCTTAAAATTTTTAAGAACGCCGTGGAGTACTTACGGGATACTTTTCTCTCCTGATGGAGGAATCTCCGGTCAAATCTCTGGTTCTCTGGCTTCTGGATCTGCGTCGCTACCTCTTACGGATCCTTCTGGTCCTGCTGATCCTGAGTCTGTTTTTCCTCTGGGTGGCTCCCCGGGTGTTGATCTGGCTTCAGGCCCATTTCGGTCAGAAACTGGCCTTCTTCGGTGTAGCCGAACCCTGGCTGGCCCTCCTCAAGGTGGCCTTTCTTTCGGCCTTCGTGGTCTGTTTCCCCTATCTTCTGTGGCTGATCTGGCGGGCCATGGCCCGAGTCTTCGGCCTGGGAAAACTCTCGGGCTTTCTTACCCTCCTTATCGGAACCATGCTTTTTTACGGAGGCATGCTTTTTTGCTTCTTCATCACCCTTCCCTACGGCATGAAATTCCTGCTCTCCTTTCAGAGAGAAGAAATCGTTCCCACCATTTCGGTGGGGCATTTTGTCAATTTCGTGGCCCTTTTTCTTCTGGCCTTCGGGCTTATCTTCGAATTGCCCCTTTTCATGATCCTTCTGGCCTGGGTGGGAGTGCTCGATCCTTACAAAGCAGCCCGCTACCGCCGACACGCCATCCTGATCATCACCATCCTGGCCGCCGTAATTACCCCTACACCGGATGTATTCAACCTCAGTCTCATGGCCGTGCCCCTTTATCTCCTCTTCGAGGCCGGACTTCTCGGGGCACGTCTTGCCGTGCGGCGGAGATCAAAACTTCTGCGGGGAAATACCGGATAGGGCCTCGGCCAAGGGAGCGGCTTTCTCCGGGGGCATGGCCGCAAGAATGCGGGCCACCTGATCGCTTTTCATGGCCGAAAGGATCTTTACCGCCATGTCCTGGTCCATATTCATCAGAAGGCGTGCCGCCTTGGAAGGACGCATCTCGGAATAGGCCTTGACCAGGAGCTTGAACCGTTTCGTCTCTATGGTGCGAATCTTTTTGAGCTTTTCATCTACCGAGTTTTCGAGCTCCAGCAGGGCGGCAAGCCTCCTTTCCACCTGCTGATCCAGCAAACGAAGACGTTTTTCCCGCAGGGTCAGCTGTTTGGCCCTTTCCTCCAGTTTTTCGCGTTCGATTCGCAGGGCTTCAAAGATCTCCGGTGGGCACTGAGGTGCGGCAGCCGTTTTTTCCTCAGCCCGGACCTCCGCGGGGTTGAGGTAAAGATCAAGCAGGGTGCCCAGACTCAGAAAGAATTTGACCAGGGCCAGCAAAAGGATAAGAACGAGGAGCCGTGATGGACTCGGTTTCTTACGGCCGATCATCTTCCTCTTCGAGAACGAGACCCTCGCATAAGGGTGAGATCATCGAGTTCCCGATAAAAGATCCTTTCTTCCTCCCGACGATATCGCCACCAGAGCCTCTCCCGGAGTCTCTCCGAGACCCTTCGTTCCTGATAAGCCCGACGTAACTCCGTCTTCAGGCTTTCCATCTCCGAGCTTCGGGCCTTAAGTTTTTCCTCCAGGCGAAAGGTCTCCCGAAAGAGACCTTCCATTCCCTCCCCCAGCAAACGGAGGTCCCCTCCGGAAAGCTCTTTTGGTTGGAGTTCTCCAAAGAGAGAGCTTCGGGTGTCCCGAACCGTTTGGAGATCCCGTCGGGCCTCCTCCAGGGCCTTCAGGGCCGCAGCCAGCCTCTCCCGGGCCCGTTCTTCCCGTAACTTGCGGATATAGACCAGGGTGTCCAGGATTCGGGGAGGTCTTTTCACGAAATTACCTCCTTAAGAGCCCGGAGACTTTCCTCGAGATCGGCCCGTTCTTCCACCTCCTGCCGCAGAAAGGCCTTTATGGCCTCTATTTTTTCCAGGGCTCGATCTATTTCCGGATTGCTCCCCTTGACATAGGCCCCGATATTGATCAGGTCCTCGGCCCGGCGGTAAATAGCCAGAAGGCGGATCAGCTCCACCGCGGCCTGATAGTGTTCACGGGAGGCGAGATCACGCATCAAACGGCTCACACTGGAGAGAACATCTATGGCCGGATAATGCCCCTCCTGGGCCAGATCCCGGGAAAGAACAATGTGACCATCGGCGATGGCTCTTACCGCATCCGCCACCGGTTCGTTGAAATCATCTCCTTCCACCAGGACGGTATAGATCCCGGTAATACTTCCTCCCCCTCGTTTGGGGCCCATTCGTTCCAGAAGCCTGGGCAGGTGGGCGAAAACCGAGGGAGTGTATCCCCGGGCGGTGGGAGGTTCGCCTATGGAAAGCCCCACCTCCCGGGCAGCCATACAGAACCGGGTCAGGGAATCCATCATCAGGAGCACGTCCAGGCCCTGGTCGCGGAAGAATTCCGCCACCGCCGTGGCATAGTAGGCCCCTCGCATTCTCAGGGGAGGGGGCTCGTCCGCCGTGGCTACCACCAGCACGGAACGCCTGAGACCTTCCTCTCCCAGATCCCGCTCGATAAATTCCCGCACCTCTCTTCCCCGTTCTCCCACCAGGGCGATAACGTTTACGTCGGCCTTGGTATGGCGGGCGATCATCCCCAGAAGGGTGCTCTTTCCCACCCCGGAGCCGGCCATGATGGCGATTCGCTGGCCTTTGCCCACGGTAAGAAGGGCGTTTATGGCCCGAATACCCAGATCCAGCGGTTCCCGGATACGATCCCTTTCAAAGGGCCGCAGGGGATCGTTATAAAGGGGGTAGTTTTCGGAAAGATAGGGTAGGGGCCTTCCGTCCAGGGGCTCTCCCAGGGCATTGACCACCCTCCCCAGCAATTCCCTTCCCACCGGAGCCCTTCGATCCTCACAGGCCAGGACTCGATTCCCGGGCTCGATCCCGATGGGATTCCCCAGGGGAATGAGAAGGAGCCTGTTCTCCCGGAAACCGGAGACCTCGGCCAGAATTTCCCCGGAGGAGGTTTTAATCCGACAGAGATCACCGATCTTAAGCGGAGGCCCCTCGGCCTCTACCACCAGCCCCACCACCTGCTTCACGTAACCGCAGGATAACACCGGTTTTACCCGGGCCAGGGCCAGACGATATTTTTCCAGCGAGTTAACCCTCACGCCCCGCGGCCTCCTCCAGGGCCTTTAATATCTCCGCCCAGCGGTTCTCCAGGGTGGCATCTACCGTGCCGAAATCGGTCTCCAGGATACAACCCCCGGGGGTGACGGAAGGGTCCTCCTCCAGCCGGATCTCCGCAAAGCTCCGCGAGGAAAGACTCTGAAGGTTCAGGGCCTTGAGGAACTCCGCCTCCTTGGGATGGACCTTTATCACCACCCGGGCCCCCTCGGCCACCTCCTTTAGGGCCTCCCTTATGACCCTGAGGATAATGGTTTCGTCCCGAAGGGTCTCCTTGAAAAGAAGCTTCTGCGCCAGCAATTTGAGAAGACCCAGAATCTCCCGGTCCAGGGAGAGCACCGCCCGGGAAGCACTCTCCCGCAGAGAAGCCATAAATTGATCCAGTGCTTTAATTCTTTGGCTTAATTCCGCTTCAAGCAGGGATTTTTTCTGCGCTATCTCTTTTTCGGCCCGGCTCTTTCCCTCCAGGTACCCTTTTTCAAAACCCTCGGCGTGTCCGGCCTCAAAACCTTCCCGGTACCCCTCCTGATAGCCCTGTTCGAAACCCCGCTGTCTCTCCAGGGAGAGCCTTTCCTCCTCCGCCGCAGCGGTAACGGAGGCCTGTTTTTCCGTGGCCCATCGGCTTACCCGAACGATGGAGGACTTGAGAATCCTAGACAAACTCCTCCTCCCCGGTTCCCAGAATAATCTTTCCTTCCTGTTCCAGCCGCTTGGCTACCTTGATGATATTCTGCTGGGCCTTTTCCACATCCGAGACCCGCACCGGCCCCATGACCTCCAGGTCTTCTTTCAGAAGGGTGGCGGCCCTCTCGCTCATGTTGCGGAAGAACTTCTCCCGCACCTCCTCGGAGGCACCCTTGAGAGCCAGGCGCAGATCGTCGGTGGAGATCTCCCGCAGGAGGGTCTGAATGGCCAGATCGTCCACCTTGAGGAAGTCCTCGAAGGTAAAGAGATACTTCCGGATCTCTTCGGCCAGGGTGGGATTTTCCTCTTCGATGTCCGAAAGGATCTCTTCCTCCAGTTCGCGTCCGGCATGGGAGATGATCTCTGCCGCCTTTTCCGTTCCCCCCAGTTTCTTACCCAGCACTCCTCCCACGGTTTGAAGTTCTTCCTCCAGGGCGTTGCTGATCTCCTGTACAATCTCCGGATCCACCTTATCCAGAAGGGCGATCCGAAGAAGCACCTCCGAACGGATCTTTTCCGGAAGAAACTGGAGGATCTGGCCGGCCAGATCGGAGTCCAGGTGTACCAGCACGATAGCAATGGTCTGCGGATGTTCGTTACGCAGGAAGTTGGCCACGGTCTTGGGATCCAGCTTTTTCAATTTCTTGAAGGTCTCCGGACCGATTTCCTTTTTGATTTCCTCCCAGAGGATCTTGCCCTTTTCTCCGTAGGCCTTGACCAGACTTTCCTTAAGAAATTCTTCCGGAGAGACCGAAAGATCGGCCATGATCTCTTTGGCCTCTATGTTGGCCTCCTCCAGCACCTTCCTGACCGCCTCCGCCGGCACATAATCGAGTTTGGCCATCTCCACGCCGATGCGTTTGATGTCGTCCTCATCCAGGTATTTATAGACCTGGGAGGTAAATTCTTCCCCCATGACCATAAGGAATATGGCCGCTTTCTGCGGGCCGGTAAGCTTTTCCGGATCGAGTTTGGCCATTTAAGCCGCCTCCTTCATCGAGGCTTCCTTAAGGGCCCGGGCCCGTTCCTCCGCCGACTCCTCAAGCAGCCATTTTTTGACCAGAAGGGCCGCCCGTTCCGGACTGCTCTGGACGATGCCCAGGGCCATCTCGTGCGGCAGAGGCCGGGCCTCCTCTTCCTCCAGGGCGGCCCTCTCTTCGCCCTCCGCCATCTCGATCTCCGCAGGGGGTTTCTTTTCCACCAGCCCTTTTACCAGAGGACGCACCACCAGAAGTAGCACCAGGACCACCACCAGAAATTCCAGAAGAGGCTTCAGAAAACGGCTTAGATATTCCATCCACACCGCCGGCCCCTTGATCTTTTCGGTGTGGAAGGGGAAGGTGGAAACCTCCACCACATCTCCCCGATCCGGGTTGTATCCTACCGCTCCCTCCACTAATTTTCTTATCCATTCCAGTTTAGCCTGTTTTTCCTCTTTGGGGATACTCTTTTCATCCACCAATACCGCCACGGAGAGACGTTTTACCTTCCCCGGAGCGATGGAGATCTGTTTGAGGACCCGACTGGGTTCATAATTCCGGATGATCTTCTTGCTGGAGGAAACCTCCCCCGGGGTCTTGACCCCGAGGTTCCCTTCGGCCTTAGCCGCGAGCGCCCCCTTCACCCCGGCCGGGCCTCCGGCCGCCCGGGAGGTTTTGGAGGATTCCTCTATGGATTCCGAAACCACCGCGGTCATTTCCGGATCGTAGGATTCCTCCCGCACCGAACCCTTATCAAAGTCTATCTCCAGGGATACCTGGGCCACGGCCTTACCCGGCCCCAGGGCCCGGGCCAGCAGTTCCTCCACCTTGGATTTGTACCATTCCTCCAGACGGCGTTGATAGGCCAGTTGAGTGGCCGAAACCTCTTCCTCCTCGCGATGTCCCCGATAGAGAAGCCTTCCGGTGGAGTCCACAATGGAGATGTTTTCCGGGGTGAGCCCGGTAACCGCCCCGGAAACCAGGTTCACGATACCCAGGATCTCACGGCGGGTAAGCTGATACCCGGGCTTAAGCGCCACGAAAACCGAAGCCTTGGGAGGTTTGGCCTCCTCAATGAAGAGACTTTCCCGGGGAAGGGCCAGATGTACCCGGGCGTATTTTATGGCCCTCAAACTCATTATGGTCCGGGCCAGTTCCCCCTCCAGCGCCCTTTGATAATTGACCCTCTGGAGGAACTCCGTGGCTCCGATGTGCCCCTTATCGAATAATTCGAAACCCGGACCGGGGCCTCCCACCAGGCCCTGAGCGGCGATCTCCATGCGCAACTCCAGGACCTTGTCCCGCGGAACCCGGATGGTCCCCCCGGGCTCCAGTTTGTAGGGGATGTTCTTGCTCTTGAGATAACTGACCACCTCGGCGGCACTCTCCTGGGGCAGACCGCGATAGAGAAGACCCCACTCCGTGCGGGAGGCCCAGAGGATCAGGCCCGCGAGTCCGGCTACGGTAAGAAGAATGAGGACCCCTCCCAGGATCTTCTGTTCCCTTCCCAGGCCCTGGTAAAAGGTGCGCAGCTGTTCGACTACCTCACGGGGTTGAGGCCACTTCATAAACGTTCACCCTTTAGATCTGCATCCTCATGATCTCCTGATAGGCCTCAAGGATCTTGTTTCGGATCCGCAGCACCATCCTGAAGGAAAGCTCGGCCCGGGCCAGGGCCAGGCTCAGCCCGGCCACATCCGTATCCTTGCCCGCAGCAAAAGCCCGGAGCCTGAAAAGGGCCTCCTTCTGGTCCTGATCCACCTCCCTGAGTTTGGTCCGGAGAAGGTCCTCAAACCCCCGGGACTTTTTATCCGGAGGGGCGAGAAGGTCCGGCCAGGCCTTAAGGGAAAGGTTCTGAACTTTCATGATGGACCTCCTAACGCAGGATATCCAGGGTCTTGAGGAAAAGATCCCGGGTAAGGTTCACCACGGTTAGATTGGCCTCATAGGCCCGTCCCGCGGAAAGCAACTCTACCATCTCGGTAAGGATGTCCACATTGGGGTATTTCACCATCCCCCGGGCGTCCGCATCCGGATGGGAGGGATCATAGACCTCCTTGAACGGAGCCGGATCATCCACGATCCCCACCACCTTCACCCCCTCTACCTCCTCTCCCTCCAGGGGTTCGGCGGCCAGGATGACATCCTTGGCCCGGTAGGGACCTCCCTCAGCGGTGCGAGTAACCTCGGCGTTGGCCAGGTTCATGGCCGCCACGTTAAGTCTGGTCCTCTGGGCCAGAAGACCCCCTGCGGCCAGTCGAAGGGCGGTAAGCAACCTCATGACTATCTACCTCCCTCGGTAATGGCCTCTCGCATGAGCTGGACCTCCTTTATCAGGGCCTGAACCGTGGCCTGATAAAGGAGGTGATTCTCCATAAGCTTGGACATTTCCTCCTCCAGGGAGACATTGTTCGGGGTCCCCACATCCTCGGGTTGGATGGTTTCTATCTTTCCTTCCGTGGAGACCAGGGATAGATGGCGGGGACGGGTGCGCCGCAGAGGAAGGGATTCCTCTCCCAGATAGGCCCGCATGATCTTTTCGAAGGGAATGTCTTTGCGTCGATAACCCGGGGTATCCACATTGGCGATATTGGCCGAAAGGACCTCGTGGCGCAGGATGCGCAATCTCAGGCTGCGGGCCACCACATTCCAGGTCTTCTCGAAAAGACGTCCGAACATTTCGGCTCACCTCCCGTTAAAATTTCTATAGCAAACCCTGTGCCCGATAGGCCCGGAGTTTGTTCCGCAGGGTGCGTACGCTTATGCCCAGGAGTTCCGCGGCCCGGGTGCGGTTCCCTCCACAGGCCCGGAGGGCCTTAAGAATGGCCTCCTTTTCCAGCTCTCGTAAGGGTTTCACCGGAGAGGAAGGGGAGGGGACTTTCTCCGGGCTCCAGAAGAGATCCTTCAGGGTTATTTGCGGCCCCTCGCACCACAACACCGCCCTTTCTACCAGATTTTTGAGTTCGCGTACGTTTCCCGGAAAATCGTAATTTTGAAGGGCTTCCACTACCTCCGGTGCGAATCCCTGGATGGATTTTCCGTAGGCCCGGGCGAACTCCCGCAAAAAATGCTGGGCCAGAAAGGGAATATCCCGGGGACGTTCCCGGAGAGGAGGCAGGTGAACGGGAATAACGTTAAGACGAAAATAAAGATCCTGGCGGAAGCGTCCGGCCTCTACCTCCGCTTCCAGATCCCGGTTGGTGGTGGCCAGAATCCGCACATCCACTTTTATGGGATAGGCCCCTCCCAGACGGTCTATCTCTCCCTCCTGAAGCACCCTCAGAAGTTTGGCCTGAAGGGGCAGAGGCATTTCGCTGACCTCGTCCAGGAGGAGGGTCCCTCCGTCCGCCAGTTCGAATTTGCCTTTCTTGCGATGGAGGGCACCGGAAAAGGCCCCTTTTTCGTACCCGAAGAGTTCCGATTCCAGCAGGGCCTCGGGCAGGGCGGCGCAGTTGATGGCCAGGAAGGGGCCCCGGGCACGATCGCTATTCTCATGGATCCAGCGGGCCAGCACCTCCTTCCCGGTGCCGGACTCCCCGGTGATGAGGATGGGGGCCCGGCTTCGGGCCACCGAACGCAACTTCTCCAGAAGGGCCCGCAGCCCCGGGTCCCGGGTGAGGAACCTTTCTTCCCCGGGTGGACCGGCGGTATCGCGAAGGGCCTGAAGGATCAGTCTCCGAAGTACCTCGGGATCCGTATGCAGCAGCCGGAAATCGTAGGCACCAGCCTTGACCGAGGCCACGGCCTCTTCCAGATCCACCTCCTCGGCCAGAAAGATCACCCGGCATCCGGGCCAGCGTTTTCGAAGGTCGTCAAGAATTCGACGCGGAGAAGGACCCTCGCTTGACACCTCGACCACCATCACCGCGGGGCCCTGGTTCAGGGCCGGAAGCCGGGAAAGATCCGGAAAAGAAAGACACTCCACCCCTTCGGGGGAGAGGAGATCCTTCAGACTCAGGACCTCCGGCCGCGCGGAAATCAGCCAGATGCTTGCACCCATAACCCTAATATATTACCTCTCGGGCTTCATCCACCAGTTGAAGGCTCCGCAGGATGCCCCGCGCCAGACGGGCCTCGGTGGAATTTCCGCCGGCCAGCTCCTTCCACACGGAAAGGGCCTCGGTGCGTCCCATCTTTTCCAAATATACCCCGGCCAGCCACTTTAAGGTAACGGATTGAGGATACCGTTTCCGGGCTTCCTTGAGGATCTGGCCGGCCCGTAAATAATCCTCGTTCTCCAGGGCCATCTGGATGAGAAAGGCGAAATCGCTGTCCGTGGCCCGGAAATCCGGATCCTTCACAATGCGCAGCGCCAGGTCTATATCCTTGATCTTGAGGGCCAACCTCCAGTAAGTCTTCAGGACCTTCTGCCGCAGATCCGGAGATAGCCCCTTCCGCCGGAAAAGATCCTCCAGGAGGTGATGGGCTTCCTTGATCCTTCCGGCCTTATAATCGTAAAGGGCCCGTAGATAAAGATACCGGGGGTTGGTGGCGTAAAAGGGGAATTTCTTCACAAAGGCCTTTAGAAGCTCCGCGGCTTCCTGCAGTTTTTCCTCCTCCAGGGCCGCGGAGATAAGGGTCAGATAAAGTTCAGGTTGATAGGGTTCCGGTACCCCCCAGGCGAAAGCCTTTAGAAAATAGTAATTGCGTCGGGTATAAAGGAAATATTGCTGATAGACCTTGCCCAGCCAGTAAAAATATACTCCGCAGCGGGACTTTTCCGCAAAGGAGGCATAGGTTCGGTTCAGTTCTATGATGCGGAAGTAGGCCTTGCGGGTGAACAGACTGGCCAGATAGAGGTTGGCTGCTTCACAGAAGAGACCGTGCACCCGCGAGAGAAAGGGCGACCGGGGATAGCGACGCATAAAATCCACCGCGGTCTCAAAGGCCTTTTCGGGTTTATGATCCTCGAGATAGAGCTGGATCTCCAGGGCCTGGGCCTCCGGGGTAATGGGATTTCGGGGATGCCTTCGACGCAATTCATTGATCAGGGGGATGAGGGCCTTGCGTTGCTCCACGGTGGGCAGCCCCAGGCGTTTGTCCAGGATGTAGGAGAGGTGGTAAAGCCTGAACTTGGCGAATCGGGCCTGGTCGGTATGGGGCCAGGCGGTGGCCAGCAGCTTGTAAAAGATGCGGGCCCTTCGGATACGCCCCCGCCGGAAATAGGCCTCGCCGAGCTTAAGCAGGAGTTCCGGGGCCTCGTTTTCACGGCCCGAGAGATTAAGATAGCGAAAGTAGGCCTCCTCGGCCTTTTTAAGCTTTCCCTTACGGAGAAAATAATCTCCCAGGAATTTAAAGATCCCCGGGGCATAAAATTCCAGTTCCGGTTGGCGGGCGAGATACTGCTGGATCTCTTGGATCGGCGTTCCCGCCTCCAGAAGCACCTCCAGAGCCTGAGCAATGAAGGGCTTGGCACAAGCGGACTTCAGCACCTCCCGGGCCTTTTCCGCGGCTTTGGTCTTGATGCGATTCCGGAGATAGGCCCGGGCCGCCACTATTCGGGCCGCACATATCAGGTCGGCTCTACGGGCCTTCTTCTCCACCAGCCGGGCGTAAAATAGGGCTTCCCCGGCCTTTTGCAGATGAAGATAGGTCCGGGCCAGAAGGAGCAAATCCTCCGGAGCCAGTTCATAGGAGAGGGATAGAGGGCCCAAAAGTCGGGCGCATTCCTGATATTTTCCCAGGTCATAAAGGATATGGGCCTCCAGCACCGCGGCGGGTTGATAGCCGGGAAAACGCCGACGAAGCTCCCGCACCAGATAAAGGGCTCCTAGGAAATCGCCCTGCCGATAGGCAAACCGCGTCTGTTTCAGCCACCAGGCCGGATCCTCCTCGGGTTTCTGTCCGGCCCGAACCGGGAATACCCCTCCCACCCAGAGGATCAGGATTCCTATGGCCACGAGTCTGCGCATCTTCGCTTGGTTCCGATCTCTGAATCTTCACCGGAGGAGATATGCAAAAAACAGACCTTTATTCCAGCCCCAGGCGTTTGATCTTTTCGATGAGGGTGGTGCGTTTTATCCCCAGGAGTTTGGCGGCCTGGCTCTTGACCCCTTTAGAGGCCCGCAGGGCCCGCAGGATGAATTCCTTCTCTATTTCCTGAAGGGCCTTGGGAAGACTAAATTCCTCAAACCCGAAGTCCTTGATGGTAAAGGGGGGGCGATCCGGAGCCCGGACGATATGATCGGGGAGGTCCTCCGGCCCTATGGTCTCGTTTTCGGAAAGGATTACCAGGCGCTCCATGAGATTTTCCAGCTCCCTTACGTTGCCCGGCCAGGAGTAGCGTAGAAGATACTGAAGGGCCTCCTCGGAAAGGCGCTTGAGGGGCACCTCCTCCCGGGCACAGAACTGGCGCAAAAAGTGTTCGGCCAGAAGCGGGATGTCTTCCTTCCTTTCTCGCAGGGGAGGCAAATGGATGGGGATAACGTTAAGCCGGAAGTAAAGGTCCTTGCGGAAACGCCCCTCCGCAACCTCCCTTTCCAGATCGCGATTGGTGGCGGCAATGATGCGGATGTTTACCGGAATGGGTCGTTCTCCTCCCAGACGCTCCACGGTCTTTTCCTGAAGCACCCGCAGGAGTTTGACCTGAAGCTTAGGGCTCATCTCCGCGATCTCATCCAGGAAGATGGTCCCTCCCTCGGCCATCTCGAAGCGGCCGGGCTTGCTGCGATGAGCCCCGGTGAAGGCCCCCTTCTCGTAACCGAAGAGTTCCGATTCCAGCAGTTCCTCGGGAATGGCCCCGCAGTTTACCGGGACAAAGGGCCCCTCGCTGCGCCGACTCTGCCGATGAATGGCCCGGGCCACCAGTTCCTTTCCCGTCCCGGATTCTCCTAAAATTAGAACCGTGCTCTCCGTGGGAGCGACCTTCTCGATGAGACGGAAGACCTCTTTGATGGCCGGGCTTTGCCCGATAATTTCCTGCATGTATTCGTTTTTTACCTCTTTGCCTCTGCGGTGTCAAATTTTTGAACCCTCCCGGGAACTTGACCCCGGGACGGTGGGGGCTACAATCCCTTAACATGGTACTTGCCGCCTGGATGCTGCGACCTCTGGTGGAGCAGGCCTTAAGGGAGGATCTCTTTTTTGGGGACCCTACCACCGAGGCCCTGGTCCCGGAGGAATTAAAGGGGCGAGGAGTATGTCGGAGCAAGGAGCCGCTGGTGGTGTGCGGGTTGCCGGTGGCCCGGGAGGTCTTCAGGGTGATCGATCCGGAGCTGGAACTGGATTTTCGGGTAAGGGAAGGGGAACGGGTGGAGGCTTATACCGTCCTCTTTGAGGTGCGGGGACGGATTCGTTCCATCCTCCAGGGAGAACGGGTGGCCCTTAATTTTCTGCAACATCTCTCCGGCATAGCCACCCTTACCCGTCGTTTTGTGGAGGCGGTACAGGGGTTTCCGGTGCGGATAGTGGATACCCGTAAGACCATCCCGGGTCTGCGTTACCTGGAAAAATACGCGGTAAGGGTAGGGGGAGGCCATAATCATCGCTTGGGCCTCTCCGAGGGGGTCCTGATCAAGGATAATCATATCCGGGCCTGCGGGGGGATCAGAGAGGCGATAAAAAGGGCCCGGGAAAAACTCCCTCATACATTTCGCCTGGAGGTGGAGGTAAGTTCCCTGGAGGAACTGGAAGAGGCCCTTTCCGCCGGGGCCGAGGTCATTCTTCTGGACAACCTCGATCCCCCTCGCGTCCGGGAGGCCGTGGCTCGGGCCCGCTCCCTGCGGCCCCAGGTGCTCCTTGAGGTCTCCGGAGGAGTAACCCTGGAGAATGTAAGGGCCTTTGCCGAGACCGGGGTGGACCTCATTTCCGTGGGGCGCCTCACCCATTCCGCTCCGGCGGTGGATATCCACCTGAAGATTACCGAAACCTTTAATTGAAATTTTTCACTTACTATTGCCCTTTGGGTGAAGGAAATTATAGTGAGTTAGTCGGATTAACCAATTCAAGAGTTCCTGGAAAGGAGGAGAAGACATGGCTCTGGACGAGGTGAAGATTACGCAGGCTATTGTGGAGAGGTTTATGGCCAAACTGGAAGGGGCGCTGGAGCTGGATGTGGCCATCGTGGGGGCCGGACCGGCGGGACTCACCGCGGCCTGGAAGCTTGCCCGGGAAGGGTTTAAGGTGGCCGTGTTCGAGCGCAAACTCTCCATCGGAGGAGGGATGTGGGGCGGAGGCATGATGTTTAACGAGATAGTGGTGCAGGAAGAGGGAGCCCGGATCCTCAGGGAAGTGGGGGTTCGGGTGGAACCGTGGCAGGAGGGATACTACACCGCCGATTCCGTGGAATGCGTCTGCGCTCTGGGGTTCGCCGCCCGGAAAGCCGGGGCTTCCATCTTCAATCTCTTCAGTGTGGAAGACGTGATGGTGCGAGAAAACAGGGTGGTGGGGCTGGTTATCAACTGGACGGCGGTGGAAATGGGCGGGCTTCACGTGGATCCCCTGGCCGTGCGCTCCAGATACGTGGTGGAATCCACCGGACACGAGCTTTCCGTGCTTCACGTGCTTCAGCGCAAGATGAATGTGAAACTTTTCACTCCCAGCGGCAAGATCGAAGGCGAGCGCTCCCTTTGGGCGGAGGTGGCCGAAACCACCACCCTGGAGAACACCCGGGAGGTTTACCCCGGCATATTCGTGGCCGGAATGGCGGCCAACGCCACCTTCGGTTCCTTCCGGATGGGGCCCATCTTCGGCGGAATGCTTCTTTCCGGTGAAAAGGTGGCCCGGGAGATTGCCCGGAGATTAAGGGAAGAGAAATAAAAAAAGAGGGCGGGCCAGGGCCCGCCCTTAAGACTCAAACCCCTTAGGCCCCGAAGGCCTTCTCCAGCGGCGGCACCACCTGTTTCTTACGGCTCATAACCCCATCCAGCCAGATGCTCTTGCCCTCCAGCTTCTTCCCGAAAGCCTTTTCGATTACCGCGGGATCGTCGGTTACCACCAGAAGCTCCGTTCCCTCCTTCATGATGTCGGTAAGCATAAGAACGATGGTGTGGTACCCTCCCTCGGCCTTCACCTTCTGCATCTCATCATAGATGGAATCCTTCACCTCCGCGAGGAGATCCAGGCTCACCACCTCGATCTGTCCGGCTCCTACCTTGTTGCCGGCCATGGTGTAATCCTTGAAGTCGCGGTAGAGAAGGTCGCGCGGGCTCTTTCCGGAAACATCGCTCTTGGCCTTGAACATCTCCATGGCAAAGGCCATGATGTCATCAATGCCGGCGATCTTGGCCAGATCCTCCGCCGCCTTCTTGTCGAAATCGGTGGTGGTTACGGACTTGAAGGCCACCGTATCCGAAAGGATGGCGGCCAGCAGGATTCCGGCGATCTCCTTGGGAATATCTACCTTAAAGAATTCGAACAGGGACTTGATAATGGAGGCCGTGCACCCGGTGGGCATATTAATGAAGACAATGGGATTGGGGGTGGTGATGTCCCCGATCTTGTGGTGATCGATAATAGCCACGATCTCGGCCTGATCGATATTGTCCAGAGTCTGGCCCCGTTCGCTGTGATCCACCAGGATCACCTTCTTTCCGGCTCCATCGGTCATGAGCTCCGGAGTGGGGACCCCGAAGTGCTTGAGGACAAACTCGGTTTCGGGGTTGAGATCTCCCTGACGAACCGCCACCGCCTCCTCCTTATGGTGCGCACAATAAGGGCTGCCGCTTTTTACCAGCTGGTTGCGTAAATAGGCGTACCCTATGGCAGAACAAATGGAATCCGTATCCGGACTCTTGTGACCGGCTACATAGATTTTACTCATTTCCCTCCCTCCTTTTAAAAATTAGATTCAGCCAATTTTTGCTATCACGCTGAAGCTCTTCTGTCAAGGAAAAGGGCGATGCGGGAGAGTAGGGGAGGGAGGGTACGGGGGTCCAGGGCCGAAATGGCCTCGGCCTGATAGCGTCTCCGGTAGGCCAGGACCTCTTCCGGAGAAACCCGATCGATCTTGTTGAAGACCAGGAGACGCTCCACCCCGAGTTCCATTTCGTCAAGGATCTCCTCCACCGCCTGGATATGTTCCTCGAAATGGGGATGGCTGATGTCCACCAGATGGAGGAGGAGATCCGCCTCATAAAGTTCCTCCAGCGTGGCCTGGAAGGCCTTGCGCAGTTCCCGCGGAAGATCCCGGATAAAACCCACCGTATCCGTAAAGAGAACCGTTTTCCCGTTGGGAAGATATACCCTGCGGGTGGCCGGATCCAGGGTGGCGAACAATTTATCCTCCGCCAGAAAATCCTCCCCGGAAAGGGTGTTAAGCAGGGTGGTTTTCCCGGCATTGGTATAACCTACCAGGGCCACCACCGGCAGACCCTTCCTCCGGCGGCGTTTGCGTCTTAGCCCCCGCTGTTTGGAGATCTCCCTCAACTCCTTTTCCAGACGGGCGATACGTTCCCGGATCCTTCGCCGGTCCACCTCCAGTTTGGTCTCGCCCGGACCGCGACCACCGATCCCTCCGGTAAGCCGGGAAAAGGCATCGTCTTTGGCCCGCAAGCGGGGAAGCATGTACTTAAGCTGGGCCATCTCCACCTGGATCTTCCCCTCGCGGCTTCTGGCCCGCTGAGCAAAGATATCCAGAATGAGCTGGGTGCGGTCGATCACCCGGAGATCGGTGATCTCGGTAAGGGCCCGGACCTGGGAGGGACTGAGTTCCCCGTCGAAGATGAGAAGGTTGGCCGAGGTCTGCATGGCCTGGATGATGATCTCCGAAAGTTTGCCTTTCCCCACCACATACCGCGGGTCCGGAGCGCTCCTCCTCTGCAGGACCTCGCCCACCACGGCTACCCCGGCGGTGCGGGCCAGTTCCCGGAGTTCCGCCAGACGTTCCTCCATAAGGGCTCGGGGCCCGGGATGGACCGCTACCAGAAGGGCCCGATCCTCCCGGTCGCTCACCTCCTTGAGCGGACGAACCCGCTCCAGTTCCTCCTCCAGCGACTCGATCAACCTCCGAAAATCATCCCTAAGTTCCCAGGGATAGGCCGGATCCAGGTACCCGTAATATCCGTTTTCGTCGCGCCGGGGCAAAAGATAGGCGGTATGAAGACGCCCGGGCAGGCCGTCCGCCCGCACCTCCAGAGCGCTCATGGTGTCCAGGCGAAGAAAGGCCAGATCCAGCAGGTCGTCCTGATCCAGACCTTCGTGGGAGAGATGGGTATGGATACATCGTAACCCCAGAAGACGGCCGCTCGCCTTGCGGGCCCGGGCGATCTCCGGAATCACGATCTGATGGTAACTTCCCAGGATCACGTACTCGATTTCCCCCCGTCGGTTGATCAGAATGCCTATCTGACGGTTAAGTTCCCGGGAGAGACGGGCCATTTCCCGGCACAACTCATGCGTGATCAAATAATCCGGCGGAATGCGGCGCCGATAAAGACGTTCCAGAGCCCGGATTTCACTCGGAGACAGACCGGAGGTTGGACCGTAAACCGTGCGAGACATGGATTAACGCCGGGGCCTGAAAATCACCCGTAGAGGAGATTTTTGGAAACCGAGATAACTCCGCAACCGATTGCGAATAAAACGTTCTACACTTTTGGGAATTTCGTCCGGATAATTGCTGAATATCACCACCGTAGGCGGACGTATCTCCGCCTGGGTTGCATAATAAAATTTTAGTCGATGACCGGAGGGGGTGTAAAGGACCCTCTCTCTTTTGATTTCTTCCAGGGCCCGGTTCACCTGAGCGGTGGGGATGCGTCGGGAGTATTCGGCATAGACTTCCTCGACCAGAGGGAGGATCTCCTTCACCCTGCGCCCGGTGCGGGCCGAAACGGTAAGGATAGGGGCCCAGGGAACGAAGCGGGCCCCGTAACGCACCTGCTCGAGGAGGATATTTCCCTCCTCGCGTTTTCCGTCGAGGAGATCCCATTTGTTTATCAAAATAATACAGGCCTTGTGGCGCTTTTCGATCTGGGCCAGGATCTTCTGATCCTGATCGGTTATGCCCTCTTCGGCGGTAAGCACCAGAAGCGCCACCTCGGCCCGCTCCAGGGCCTCGAAGGCCTTATCCACGCTGAACTTTTCCACCCGGGCTTTGATGCGGGGTCTGCGCCGGATCCCCGCGGTGTCTATGAGAAGATAACGCCGACCATCCGGCAACTCGAGAAGGGTGTCGATACTGTCGCGGGTGGTGCCCGGGACATCCGAGACAATCATGCGTTCATACCCCACCAGCCGATTGAGAAGGGAACTCTTGCCCACGTTGGGCCGCCCCAGGATGGCCACCCTAACAAGGGGGGCGGCCTGGGGTTCCTCCTCCTCGGTTGTTTCCGGTAGCATCTCCTTTATCAGCCGTTTCAGTTCCTCGAGCCCTTTCTGGTGTCTGGCGGAAATGGGGACCAGGGGTTCGATGCCCAGGGAATAAAATTCGGCCACATTGAGAAGGTCCTCCTTTCCCTCGACCTTGTTTACCACCAGGATCACGGGCTTGCCCTTCTCCCTCACCCGTTCGGCCACCTCCTGGTCCAGAGGGGTTAGACCGGTCTTGGCCTCCACCACCAGCAGGACCAGATCGGCCTCGCTCAGAGCCGCCTCCGCCTGTTTGAGGGTCTCCCGTACCAGAAGGTCCTCGGCCCCGGGTTCAAGCCCCCCGGTATCGATGAGAACCACCCGCTGATCCTCTATGTCGGCCTCACCATAGATGCGATCCCTGGTGACCCCCGGTGTGCGCTCCACCACCGCTTTGCGCTCCCCGATAAGGGTATTAAAAAGGGTGGATTTGCCCACATTGGGGCGTCCCACCAGGGCTATTTTGGGTTTTCTCATGAAGGATTCCGTCTGAAAAGTACTCGAAATTCGACCCGGATTTCCGTTCCAGAAACAAGGTAGGAAGAAGATAACCTCCTGTCAATGTCCCTGCCGAAAAGAGAGTTTTTCCCGCACGCTCGGGAAAAGATCCAGATTAGTGTGCGGGAGGAAGAGGCTTCCGGTAAGGAGCTGCATGAAGCGATTTTCCACGTTCATCTCCAGATAGGTAAGCCGGGAGAGGATTTCCCGCACTTCCTCAAAGCTTCCGCGCAAAAGGAAGCGCACCGTCCCTTCCCCTGCGGCGTTTCCCAGGACCCGGAAACGTTCCCGGGGAAGATCCGGGAGCATCCCCACGGTGATGGCCGCTTCGGGATCGATACGACTCCCGAAGCTTCCGGCCACCATAAAACTCTCCAGATCCTGAAAATCCACCCCCAGGCTCTGACAGATCACCGTAAGCATGGTGTACATGGCCCCCTTGGAGCGGATGAGATTCTTGACCTCTCCCTGGGTGATGTAAATGGGTTTTCCGTGGCCGGTTTCCTCCGCTTCAGCCACCACAAAGGCCATCTCCCCCTCTATCTCTCGAAAACGCTCCGGCCATCTTTCCACCTGAAAGATTCCCTGGGGATTAATGAGCCCGCTCAGGAAAAGCTCCGCCAGGAGTTCGATGGTTCCGGAACCGCAGATCCCGATGGGGGGAACGTTGCCTATGGTCTGGTAATGGATGCGATGGTCCCGAATGCGAATGCGCTCGATGGCCCCCTCCCGGGCCTGCAACCCGCAGGAGAGGACCCCTCCCTCCAACGCGGGACCGGCGGCTCCGGCACAGGCCAGAAGAAATTCCCGGTTTCCCAGCACGATCTCGGCATTGGTCCCCACATCCACGAACAGCCCCAGGCCTTCCTGACGATGGAGCCCGGCAAAAAGGAGCCCGGAGATAAGATCCCCTCCAAAATAGCTCCCTCCGGAGGGAAAAACGAAGATAAGCCCCTCTCTGGCTCCGGGGAGTCCTACCTCGGAGAGTCTTAGGGGATCCAACCAGTTGGCGGCCGGAATATAGGGTTCCCGGTAAAGCCAGCGGGTGGGAAGCCCCAGAAAGAAGTGGGTCATGGTGGTGTTGCCGCAGAAGGCCACGTAATATATCCGGGATACGTTTTCCGCGCCCACCAGGGCACGAATCTCCCGGTCCAGGGCCTCCAGGGTTACCTCGCGGAGTTCGGCCAGTCCCTCCTGCCGGGAGGCGTGATGGAGACGGGTGAGGATATCCTCGCCGAAGGGGATCTGCGGGTTCCGAAAGCCCCTCTTGCCTATAACCCTGCGGTTTTCGAAATCCACCAGATAAAGGGCCACCCCGGTACTTCCCAGGTCTATGCCCAGGCCCAGTACCGGGGCCTTTTCCTCCGGAGTGCGCACTTCCAGCACCCGGAAACCCTCACCGGTGCGTCCCAGGATGACCCTCACCCGAAAATCCGCCCTCCGTAGGATCTCCGGAAGTTCGCGCAGCACCACCAGAGGAATCTCTACCTGGGCCCGGAGGTGTTCCCTGAGGCGTTCACGCAGACGTCTTTCATCGGAGCGCTGATCAGTGAGCGAGGGCGCGGGAAGTTCCAGATCCAGGATCTCCACCGCGGGTTTCATACGTCCACCACACACTGAGCTACCCAGAATTCACCCTCCCGGGTCACCCGGGCCAGGGTAAAGGTGGCCCCTTTGACCTCCACCCCGAGACGATGTTTGTCCGGATCCAGACCCTCCCCCAGGGCCCGGGCCTCGAGCCTGTTTCCGGAAATCTTTACCCTGAATTCCCGGAAGACCATCCCCTCAAGATCCGCCAGGGTCAGGAGGCGGTTTAGCCAGAGCACAAAGAGTTCGTCCAGGAGTTCGGCCTCCGCCTCCACCGGGATGTCTCTTTCAGGGGTTATCTCCTCAAAGTTTTCCACTATCAGCGAAAAAAGGGCCTTGGCCCCGTTGGCAAAGGCCTCCTCCAGGGTGCGTCCGTATCCCCGCACTCCGATGTCTGCTCCGTGTTCAAAGGTCTCGTAAGGTATGAAGTTCATAGGAATGACATCCTCCGGAAATTACATAAGGAATATAAGGCCAGAGAAGGGTTTTAGGAAGTCCTTTGGTGAGGCTCCTCATGGGACAGACCAGAAATTTTTCCCCTTTAAGAAAGACGAAAATCGCTCCCTGCCGGCCGGTTATGTAGAGGGGGATTTTTTCCCTTTTAAGCCACCGCCGGACCCGGGGATGAGGATGATGCCTTCCCCGGGCCAGGGCCAAAGCCACCCGGGGTTTAAGGACCCTCCAGGCCGGGGGCAGGAAACCGTTCCGGGCCCCGTGATGGGGAAGGATCAGGATCTCGGCAGGAATGGTCGCAAGGATTCTTTCCATCCGCCGGAGACGGGTGCGGTCGATATCCCCGGGGAAGAAGAGACTGAGACCCCGAAATTCGAGATACCCGACCAGTCCTTCCCGGTTTTCAAGCCTTTCCGGAGGCCGGGGCCGCCCCGGAAAAAGCCACACCTCGGCCTCACCCATCCTTTCCCGGGTAAAGGAGTGCAGGGAAAGAGGGGAGAACCCCGGGGACACCCTTTCCCAGGAAGCCTTGCGAAAGCTTCCGGAGAGGATCTTTTTCACCGGAAGGGACCTCTTCACGGCCGGGAGTCCCCCGGCATGGTCCAGGTCCGGGTGGGATAGCACCACCAGGTCCAGGTGATGAAGGCCCATCTTTTCCAGCGCCGGAACCAGCAGATACTTTCCCAGATCCACGCTTCCGAAACGTGCTCCAGCATCGAAAAGCAGATTGCGGTTTCCGGGAAGATGGACCGCTACCGCGTTGGCCTTTCCCAGATCCAGGGCCGCTATCCAGAAAAGCCTCTCCCGGGCCATCCAGCCCAAGAGGAAAAACCCCACCGCCCCGGCGGTTAAAACGCCGGCCATGATTTTGCGGTCTCGATAAAGAAGACCACCTGCGAGCAGAAAACTCAGGGCCAGAACCAGCATCCCCACCGGAAAGGGAGGAAGAAGAGGAGGGCAGGGGAGAGGAACCCGCAGGGCGTATTTCAGGATCTTGGCTAGCATTTCCGCCAGATGGGCGGCCTTTTCCGGGCTAAGGAAACTCCCCAGAGCGGCCAGCATCTCTCCGGGAATGATGACCAGGCACCACAGGGGTGAAAAGATGAGGGTGTTCAGGGGGCCGGCCCAGGAGGCCCTTCCAAAGGACCAGAGAATGAGGGGCAGGGTAAAGATCCAGGCCCCCAGGGAGATCAAGAACCCCTCCATCAGGAAACGGACCGGGCGGTTTTCGATCTTCATTTTTCGACTCCAGCGGTGCCCCAGAAGGACCCCGATCACCGCCATCACCGAGAGACGGAAGGAGGGATGAAGGATCCAGTAAGGTTTCCAGAGCAGGGCCAGCAACACGGCTCCGGCCAGGAGATCCGGACCGGAGACCCGGCGAAGGAGACTTCGGGCCAGGGTATAAAGGGAGAGCATGAGCAGGGCTCGTTGTGTTGAGGGCGAAAGGCCGGAAAGAAGGGCGTAAAGGAAGGCCCCCGCAAGTCCCACCCAGGCGGCGGGAACCTGGGCCGGAAGCTCCGAACGGGGAAAGATCCGGGGCCACAGAAAGCGAGCCCCCCAGAAAAGAAACCCGTAAAGAAGCCCTAAGTGAAACCCGGATACCGCCAGAAAGTGATAGATTCCCAGTTCACGTATCCGGTCCCCCAGATCTCCGGGCAGATCCGTCTTTTCTCCCAGGATCAGGGCCCGGAAAAGTCCCCGCGCCGGAGGGGAAAGGCTCCCGGAAAAGAAGTCCAGTCGGTCCCGCAGAATTTCTAAGAAGTCTTCGGTGGAGGGGAAACACAGAATTTGATCCTTCTGGAGATAGGCCCGAAAGGAAAGTCCACGGGCCAGAAGGACCATCCGGAGCGGAGGACCGAAGGGGTTGAGGTGCCCGGAGGTGGGACGCATCCGGGCCTCAAAACGGGACCCCACCGTACATTCCGGGATCCGGATCCGGGAAAGGATCTCCCCCCGCACCCCTGAATCCAGTTTTACCCGCAGGACCACCCCGTAGGTTCTTATGCTCTGCCTTACAATTTTTCCGCTTATCCTGCCTGAGGGGAAAGGGCGGTTCCGGCTCTGCCGAAACCACGCTCCGTAGAGCATTCCCCCCAGAGCAAAGACTCCGGTGGTCGGCCCTGCGAGGAATCCGAGCCCGGTCAGAAAGATCCGCAGCGGAAGGGATACTCCCCAGAAGGAAAGGAGCAATCCCAGAGAGATACCCAGGGCCGCTCTTTTCAGGGGACCTTCAGGCACCACCTTTAGGAGGACGCGGCCCGAAAAGCGCGGTTCCGATCCTGATCACCGTGGCCCCTTCCTCTACCGCCACCTCGTAGTCGTGACTCATGCCCATGGAAAGTTCCAGAGGTTGCGTAAGTTCATAAAGATCTTCAATTTGTTCCTTTAACTCTCGTAATTTTCGGAAAAATTTTCGCGAATCTTCCGGATCGGGGGAATAAGGGGGGATGGTCATCAGCCCCCGCAGGTCGAGGGCGGGAAGATCCTTTACCAGGCGGACCAGATCTAAAAGTTTTTCGGGAGGGATCCCGGCCTTGGTTTCCTCCCCGCCCAGGTTGACCTCGATGAAAACGGGCAGGGTGCGTCCCATCTCCCGGGCCAGACGGGATAGGCGCTGGGCGATTTCCGGTCGATCCACGGTCTGAATGAGATCGAAAAGCTGAAGCGCTTTGCGGGCCTTGTTCTTCTGGAGATAGCCGATAAGGTGCCAGGAAACCGGAAGATCGGAAAGGAGGGTTTTTTTCTTTTCCGCCTCCTGGACGTAATTTTCTCCCAGGATCTCAAGGCCGGCCTCTACGGCCTCCCGGATCTTTTCCGGGGGCTGGGCCTTGGAGGCCCCCAGGATCTTCACCTCTTCCGGACGGCGCCCCTTACGCAGGGCGGCTTCGGCCACCCGTTCCCGGATAAGGGCCAGCCTGCGGGCCACGCTTTCAGAGCTCATAATTTACCAGGACCTCCCGGGAAACCGGAATTTCACGGGCCAGGGCGGGGTCCTTGTGGGGAAAATCGCGCAGATAGTGCGTTCCCCTGGATTCCCGGCGGGACAGAGCTGAGGCCACGATCAACCGGGCCACCTGACAGAGATTGCGCAGCTCCACGAATTCCGGGGTGAGGATATAACGCCAGTAGTGGTCTTCTATCTCTCTGGCGATAAAGGCCAGGCGCCGGCGGGCCAGTTCCAGACGATCCAGGCTGCGCACGATACCCACATAGTTCCACATGAGGCGACGAATGGCATCCCAGTTATGGGAAATGAGGACCCGTTCCTCCATATCCACGGCTCCCCCCGGATCCCATTCCGGCACCTCCACCAGAGGTAGTTTCCGCCATTCCGGCCAGAGATCCCGAATACGCAGATAGGCCTGGTGAGCAAAAACCAGGGCCTCGAGCAGCGAATTCGAGGCCAGACGGTTGGCCCCGTGAAGACCGGTGCAGGCGCATTCCCCCACGGCGAAAAGCCCGGGAATATCCGTTTCGGCAAAGAGATTGGTATAGACCCCTCCGCAGAGATAATGCGCCGCCGGCACTACCGGTACGGGTTCGCGGGTAAGATCATAGCCGAAACGCAGACAGGTCTCGTAAAGATAAGGGAATCTCTGCTTGATGAAGTCCGCCGGACGGTGGGAGATATCCAGCCACACGTGGTCGGCTCCGCTGCGTTTGAGTTCCATATCGATGGCCCGGGCCACGATGTCCCGGGGGGCGAGTTCGCCGTCGGGATGGTAGCGATGCATAAAGGGTTGTCCCTGAGGATCCAGGAGGCGGGCTCCCTCGCCCCTTAAGGCCTCGGAAAGGAGAAAATTTTTGGCCCGCGGATGGTAGAGGCAGGTAGGGTGAAATTGAACAAATTCCAGATTGGTGGCCCGGGCCCCGGCCCTTACCGCCAGGGCGATGCCATCCCCGGTGGCCGTATCCGGGTTGCTGGTGTAAAGATACACCTTGCCGGCCCCTCCGGTGGCCAGGATTACCATGCGAGCCCGGATGGCCTCGATACATCCACTGGTCCATTCCTGAACATAGGCTCCTACCACCCGGTTTCCGGCATAATCTCTTCGGAGTTTTCCCAGAGTGATGAGATCCACGGCCAGATGCCCTTCCAGAAGCCTGATCCGGGGTCTTTCCCGAACCCGGGCCAGAAGCACCTTCTCGATCTCCCTTCCGGTATGATCCTCCACATGCAGGATACGCCGGCGGGAATGCCCCCCCTCCAGTCCCAGATCGAAGCGGGAAGGGTCCTGAGGGTCCCGGGAAAATTCCACCCCCCAGGCCATAAGTTCTTTTATCCGTTCCGGGGCCTGGCGCACCACCAGCTCCACGGTTTCTTTACGACAAAGCCCGTCTCCGGCCCGGAGGGTATCCTCAATATGAAGCTCGAAGGAGTCGTCTTCGGACATAACGCAGGCTATCCCCCCTTGGGCCAGGGAGGTGGCCCCCTCGGTGGCCCTCTTTTTGGTGATCACCCATACCTCTCCCAGTTCGGACAACTTAAGAGCCAGGCTGAGTCCGGCGATCCCCGAACCGATGATCAAAAAATCCGTGCCGAGCATCCTTCTTACTCCTGGGGTAGCCGGGGCTCTCGTTCCAGAAAGCGGCTCATCAGGGCCTCACCATTCGGAAGGAAGAGCCCGGCCCTCTGGGCCGTGGCTTCCGAAAAGCCCTCCTGCCGGCGGCGGGAGGGGTCCCGGGAATCAAAGATAACGAAGGGAACCGGCTTGGAGGAATGGGTACGCAGGGGAATGGGGGTGAGATGATCGGTAACGGCTAAAATGCGGTATTCCTGAAAACGGGCCGCGGCTTCCTCTATCACCGTGCGCACCACATAACGATCGAAGTCCTGAATGGCCTTGATTTTCAGGTCTATGGAGCCCTGGTGGGAAGCCTCATCCGGGGCCTCCACGTGCACAAAAACAAAGTCCGCCTCGTTCAGGGCTTCCATGGCGGCCAGGGCCTTTCCTTCATAATTGGTATCTATCCATCCGGTAGCTCCCTCCACCTCGATGATCTTCAGACCGGCCAGGCGCCCCAGCCCCTTGATGAGATCCACCGCCGCCACCACCCCTCCGGAAAGCCCCCATTTTTCCTCAAAGGGCTCCAGCTGGGGAAGACGCCCCTGCCCCCAGGGCCAGAGGGCATTGGCCGGGGGTTTCCCCTCTTCGATCCGCCTGCGATTCAAGGGATGCTTTTCCAGGATCCGGATGGCCTTCACCAGAAAGTCCCTCAACAGGGGTTCCTCGCGATAGACCTGCCAGGCATGGTAAACGTTTTTCCCCAGAAGATCATGCGGAGGTACCGTGCGAAGACCCTCCGGCCCCCCGCGCCACAGGAGGATATGACGATAACTTTTTCCGCAAAAGAGTTCCAGCTTGTCCGTAGCCAGTTCTCGATTTATATCCTCGATCAGGATCCGGGCCTCCTCGGTGGAGATGTGGCCGGCACTGTAGTCCTCCATCACCAGCTGAGGCCCCTGCTTTTTCAGGGTTACCAGGTTGCAACGAAAAGCCACGTCCTCCGGCCGCATGGGGATACCCAGACTGGCGGCCTCGATGGGCCCTCGACCGGTATATTTTTTCTCCGGTGGGTATCCCAGAAGACTCATATTAGCCACGTCACTTCCCGGGGGAAGCCCCTGAGGAATGGTCTGCACCAGACCTATCTCGCCGTGTTCGGCCAGAAAGTCGAGCCCGGGGGTGGTGGCCACCTCAAGCGGTGTGCGTCGCTCCAGTTCTTTGAGGGGAAAATCCCCCATTCCATCACCCACCAGTACGATGTACTTCATAACTCCCTCCTTTCCTCAGAAGGCTCCGCAACCTCCGAATGCTGGACTTCCGGGTGCAGGTCTTCCTTTTCTACCTCCAGGATCTCTATATCGAAACGCAGGTATTTTCCGGCTAGAGGATGATTTAGATCCACCACCGCGATATTTCGGTCCCTGCGGGCCAGCCGGGCCGGATGAAGGACCCCGAACTCATCCTGAACCAGAACGGTCTCCCCGATACGGACCTGAGAGGGGATCTTTTCGCTGGGCAAAAAACGCACCTTTTTAGGGTCATATCGGCCATAGTGTTCCTCGGGGGGCACCCATACCGAGAAACGGGCCCCTTTCTCTCGGCCCAGGAAGGCCCTTTCCACCGAAGGGGGGAATCGACCCTCCCCCACTCGAATATGGACCGGTTTTTCCGAGGCGTCAACCAGACCGCCCTCGGCAAAGACCTGATACCGAAAGGTAACCCGATCTCCCTTTTCTATAGCCATAAAGATAAAAATCCCCCTCTTTCGAGGGGGAAGATAATCGTTAATACCCGGAGAAGCAAGTCTTGCTTAAGTTTCAGTGTTCGGAGGAGGACTCGGAGGAGTGTTGTTTTTTGAGGAGGCGTTCGTACCCCATTACCCCGATGTGACAGCTGGCACAGCGGGTGTTGGAGGCAAAGGCCATCTCTCCGTTATGGCAGACCCCGCAGTATTTGCCCTTGTAAAGGGACTCCATATTGAAGTCCTCGT
Organism: Thermosulfurimonas dismutans; assembly: GCA_011322625.1. Taxonomy (GTDB): domain Bacteria; phylum Desulfobacterota; class Thermodesulfobacteria; order Thermodesulfobacteriales; family Thermodesulfobacteriaceae; genus Thermosulfurimonas_A; species Thermosulfurimonas_A dismutans_A. The sequence goes on along the minus strand of DRMH01000094.1, from coordinate 21 downwards.
TTTGCTGCGTGCTTCCGGCCT
>DRMH01000093.1 GCA_011322625.1 Thermosulfurimonas dismutans | reverse complement strand
TTATTCCACCGCCTATAACGGTCGGGCCCTCACCATAGTGCGTTTCCGGGTGGGGCAGGACCCGGAAAAGAGCCTGGTCAAGACCTACGACAAACTCTATGCCCACCTGGACTGGATTCCTCCGGGATGTTCCCGTCCCATTCTGAAACCCCACGACATAAACGACGTTCCCATTGTGACCCTGACCTTCTGGGGGAAGGGTTACGATGCTTATCGTTTGCGCCAGATCGTGGCCCGGGTGGACGACGAGATCCGGAACATTCCCGGTATCGCGGAGACCTTCATCAAGGGCGGTCTCCGTAGGGAGGTCCGGATCGAGCTCCTTCCGGATCGGGTTTATGCCCTGGGGCTGGATCCGGTGGATGTGGCCCGGATCATTCAGGCCCAGAACCGGGCCCGGATGGTGGGGCAGTATCGGCGGAAGGATTATTCCTTTGTGGTGCGGCTGGGGAACTTCTATCACAGTATCCGGGACCTGGAGAACACCGTGATCAAGACCGTGGCCGGACGCCCGGTCTTCCTCAAGGATATAGCCCGCATCGTGGATGGTCCGGAGGAGCCCAAGGCCTATGTGTTCATGGTTCCGGGGCCGGCGGCCGATCAGCGGGGCATCCAGGGAGAGCCGGGCAAGCTTTATCCGGCGGTGACCCTGGCCATCGCCAAACGCAAGGGCTGGAACGCCACCCGACTGGCCAACAAGATCCTGGCCAAGGTCGAACTGCTCAAAGGGGACCTCATCCCCGACGATGTGCATGTTACCGTAACCCGTAATTACGGACAGACCGCCAAGGACAAGACCGACACCCTGCTGGAACACCTTCTCATTGCCACGGTCTCGGTGGCCATTCTCATCGGGATCTTCCTGGGGGCCCGGGCCAGCCTGGTGGTGCTGGTCTCCATCCCGGTGACCCTGGCGGTAACCCTGATGATTTACTACCTCTACGGTTACACCCTGAACCGGGTCACCCTCTTCGCCCTCATCTTCTGCATCACCATCCTGGTGGACGACCCCATCGTGGATGTGGAGAACATCGTCCGGCATCTGCATCTGCCGGAGAACCGGGGCAAATCCTTCCGGGACATCATCGTGGGGGCGGTGGTGGAGGTGCAGGCCCCGCTTATCCTGGCCACCCTTACGGTAATTGCGGCCATCGCTCCCATGGGTTTCGTGCGGGGACTTATGGGCCCTTATATGCGGCCCATGCCCGTGGGGGCCTCGGTGGCCATGCTCCTTTCCATGGCCGTGGCCTTTGTTATCACCCCCTGGGTGGCCTACCACTTCCTGCCCAGGCATGCCCGCGAGGAGGAAAAGGAGACCCTGATTACCCGGATTTACCGCTGGATCATGGGGCACTACATCCGCAGTGCGGCCTGGCGCTGGGCCTTTCTCTTCACCGTGGGGGTGCTTTTCCTCCTGTCCTGCTCCCTCATCTATTTCAAGAAGGTCTATGTGAAGATGCTGCCCTTTGACAACAAGAACGAATTTCAGATCATTCTGAACATGCCCGAGGGCAGTTCGCTGGAGAAGACCGCCCGGGTGGCGGAGGAGATGGCCCGGGCCCTGATGAAGGAACCCCTCATCACGGATATGGAGCTTTATATCGGGACCGCGGCTCCCTTCAACTTCAACGGTCTGGTGCGGCACTACTATCTGCGCCAGGGCGATCATGTGGCCGACATTCAGGTCAATCTGGTGGATAAACACCACCGGAAACTCCAGAGCCATGATATAGCCAAGCGGGTGCGGCCTCTGGTGACGGCGGTGGCCCGGAAATACGGGGCCCGGGTGACCGTGGCCGAGGTCCCGCCGGGGCCTCCGGTGCTTCAGTCGCTGGTGGCGGAGGTATATGGCCCGAATTACGAGCAGCAGATCGAGCTGGCCCGCAAGATCAAGGAGATCTTCGCCCGTACCCCCGGGGTGGTGGATGTGGACTGGTACATGACCGAGCCCCAGGTGGAATGGCGCCTGCGGGTGGATCGCACCAAGGCCATGCTCTCCGGGGTGCTTCCCCAGCGGGTGCTGGAGGTGCTGCAGACCGCCCTTCCCGGAAAGATCCTGGGGCTCTTCCACGATCCCTCGGCCAAGGAGGACGTTTATATCAAACTACGTTTTCCGGTGGCCGAGCGTTCCTCGCTCCCGGATCTTTCCCAGCTCAAGGTGCGGAGCCTTTCCGGGCGACTGGTACCCCTTTCCGAGATCGCTCACTGGGAAAAGAGGGTGGTGCCGCACCCCATCTACCACAAGAACCTCCATCCGGTGGTCTATGTGGTGGGGGACATGGCCGGCCGGGAGGAGGCCCCCATTTACGGAATTCTCAAGATCAACAAGGCCCTGCATCAGTTACGGGCCCCGGACGGCAGCCCCATTCATATCTATTACCGGCATCAACCCTTTTCCGCCCGTCAGTGGGCGGTGAAGTGGGACGGGGAATGGCGGATCACCTACGAGGTCTTCCGGGATCTGGGTCTGGCCTTTGCCGCCTGTCTGATCCTGATCTATTTCCTGGTGGTGGCCTGGTTTAAGTCCTACACGGTGCCTCTGGTCATCCTGGCCCCGATTCCCCTTTCGCTCATCGGGATACTTCCGGCCCATGCCCTGATGGGGGCCTTTTTCACCGCCACCTCCATGATCGGTTTCATCGCCGGGGCCGGTATCGTGGTGCGGAACTCCATCATTCTGGCGGACTTTATCGAGCTGCGGCTGGCCCAGGGATATTCCCTAGAGGACGCGGTGATCGATGCCGGGGCGGTTCGTTTCCGTCCCATGCTTCTTACAGCCTCGGCGGTGGTGGTGGGCGTGTTTGTGATCATGCTGCGATCTCGGCCGCCTTGCCGAATCCGGCGATTGCGGGGATGTTCTCTGTGCCGGGTCTCAGGCCCCTTTCGTGGCCTGCTCCGTACATCAGCGGCTGCACTTTC
>DRMH01000092.1 GCA_011322625.1 Thermosulfurimonas dismutans | reverse complement strand
GTCGGACCTCCTGGGCTCCTGCCCTCCTTTTAAATTCGGGGTAACGATACCTTATAAATTCCTCGAATTTTCTGGGAAGCTCCAGGAGGTCCGCACTGAGCACCACAGCCCGCAATTCCTCTAACCACTCCGGATGACTCCGGAGCACCCGTAAAAGATCACTAGAGTTGCGTATCTCTGTACTACCGTTCACGCTTGCCTTGGATAAACTCCAGGGTCATCTGACGGGCCTTCCAGTCGGGGTACTGCTCCGGCGGATGTTTCATGGTATAGGCGGAGATGGAAATCAAAGGCCCTCCGATCCCGCGATCTTTGGCCAGCTTGGCGCAACGGATGGCATCCATGGCCGAACCCGCGGAATTGGGCGAATCCTCCACACTGAGCTTGAGTTCGATGTACATGGGCACCCCACCGAAAAGCTCTCCCTCCAGTCGGATATAGGCGATCTTGTTGTCCTTGAGCCAGGGAACATAATCCGAGGGGCCGATATGGATGTTATCCGCCCCGATGTCGTAGGGCAGGAGGCTGGAGACGGCCTCGGTCTTGGAGATCTTTTTGGTCTTGAGACGCTCCCGGGCCAGCATGTTCAGAAAATCGGTATTCCCGCCGAAATTGAGCTGATAGGTGCGCTTGATGGGCACTCCCCGGTCGATCATAAGCTGGGCCAGGGTACGATGTACGATGGTGGCTCCCACCTGGCTCTTGATATCGTCTCCCACCGCAGGAATCCCCTCTTTGGTAAAACGCTCCCCCCATTCCTTGTCCGAAACGATGAAGGTGGGCATGGCGTTCACAAAGGCCACCCCGGCCCGGAGGCAGGCCTCGGCGTAAAAACGGGCTGCCTCCTCCGAACCCACGGGGACGTAATTGATGAGCACTTCGGCACCGGTATCCTTGAGCACCGCCACCACGTCTTCGAGTTCGTCCTCTTTTTCCTCGGAAAGCACAAAGGTCTGCGCTTCAGGATAATGGTTCATGTGTGAGGCGCAGCCGTCCAGGGTCTTCCCCCGCCTGACGCGCACCCCTATGGCCGGCACGTCCCGGTAGAAGACCGTGGTGCAGTTAGGAGGAGAGAAAATGGCTTCGGCTACATCCTTACCCACCTTGCGGGCGTCTATGTCCCAGGCAGCCACCACTTCCACATCCCAGGGATAGTATCCACCGATTTCCGGAAACATCACCCCCTTTATAGCTTCCAGGCCCTTTTCCTTGTAGTAATAGATCCCCTGAATCAGAGAACTGGCACAGTTTCCGACGCCCACAATGGCCAGCCTTACCTTTTTCTCCGCCATATCTCCCCTCCTTCTTCAAGATTTTGCCAGAACCAAACAGACCTCTACCTGCTTCAGAGACCCCTTCCCTAAAGCAAGATCGGGCCACTTCAACTATAAATTTTTAGTTTTTTGCTGACAAGGGGTCGAGTTTCAGATGACGCCACAAATTCCGATCCGCCGGACAGAGCGAGAGATCCTCTATCTCCTCCTCGGAAAACCAGGCCATTTCCTGTCCCTCAAGGGGCCGGGGCGTTCCCTCTCCCTTCACCCGCAAAAGAACCAGTTCCACGGTTATTTCGGGATAGGCATGAACCACCCGCCCGAGTTCCTCCTGCACTTCCACCTCGATCCCCAGCTCCTCCCGAAGTTCGCGCCGGAGGGCCTCCTGCGGGCTTTCTCCGGGACGGACCTTACCCCCGGGAAACTCCCAGAGCCCGGCCCGGGCCTTTCCCGCGGGCCTGCGGGAAAGCAGGATGCGACCGGAGGAATTCCTTAAAAGACCGGCCACCACCAGGACGGGTTTCTCAGACATCCCCAAAAACCCGCCGGAAGATGGTGTTTACATGGCGCAGATAGCGCCGGAGATCGAAAAGATCCTCCATCTCCTCCGGGGAAAGATAGCGGGCGATCTCGGCATCCGAGAGCACCTGACTCTTAAAGTCCTTGGCCGGGTCCTGCCAGACGGCCATGGCGTTGCGCTGCACCAGGCGATAGGCCTCCTGTCTCGGGAGCCCCTTTTCCGTAAGGGCAAGAAGCAGGGGTTGCGAGTAGATGAGCCCCCGGAGGAGATCGAGGTTCCGGCGCATGCGCTCCGGATAGACCACTAGGTTGCGCAGGAGTCCCTCCAGGCGCTTAAGCATGAAATCCGCGACGGTGGTGGCGTCGGGCACGATCACCCGCTCCACCGAGGAGTGGCTGATGTCCCGCTCATGCCACAGCGCCATGTTCTCAAGCGCTGGCGTAAGGTAACCCCGCACAAGGCGAGCAAGCCCGCAGAGGTTTTCGGAAAGGATGGGATTGCGCTTGTGCGGCATGGCCGAGGAGCCCTTCTGGCCCTTAGCGAAGTATTCCTCGGCCTCAAGCACCTCGGTGCGCTGAAGGTGACGGATCTCGGTGGCGATCTTTTCCACCGTTCCGGCAAGCACGGCGAGCGCCGCCATATATTCCGCATAACGATCCCGCTGGATGATCTGGTTTGAGGCCGGAGCGGGCTTTAACCCCAGTTTCTCACACACATAGGCCTCCACCTCGGGCTCCACATGGGCGAAGGTCCCCACCGCCCCGGAGATCTTCCCGTAGGAGATGGTCTCAAGCGCCGAGGAAAGCCGCCGAAGGTTCCGTCGCATCTCGTCGTACCAGAGGGCAAGTTTAAGTCCGAAGGTGATGGGTTCGGCGTGAATCCCGTGGGTGCGGCCGATCATCACCGTGTCCTTGTGTTCGAAGGCCCGGGCCTTTATGACTTCCATCACGGCCTTCACATCCTCGATAATGATCTCCATGGCCCGTTTCATGAGCCAGGCCATGGCGGTATCCAGCATGTCCGAGGAGGTCATCCCCAGGTGCAGCCAGCGGCCCTCCGGACCGATGATCCTTTCCATGTAGGTGAGAAAGGCGATGACATCGTGCCGGGTTTCTTTCTCGATTTCTTCTACCCGGGCCACATCCTCAGGGGAGAAACCCTCTTCAAGGTACTTACGGGTCTTCTCCCGGATTACGCGCAGGGCCTCCTCAGGCACCCTTCCCAGCCGGGCCCATCCCTCACAAGCCAGGACTTCCACCATGAGCCAGGCCCGAAGTTTTTCCTCCGGGCTCCAGAGCTTGACCATCTCCGGACGGCTGTAGCGGGGTATCATCGCGGCCTCCTTTTCCCTTTTCGGTATTCGGGGGAAGGATAAACGAAAACCCGCGCCCGGACCAGCCCCGGGTTTTAAGGTTGCAACTCCGGCATTTAGGGTTATTTTAAGAATGTCCTCGGTGGTGACCGTAGCTCAGGTGGTCAGAGCGCCGGGCTGTGGCCCCGGAGATCGTGGGTTCGAGTCCCACCGGTCACCCCAAAAATTGACGATTTCCGTTCGCAAAACCTCCTTCCTGACCCGGTTATAAAAAATCTCCTTTTTAGGAAATCTCTTTTTTGCTATGATGGAAAAAAATCAGGGGGCTAAGGCTCTCCAGGGCCAATGACCATCGCGGAACCCGGTCAAATAGTAAGGGTAAGGAACCAGACCTTTTTAGTTCAGGATATTCACCCCTACTCGACCCCTGAGGCGACTTTTCACAAAGTCACCCTTGAGTCCCTGGAGGACCACCGCTTAGGCACATCTCTTGAGGTTATCTGGGAACTTGAAGTCTCTCCCCGGGTCGAAGACGTGATAAGTTTTCCCGACCTTTCGGCCTGGGACCCTCCGGAAAGATTGGCCTCGCTTCTTCTTTCTTTCAAGTGGACCGAGGCCTCGGTATTCGCCAGGGACTCGTTTACCGCGCCCTTCCGTGGGGCTATAGAGATCGAACCCTATCAGCTTGAGCCGGTGGCAAGGGCGCTGGCCATGCCCCGGGTTTCTCTCCTTCTTGCCGATGATGTAGGGCTCGGGAAAACGGTAGAGGCCGGCCTCATCCTCCAGGAACTTCTTGCTCGCGGCCGCGTGCGTAAGATCCTGATTCTTTGCCCGGCCTCGCTTCAGAGGCAGTGGCAGGACGAAATGCTTACCAAATTCAATTTGGTTTTTAAGATCATAGACCGTGACGAAATTTTAAGGCTCCAGAGGGAATACGGACTCCATGTGAACCCCTGGGAGTCCTTCCCGCGGCTTATCACCTCCATGGACTTTTTAAAACGAGAGCCTTATCTACAGCAATTCCTGAGCACCACCTCCTGGGATCTTCTTATCCTGGACGAGGCCCATAATTGTGCCCCTTCAGGCCGCAAGGACTATGTTCAGGATTCCGATCGCACGAAGCTCCTTCGCCAGATAACCCCTCATTTTGAACACCGCCTTTTCCTCACCGCCACTCCTCACAACGGCTATACGGAGTCCTTCACCGCCCTTCTGGAGTTGCTTGATCCCCTGCGTTTCACACGCGGCCCCAAAGTGGACCCCCGTCAGGCAAAACTCGTAATGGTGCGGCGCCTTAAAAGAGACCTCACTCCCGAGGTTTCCAACCGAACCTTTCCGAAAAGGACCATCAAGGGGGACTGTCCACCCATTTGTGTAAATCTCATTATAGCCTATCCTCAAATAAAATCGAGAGCTGGGCATAAATTGAAGGCCAATCCTTAACCGGACGCTTCCATTTTCTCTCTAGCTCCATGGCCGC
>DRMH01000091.1 GCA_011322625.1 Thermosulfurimonas dismutans | reverse complement strand
CACTTACCGCTTTCCCTTACCCACTCCGCGGCCACCTTCCGCACCGCCTCCATCACCGCCACGAATCCATGCTGGTCAATGAGGCGATTGATCCGCTCCTGAAGCCCGCTCATACCCTCACCTCCCGGAACCCGAATTCCAGGAGGCTCCTCACCGGGGCGTCGGCCTCGGCTTCCTCCGGCACGGGCTCAGGCCAAACTGCCCCTCCCGCAACCGGCGGAAGGGTGGACGCAAGCGGCACATGCACCCGCCCCGCACACCGAGGGCAAAGCGTCTCCCCCTCTCGGTAGCGGGCCACGTAAAACACCCTGTCACAGTCCAGACACACATACGCAAACTCCCTCATACCCTCACCCCCTTGGCGCTTTTATTGGCTCCGCGAAGAAACCCCCACACCCGGCGAAGCTCGGGGAGACTCAGCCACTCCAGGGCCTCTTTCCCAAAAGCCTTCCGGCAGAAACCCCGAAGGCGGCTCTCCCAGTTTTCGCCGAGGATCGCGGGGGCCTCTGCGCGGATCCTCGCCACCATCCCGCGCCGGGAGTCCTCCACCGCCTCCCTCAAAGTCCCCTTCTTCACCCGCCGATACCCCATCTCCCTCAATCTCTCGAGCACGAAAAGAAGCTCTCCCTCGTCCATCTCCCGCAGGAAGGCCTTCCCCACCCAGTCCTTGAGCATCCGCCTCCTTTCGAACTCCGCAATACCGTGAAGCGGAATCTCCCGATCCGAAACGAACCAGCACCGGGGGCACCTCTCCTCCGGCTCCCGGTCGAAGAAGACCTCCCCGCACTCCCGGCACCTGGTCATCTTTCCGAACCCGATCATGATGGCCGCGATGATCTTCTTCCGGCGGCTCTCCCGGCTTTTGCCCCCGGCAATAACCCTCAAGCCTGCCACCTTTCCTCCTCCCTGAGCACGAATTCCCGGTAAAATTCGTCCTCACGGAGGAGGCGGTAAACTTTATGTATTTCCCCCGCCATCCTCTTTTTGCCCACCTCCTCGAACCACTCCCGGTTGCGCTGCAGGAACTTGTGCACGGTGAAGTAATTTGCCTGGGCCAGAGCCGCGATTTCAGCCACTGTAAAGACCTTCTGGTAGTAAATGGCCCGAGCTATTCGGATTTTGAAACGTGGTTTAGGTCTTCCATGATCAAGCTCACCCCCCACATAGCGGTATTTCCCATCCGCAAGCCTCACCACCTCGCCCCGGGCCCGGAAGTCTTTGTTAAGGGCCGCGCTAACCTTCTCCCGCTCCGGGCCCGGAGGAATGCCCAGCGCTTCGGCCACCTCCCGAGGCCGGAAGGCCTTACGCCTAAACTTCTCCCGCAAAACCTCCCGAATCCGTTTCGCAAGTCCAGTTTTGGGAATCCTAGCCATGCCTTTACTCCGGCTTAAATTCAGGGAGCTTCGAGACGATTTCCATCGTCATTTCCGTGGCCGAAAGCGTGTTCATCAGCCGGCAGGCGTTCTCTGCATCTCCCACCACCAGCCGGAAATCCCCTCCGCACCGCCGGTAAAGCGCCTCCGCCACCTCCCGGGAAAGCTGAAGCCCCACGGCCTCCTTCCAGAAGAGCACCAAATCCCCCGGCGTAATGTCGCTGAAGACCACCACCCTCCGCACCCGGTGCCAGAGCCTCCGCTCTTCGCGAAGCACCTCCGGAAGCTTCTCCTCTCCCACAAAGACCACTGGCATCTGGCACACCTCGTTGAGTCCCCGCAAAGGATTGAGATGCTCCTTAAGCGTGAGCCCGTCCGCCTCGTCCACAATGAGAAGCCTCCGGCGCACCTGACACCGCTTCTGAATCAGCTCCATGCACTTCGCCTTGTATCGCGGGCGCTCCCCGGTAAGCGCAAAACAGATCTCCCTGAGGAGATCGGTCGTGCTCCAGAACGGCAAAGCCCGCAGGTAAATCACTCCCTCCACCGTGGCCGCAATGTGCTTGGCCGCGGTGGACTTGCCGCGTCCAGTAAGCCCCGTCACCGCCCCCAGGGTGGGCCCTAAAAGGGCCTCCCCGGAAAGAAGCTCAAGCGTAAGTTCCCGAAAGGCCTGCACATTCCGGGTCTCGATGAAGACCGTGGGGTCCACCCGGAAGCGCGGCCTGGCCTTAACTCCAGCCTCCGTCCCGGCCCCGTTCTCCACCCACAGGCCCGCCTCCCGGAAACGATCCCGGATCTTAAGCAGTATCCCCAGCAGGTTCCCGTTGTATCTACGGTTCAAGATCTGCGAGATGGTGCTCTTGTCCACCTCTGCGATCTTGGCCGCCTGTGAGTATGAAAGCCCGTGGGTCGAAATTGACCTCCGAAGGCCCTCAAGCAACTCCTCCACCGTCACGCCCTGGGGCTTTTCAATCTCCCCGGAAGGTGCTACCATTTCCATAAGCAAACCTCCTCGGTAGTTTTTGCCCAAAGGGCGGGGGCTACCCCGCCCGCTTCTCCTTCACTTCTGAAAATTCCCCTATCGGCGGAAGCCCTTTGAACTTCCTCATAAAGTCCCAGTACTTGCGCTCGCTCTCGGAAAGCCTCGCTTCAAACTCCCGCATGAATGCGATCTCGGAGGGAGGCACCTTCCCCGTCCGCTCCCAGATATCTAAAAGGGCCGCGTAGCGGTCCACCGGCTCGGCAGGCAACTCCCGCACGTTCACTACCGGGAAGGGCACCACGTTTTCCGGAAGCCGCTTCTGCCGCGCCTCCGCCTCGGCCACCAGGCGCTCAAACTCCGCTTCGCTAAGCCGCCATTCCTCCTCCGCCGAAAGCTTCTTCATCTTCCGGGCCACCCTGGTGAACTTGCTGTAGGACACCACCTGCGGCACCTGGCTTATGAGCCTCCGGAAGTGTTCCCTTGCCAGCCGGGCCGCCTCCGCCTTCTCCTTGAGACGCTCGATCAGGCCCTCCCCGGTCCTCTGGCTCACCTTCACCGCCGGCCGAAGCTCAACCGCCACCTCCCTCTCCCACCACACCGCGCAGAACCACCCCTCCGCCGGGTCAAACCGCACCTCCACCGGCGTCCCGTCCGGGATCTCCCGAAGGGCCCGGGCCTCGTAAAGCTCACGCCCAAGCCTGACCCGCCCCCGGTCCACCTTACGCCACTCCCTGGCCGAAAAGATGAGCCTTGCCTCCTCCTCCCCGATGAAAACCGGCTGGAACTCCCCCCGCCCCGCAAGCTCCTCATACGCCTCAAGCGGGCTTTTTCCGGCGAGGGCGCTGTGCGGCCTCCGGTTGTAGATCTCCACCGCCTCAAACACCTTCGCCAGAAACTCCTCCGGGGAAAGGAGCTTCCCGCTCTCCGCAAGCCTCTTAAGCTCCGCACTCCGCAGGAGTTTCTCGTCCTGGCTCTCCCGCCTGATGTTCCTCACCTGCCCCGGAACCCCAAGCTCCAGTAGAATCCCCTCCACCGTCTGAAAGGCCCGCTCCACCAGCTTGGCCTGCGGGTTGTAGGGCGTGGCCCTGCCGTGGACCTTCTTGAGCTTCTCCATCCGCCTCTCCCACTCCTGCGGGCTTCCCACCACCTCAAGCACCTCCCCATCCTCACTCACGATGGCGTAGCCCCCGTCCACCCTGAACTTCTCCGCCCGAAAGGCCGGCCTCATCCCCGGAATCCCCGAAAGGTCCTCCATCACCCTCCGCAGGTAACGGCTTCTTTCCGGCTTTCCCCAGTCCGTGTAGATCCTCTGAGGGATCCCGAACCCCATCACCCCGAGCTTAAGCGCAAGCCCCACCAGCCAGGCGTCGTAGTGCCGAAAGTGCGGAAAGCAGGCCAGCGCCACCCCCACGATAAGACGTGTGCGGCTATCCTCCCAGAAAAACCCCTCCGGCCTGAAAACCTTTCCCGTTTCCTTATCCTGGATGAAGAAGTTGAACCGGTGCTGGTCTCCCACCCATTCCTCGTTCGGCGCGATGTCCCACTCTCGCGGAGTCCACCACCTCTTTTTCACCGCCCGCTCCCCGCCCCTGGCGTAGGCCACCACATCCGGGTGAAGCCTTTTCAGGTATTCGTAGGCGCTCCGCTCGCTTCCCACGGAAAGCCCCCTCTTTTCCGCCTCGCCCGCCGCGATCCTGTAGGCCAGGCGCTTGTTCTCCTTTCCGGTCTCCCGCAGAATCCTGAGGTAGGCCCCCTTGAGAAGCTCAAGCGCCTCCTCGTCCCAGGCCGAAGGCCCCTTCCTCCGCGGCTTCACCAGCGCCGCCACCCCGCCCTCAAGGTATCGCTTGACCCACAGGTAGAGGGTGTTTTTGGCGATACCGTGACGGCGGGCTATCTCCTCCATGCGCCGGCTCTTCTCCCCGAAGGCAAGCCCTCCCGCCTGATACACCGGAAGCGCCTCCTCAATGGCCGGCAACATCTCCGTCACCTTGCGCTTGAGCTTCGGGTTGAGCAGGATGTGCTTCCCGATCTCAAGCCGCGGGGCCGTGCGCCTCAGCATCTCAAACTGCGCCCCCGGGAAAAGCCTCTCCCGCACCTCCTCCGGCACCTCCCGGAGAACACCTTCCGGGCTCTCCGAAACCCACTTCTTCTGCGCCTCAGGCGGAAGCGAGGTCAGCGCGATGAGGTAGGCCGTCCCGCCCCGCGTCTTCACCTCGCGGGTTTTGTATTTGCCTTTTTGACAGGCTTTGCGGACCGCCTGTTTGGATACCTGCAAAAGCTCACTGACCTGGCTTACCGTCAGCCAAACCTCCCCCTCCTCGATCAGGATCTCCTCCCCCTCTGAGGGGGAGGCCGGGAGGGGGTCTCTGGTTTCCACTTCCGAAGTTTCCACTTCGGCCCCTTTTTGGCCCTTCGAGGTTTCCACTTTGGTTTCCACTTTCAAAATCGAAGTGGAAACCCCGCCCTCACCCCTTCCCGCAACCCCTTGATTTCCAGGACTTTCTGAAGGGGCCTTCTCAGAGGCCTTGTCGCCAATGTCGTTAGTGTCGTTAATCGGCCTGTCGTTAATGTCGTTAGTGTCGTTAGTCCGGGAAGAAATGTCGTTAGTGTCGTTAGTCAGCCTTCTGATCTCCTCTTCCGGAATCATGAAGACTGTTCCACCTCGCCCGCGCCCGCTTTTCTCCACCGCCCGAATCCGGCCCTGCTTGCACCAGCGTTGCACCGTCCTCTCGCTCACCCCAAGCCTTTCCGCCGCCTCCTTCGTGCTAAGCAGATTCATCTCCCCACTCCCCTCCGGCCGGAGGAATTGTGATTTCCACTACTTCGATCCATCCCAGCCCCCGTCTTGCCATAGACACCAACTTCCCGCTCATTACCCCCTCATCCCCTCCGCTATGGCCTGAATAGCCAGAAGCGCCTCCACGGCCTCCCTCACCTCCCGCTTGACCCGCTGAAACTCCTCCGGGGTCACCGTTCCGTCCTCAATGGCTTTACTGTAAGCCTCAAGCGCTTCCGAGCACTCTCGCATAGCCCGGGCCGCGGCCTTGAGCGCCCCGCGAAGCCCCGGCCTCTCCTCCGGAAGCTTCACGATGGCATAGCCCGCCTCGTAGGCCAGGTGCGAAAGCAGCTCCGGCCCTATCATCCGGGTGAAAATCGGGATCAGGTAGGCCGGAAAGTTGTTGTGCCCGGCGTTCTCGTTGAGGTACTTGTAGAGTCTTTCCGTGTTGATGTTCAGCCGGGCCGCGGCCTCCTTCACGATGAGGCCCTTCTCCACCAGAAGCTTCTGCAAAAACTGCTTGAACTCTATGGCCGCCTGGCTGTCGGCCTCATTCCAGTAAGCCTTGTGCGCCATCTTCTCCCTCCTCTTCAAAAGGCTTTAAAAAAAGCGCCGCCTCCCGTGGTATAAAAATCTTTGACCCCTGGCAAAAACCACGGGAGGCGGCTACAATGAAGGAGACACTCCTCGAAACAGGCTTGCGCCTTATCCCCCGCTTGGCGCAAGCCCTTCTCCCCAGGATCTACAAGCGCTTGGAGAAAAGAATGCCTTTTGAGATTTTGATGGTGGACTGGGATCTCAGCGATTGCGGATATATTCAGTGGAATCCGGCCATGGGCAATGTCTTTACCCTCTACCTTAAGGCCAAAATAGGGAAACATCCCGTAGAATGGGACAATTTGGAAGTCTTTTGTCTGGATCGGAAACCTTTCCGTAAGTCCTGGAAAGATAAACTCTGGCCTTTCTGCTGGACTTCCCTCCACCTCATTGTTTCCGAAAAAGACCCTATCGCCAAAAGAGATTTCTTTGATTTTGGAGCCCTTTTTCCTCTTCAGGGAAGGTTCCTTCCTGGAGAGCAACTTGAAGGCGTTCTTTATCTCTTTAAATACGGGCCCTACACCCGCGGCCCTTACCTCATCTGTTTCCGCGACCGCTACCATCGCCTGGTTCATCCTTTTCTGTTCCGGGTCCCTAAAGACTTTGCTGAACAGGCCGGTTTCCATCCTTAGTCCTCGTTCCTCCTGGACGCAATTTTTCCTCTTGTTTTTTGCTTCACTTTGCGAGATTGGCCGATATCCTGGGAAAAACGCCCCGAGGAGGTGTGTTCATGGAGCTTCAGGAGATCCAGCCCCAGGTCCTCCCGCAGGGCCTCCGCTATCCGGCTCCCTTTCTTTCCGGAAAGAGCCTTCCCCTCCAGGACTTTATAGACCAGCCAGAGCGAGAAACCCCGGCTCTTGGCCCAGTCCTTGATGGAGGGGAACCCCCTCTCGAT
>DRMH01000090.1 GCA_011322625.1 Thermosulfurimonas dismutans | reverse complement strand
TACGTATGCTGGCCGATATCGAGGGGCTGCGGGATCTTTCTCTCACCACCAACGGGGTCCTTCTTTCCGAGCTGGCTTCCGAGCTCAAGGCCGCCGGTCTGGCCCGGGTGAACATAAGTCTGGACACCCTGGATCCGGAAAAATTCAAGCGTATTACCGGGATGGATGCCCTGGCGCGGGTCCTGGCCGGGGTGGAGGCGGCGCTGGCCCGGGGGTTGACCCCGGTAAAGATCAATACCGTGGTGGTGCGGGGTCTCAACGAGGAGGAGGTCCCGGAAATGGCCCGTCTCACCCTTTCCGAACCTCTGCATCTGCGGTTTATTGAATTCATGCCTATCGGGGAGGGGAACGAATGGGAGGATCGTTTTGTGGGGCTGGAGGAGGTGATGGAGAGGGTCCGGGAGGTGGGGGACCTTTGGCCTGCGGAGGTGGAAGGAGGCGGCCCGGCCCGGATCTTTCGACTCCCCGGTGCCCGGGGCACGGTGGGCTTTATTGCCGCCATGTCCCGCCATTTCTGTGCCGCCTGCAACCGCCTGCGCCTTACCCCGGAGGGGCGTCTGCGTTTGTGTCTGTTCTCGGATCGGGAGTTCGATCTGCGTCCCTATCTCCGGCGGGAGGAGGATCTCCGGCAGGCCCTGGCGGAGGCGGTGCGTCTCAAACCGGCTTCCCGAGTCGGGACCATGCCCCGTCGGCTCATGCGCAGCATCGGGGGGTAATTGACAAACCCCCGGGATAGGGGCAATATCAGGTTTCAATCCCTAGAGGATTGCAGGTGATGGGTTTTCCTCCTATAAGACCGGCCCGGAGAACAGAGCGGATAGAGTATGCGGTGCGGGATATCGTGCACACCGCGGAGGAGGCGGCTCGACGGGGAAAGGAACTCCTCTTCCTGAACATAGGTGATCCCATCCAGTACGATTTTGTCACTCCGCGTCCCATTGTGGAAGCGGCCTGCAAGGCCATGTTCGAGAACCTCACCGGGTATTCGGCCTCGGCCGGGGTGGACGAGGCCATAGAGGCCATCCGGCGCGAAGCCCAGAGGGTGGGGATCGAACCGGTGGATATCTTCATCACCACCGGGGCCAGCGAGGCCATCGATTTCGCCCTCACCGCCCTGGTGAATAGCGGCGACAATGTTCTGGTGCCCTATCCCGGCTATCCCCTTTATACGGCCATTCTGGCCAAGCTCGAGGCCGAACCCAACCCCTATTACCTCCGGGAGGAGGCCGGATGGCAGCCCGATCCCGCGGAGATCGAGGCCAAGGTTAACGAGCGCACCCGGGCCATCGTGCTCATCAACCCCAATAATCCCACCGGAGCGGTGTTCGATCGGGAGGTCCTCCTGGAGCTGGCGGAGATCGCCCGACGTCACCATCTGGTGATCCTCTCCGATGAGATTTACGACAAGCTGGTCTTCGATGGGGATAGTCACTTCCCTATTGCCGCCCTGGCCCCGGATGTCCCGGTGGTGACCTTTAACGGTCTTTCCAAATGCTATCTGGCTCCGGGTTTTCGCATCGGATGGGGTATCGTTTCCGGCCCCCGGAAGGTGGTAAGCGAATATATCGAAGCCATCCACAAACTGGCCCGGGCCCGGCTTTCCACCAGCCATCCCAAACAATACGCCATCCCGGTGGCCCTGGAGGGGGATCACGCCCATCTCCCGCCGGTGCTGGAAAAACTGCGCCGCCGCCGGGATCTGACCTATCGCTGGCTTAACCAGATCCCGGGTATCTCCTGCGTGAAACCCCGCGGGGCCTTCTATGCCTTTCCGCGGATCGAGTTCCCCGGGATTTCGGATCGGGAGTTCGTTCGGGAATTAATCCTCGAGACCGGGGTGGTGGTGGTCCACGGAAGTGGGTTCGGACAACCTCCGGGAACGGCGCACTTTCGGGTGGTGTTCCTCCCTCCGGAAGAAGTGCTGGAAAAGGCCTATACCCGTCTGGCGGAATTTGCGGAGAAGTTTTTCCGTAAGCACGGTTTCATTTAGGGTTTTACTCCGGTATAGATGGT
Organism: Thermosulfurimonas dismutans; assembly: GCA_011322625.1. GTDB lineage: Bacteria > Desulfobacterota > Thermodesulfobacteria > Thermodesulfobacteriales > Thermodesulfobacteriaceae > Thermosulfurimonas_A > Thermosulfurimonas_A dismutans_A. The sequence goes on along the minus strand of DRMH01000090.1, from coordinate 779 downwards.
CACCACCCCCAGGGTCAGACTCTGCGCCCGAAGGGAGGAGAAGCCGCTTTCCTCCATCCAGGCCAGTACCACCTCCGGGGCGGGGAACTCATAGATGGAACGGGCCAGATAGCGATAGGCTTCCGCATCTCCGGTGAGCCATCCTCCCAGAAGAGGCATATAACGAAAGAGATAAAAGCGATAGATAGGGGCAAAGAGGGGGTTTTTCGGACGCGAAAATTCCAGAATGGCCAGTTTTCCGCCGGGTTTCAGTACCCGATAGATCTCGTGAAGGCCCTTTTTGGGTCGGGAAAGATTGCGCAGCCCGAAGGCCATGGTGGCTCCGTAGAAGGTATGGGCGGGGAAGGGGAGATCCTCAGCATCGCCGCATACCGGGCGGAGGAAGGGAAAATAGGGGGATCCGCGATGTCGGAAGATTCCGTAAAAGAGCATCTCCGGGGTCAGGTCCAGGGCCACCACCGTGCGGGGCCTCTGGCGGATTAATTCCAGGGAAAGGGCCATGGTCCCGGCACAGAGATCAAGGAGCGGCCCGGCGTATTCCCGGAGCTCCGCGGCGGCCTTCTTCCTCCAGCTGGCGTCTCGTCCCAGGCTTCCCAGGGTGTTTACCAGATCGTAACGGCGGGTAACCCGGGAAAACTTTTCCTTGACGAAGTCCCTTTTTTTCATGGCCATTCGGTAAAGCGCAACTCCGGCACCCCGGGGATTTCCCCCCTTCGGGCCAGATGGGAAAAGAAGACCCGCAGGGCCTCCTGTTTGCGTCCGGACAGATCATATTCCAG
>DRMH01000089.1 GCA_011322625.1 Thermosulfurimonas dismutans | reverse complement strand
TTCAGACAGACCGAAAACCCCACCAGGGAGAATTCCTCCCAGGGGATATGATCCAGATACCGGGAGAGGGTTTCTTCTATCTTCTTGAGGAGTTCTTCGTAATTCCGGTCGAGGCCCTCCCGTCGGGCCAGGCGGAGATAGAGTCTGCGGGCCGAGGAGCGTTTCTCCGGGAAGAGCAAACCCGCTCCCAGACTCTCGGATAACCAGGAGGAGTCGCAGATCCGGAGATAGTCCCGATACCCCAGGTCCCGGGCCAGAGCCAGATAGGGATGGAAGGCCCTTACTTCTATTTCCGGAAAACGAAAGCGCAGGTATCCTTTTAATACCCCCAATTGCACCGAGGGCCGATTAAAAAGAGGCCAGGGCATGGAAACGAGGGCTATCTTCATAGGGCTTGTTTTGTAGCGCTCTCTAACCTATGCTAGCTTTTAAGTATATAGGAGGTCGGGAATGGGTGAAAGAAGGGAACTCAAGCCGGAAGAGCTTACGGTAAAGATCGAGCCGGAGAGTCTAAAGGTAAGCAGTTCCGAGGATCTTTTGCAGGAGGAACCTTCCCCGGTAATGGCCCAGGAACGGGCCCTTTCCGCTCTCTCGCTGGGGCTTCGGCTGGAGGATCTCGATGTGCATATCTATGTGGCCGGGGAGGTGGAGCTCGGTTCCGAGTATCTGGTCAAGGTCCTCACCGAGGAGGAGGCGCGGCGGCGTCCCACCCCCTCGGATTGGTGTTATGTCTATAATTTCGAGGATCCGGATCGGCCCCTTCCTCTGGAGTTTCCCGCCGGCAAAGGTCGTGAGTTCAAAAAGGATATGGAGAACCTCATTCGCACCCTGCGGGAACGCCTTCCCGAGGCCTTTGAGGACGAAAACTATGTCCAGAAGAAGGAGGCCCTCCTCAAGGAATTCAACCAGAAACGGGCTCAGATCTTTGAGGCCCTGGAGAAGAAGGTCAAGGCCGAGGGCTTCATCCTGAACGTGGAACCCATGGGCATGATGATCATCCCGGCCAAGCCCGACGGCACCCCCATGACCCCCCAGGATGTACAGGGGCTTCCGGAGGAGGAAAAAGAGCGCCTCAAGGCCAAAAGCCGCGAGCTTCAGCAGGAATTGAACGCTACGGTCCGTCACATCCAGAAACTGGAAAAGGATCTGCAGGAGGCCCTCAAGGCCCTGGATCGGGAGGTGGCCTCGGAGGTGGTTCAGTTCTATTTACGGGACCTTTTACATAAATACGCGGCCCTGACCCCGGTTCAGGAATATCTGGGGGCGGTGGCCAGAGACATTCTGGAGCATCTGGATGAATTCCGTCAGGCTCCCGGAAAGGAGCCGCCTCATCCTCCCTTTCCGATGCCGGTCCCCCCGCGGGAGTCCTTCTTTCAGCGTTACGAGGTCAATCTGTTTGTGGATAATTCCGGCCTTGAAGGGGCTCCGGTGGTCTTTGAACCCAACCCCACCTATCCCCGATTGTTCGGTGCCATCGAGCGTAAAGCCCAGTGGGGAGCCCTGATCACGGATTTTACCATGCTTCGGGCCGGGAGCCTTCACCGGGCCAACGGAGGGTTCCTTATTGTTCGGGCCCTGGATCTTCTGCGGCATTTTTATTCCTGGGAGACGCTGAAACGCATCATCAAGAGTCGCAAGATTTTCCTGGAGGATCTGGGTGAGCAACTGGGTCTTTTCACCACCAAGACCCTCCAGCCCAAACCCATTCCCTTTCGGGCCAAGGTCATTCTCATCGGGGATCTTTTTCTCTATCATCTTCTCTATACCTTTGACGAGACCTTTCGGGAGCTTTTCAAGATAAAGGCTCCACTCGAGGACTGGGTGGATCGTAACGAAGCCCGCACCCGGGAATTTCTGCGCACCGTGGCCCTTATGGTCAAAAAGAAGGGGCTGCTTCCGGTCTCGGCCGACGGGCTGGCCCGGCTGGTGGAATATTCCTGTGAACTGGCCGGCCGTAAAGACAAACTGTCTCTCAAGCTCCCCGAGATCCTGGATGTCCTGCGGGAGGCCGATTATTGGGCCCGAGAGGAGGGAGCTTCCACGGTTTCCGCTGTCCATATCGAGAAGGCCCTGCAGGAAAGGAAACGGCGTCTTTCCCTGGTGGAAGATCGCATCCAGGAATTCATCCGTAAGGACATCCTTCGCATCCGTACCACTGGAGAGGAGGTGGGGAGTATAAACGGACTTTCGGTCTATGATCTGGGGGACTATCGTTTCGGGCGTCCCACCCGGATTACGGTCAATATCTCCCTGGGCAAGGAGGGGGTGATCAACATCGAAAGGGAGGCCGAGCTGTCGGGGAAGATTCATACCAAGGGGGTGCTCATCCTTTCCGGATTTTTGAGGGAGCGTTTCGTGCAGGATAAACCCCTTACCCTTTCGGCCACCCTCTGTTTTGAACAGAGTTACGGCATGGTGGAAGGAGATTCGGCTTCGAGTGCCGAGCTTTTCGCCCTGCTTTCCGCCCTTTCCGGAGTCCCCCTTAAACAGGGGGTGGCGGTTACCGGGTCCATCAGCCAGAAAGGGGAAATTCAGCCCGTGGGCGGGGTCAAGGAGAAAATAGAGGGTTTCTTTAAGGTCTGTGTAGAGAAAGGGCTTACCGGGGATCAGGGAGTAATCATCCCGGCGGCCAATGTGGATGATCTTATCCTGGATCGTCAGGTGGTGGAAGCGGTGGAGAAGGGGCTCTTTCATATCTGGCCCATATCCCGGGTGGAGGAGGGCATAGAGATCCTTACAGGGATGCCGGCCGGAGAGAGGGGGCCGGATGGCCGGTACCCGGAGGGCACGGTGTTTTATCTGGTGGACCAACGCTTAAGGGAACTCGCCGAACGGGCCCGCGAATTTGCCCGGGAGAAGGAAAAGGGAGCTTGAGTTTTTTTCAGCCTAAAGATCTTCCAAGAGGTCCGAAACCTTTCCCTCCCTAAGATCTTTCTTTGCCTGGTTCAGAATTTTTCGGAATTCCTCTCGGTGGGTTGAATAGAATCGGTCCCATTCCCAATCTTCTACGACTTCCTCAAGAACACTCCTGAATCTTTCTTCTACTCTTTCCAAAAGATGAGGAGGAAGACTTTGAATCATCTCTATAAGGGTTGCTCTAACTTCCTCGGCCATGATAAAGTCTCCTTACATGAGATCCCTTAAGTCTTCTGGTTTTCAAAAATATTTTAAAAGACTTCCTCTGGAAATACAAGAAAAGGCTCGTAAAGCTTTCAAACTCTGGCTTGAGAATCCATTCCATCCCTCGCTGCGCTTCAAGTGCATAGACCGTGAAGAAAATGTGTGGTCCATACGGATTGATCGCAATTATCGGGCGCTGGCCTATAAGGAAGGAGATCTCTTTTTGTGGTTTTGGATAGGACCTCATAAAGAATACGAGCGCAAGCTTTAAATCCTCACTCCCCGCCAAGCCTTGGGGTCTTCCCCTTGTGCCAGAGATGGACGATGGGGCTCGCCACGAAGACCGAGCTGTAGGTCCCTACGATCACTCCCAGGAGAAGGGCCAGGGCAAAGTCCCTCAGGACCACCCCTCCGAAAAGGAAGATGGCCAGGATAGCCAGGAGCGTGGTCAGAGAGGTGATGATGGTCCGGGCCAGCATTTCGTTTACGCTGCGGTTGATGAGTTCGGCAAAGGGGGTGCGGGTCCCCAGTTTGCGGATGTTTTCCCGGATACGGTCGAAAATGACCACGGTGTCCGTAAGGGAATATCCGGCCAGGGTGAGAAGGGCGGTGATAAGGAGGAGGGAGATCTCCCGATTCATGAGATAAAAGAGCCCCAGCACAGCCAGCACATCGTGAAAGGTGGCCACCGCCGCCGCCACCCCGAAACTCAGTTTGAAGCGAAAGGCCAGATAAAGGATGAAACCCACAAGGGAGATCAGAATGGCCAGAATGGCCTTGTGTTTAAGTTCCCGGCTTATGGCCGAGCCGATTTCCTCCTTTCCGATGAGTTTAAAGTGAAGATCCGGGAATTTTTCCTGAAGGATCCGGGTAATGGACTTCTCGGTACCCCCCACGGTTTCGGTCTTTTCCCGAACCCTTACCAGAAGGAGGTTTTCCCCCTTCACATCCTGAAGCTGAAACCCTTTAATGCCGGCCTCACCAAGGGCCTTCCGGATCTTATCCAGGGAGAAGGGTTTTTCGGCCTTATAATAGGCCAGGATTCCGCCTCCGAGATCCACCCCGAGGTTGGCCGCTCCCCGGGAGATCTGTACGAAGGCCACCAGCCCCAGGGTGACCAGGATTCCCGATATACCGAAGGCCAGACGCCGAAAGCCCATGAAATTCCAGTTGGGTTTGCCTATGATCTGGAGGAAATTGATCCTGGGGGTCTTTCCTTTGGCGATCAGGGCATCATAGACCAGCCGGGTGCCGAAGATGGCGGTGAAAAGGTTGATAACGATACCCGCGGAAAGGGTTACCGCGAATCCCTTAATGGGACCGGTGCCGAAGAGGAAGAGGGCCAGGGCGGTGATCAGGGTGGTAACGTGGGCGTCCACGATGGTCCAGAAGGCCCGGTCGTAGCCGGCGTTGATGGCCGCCCGCGGCGGCCGCCCCAGAAATAATTCCTCCCGCATACGCTCAAAGATGAGCACGTTCGAGTCCACGCCCATACCCATGGTGAGGATGATACCGGCAATACCCGGAAGGGTCAGGGTGGCCCGGAAGAGACTCAGGACCGCCAGGAGAAAGAGGATGTTCAGGAGCAGGGCTATATCCGCAATGAAGCCGGAAAAACGGTAATAAACGATCATGAAAAGGAGAACCGCTACTCCGCCCAGGATACCGGAGAAAAGCCCCTTACGAATGGAATCCCGGCCCAGGGTGGGACCTACGGTGATATTCTGGATGACCTTGACCGGGGCGGGAAGGGCTCCGGCCCGGAGGACGATGGCCAGATCCGAGGCCTCCTCATAGGTGAAGCCTCCGGTGATCTGGGCCTGTCCCCCGGGAATACGTTCCCGGATGACCGGGGCCGAGCGCACCACGTTGTCCAGCACGATGGCGAGCCTCCGCCCCACATTCTCCCCGGTGACCCGTTCAAAGATCCGCGCTCCACGGGAGGTGAGGGTCAGGGAGACATAGGGTTCGTTGTAGGGGCCGCCGATACGTACATGCGCGGTTTTGACCATATCTCCGGTAAGAAGGGCCCGGCGTTTAAGGATGATGAGCCGCTTTATAACCCGACCGGTCTCCCGATCCCGGGTTACCCAGAAATAGACCTCGTCTCCGGGGGGAAGATAGGGACGCAGGATGCGGTTAAGGTCTTCCCGGGTGTAATCGGGTTTGAGGCGCCCCTCCTTAAGGGCCTGATCGATGAGGCGATAATAGAAATCGATCCGGCGCATGGCCTCCTCATCCACCAGTTTGAACTCCAGCTGCGCCGTCTGCCCGATGAGTTTCAGGGCCCGTTCGGGATTCTTCACCCCGGGAAGCTGGACCACGATCTTGTCTTTTCCCTGGCGCACGATGACCGGTTCGGTAACCCCGAACTGATCCACCCGGTTACGAATGACCTCAAGGCTCTGTTCCACCGCGTGATCCCGGATAAAACGAACCCTTTCCCCCGAAAGGGCCAGAAGCAGGGAGGGATACTGACCGGAGGTCTCCCGGACGATCTTGATCTCCGGATAGTCCCGATCGATGAGGGTCTTGGCCCGGGCCAGATCGGTGGCATTCTGAAATATCAGCTGAAAGCCCTGCGGGGTCTCCTTTATGGTTACCCGGATGCCCCGTTTCCCCAGGGCTTCCTTCAGATCCTGCACCGAGGCGTTAAGGGCGTTGCGAATGGCCTTATCCACATCCACCCGGAGCACCACCTGCATGCCGCCCTGAAGATCCAGACCCAGCTTGAGTCCGGCGCCGTTGACGTATCTCTTGAACCAGGAAGGCAGACCCGGATAAAAGGAGGGAAGCACCAGAATCACCGCAAAGACGGTGAGCAACAGGACCAGCAGAATCTTGAGCTTCAGAGAACGGGGCATGGGAGCCTCCTTGCCGGAAAAGTTTTATTTCTCCTAGCGCAAAAGAGCGTTCTTGACAAGTACACCCCCGCTAATTCCCGGAACAGAGCCCTTCGCGAAGGTGTTCTATATCTCTTCGGAGGAGCTGCGGAAAGGAGAGGGTTCGATCTTCCGGGAAAAGAGGGATCCCGGGATTAAGGGTGAGCACGCGGACCCCGGCCTGGCGCTGAAAGAGCAGGGCGTATTTCCGAAACTCAGGATCCAGGAGAAAAACCACCGGTATCCTCCGGCGCTTTACCAAAAGGAGCACGGAGCGCAGTCTCCCGGGGACGACCTCGCTTTCCGGATGGACCCCGGCCAGGAAGATGGGCTTAAGCCCCGCCTCCCTTAAAAGATAGGTAAGGGCCGCGTGCCCCAGGATGACCACCGTGCGGCGGGGGCACCCGGAAAGGCCTTTCAATTCCCTCCGTATCTCTTCCAGGAGGGGTATGAGATTTTGGGCCCTTTTCCGATAGAGAGGGGCTCCTTTAGGATCCATGACCTCCAGTTTACGGGCCATCCGGAGAATAAACTCCTCCAGGCGCGGAAGATCCAGCCACAGGTGGGGGTCCTCCAGTTTCTGCCCCCGGGTCAAAAAGAGGGTCTTTTTTTGTAGCAAACGATGTTTCTTGAGCCAGGGTTCAAACCCTACGGCCAGGATGAGATCGCTCCGAAAAAGCCGCAGAAAATCCCGGTATCCGGGTTCGAAATGGTGTACATCCCGTCCGGGAGGAATGAGCAGATGGACCCGGGCCTGAGGGGCCACGTACCGGGCCACATCATATAGGGGATATACGGTAGCGGTTATAGAGAGGGCCGATACCCTGGGGGTATATCCCCAGAAGAAAAGGAGGAGGAAACATCCGGTAAGGATACCCGAAAAGCGGGAAAACATGGCTTCAGGCTTCGGGCCAGATTACCAGAATCTGTCCGGGCAGAAGATGGCTGGAGGAGAGATTGTTCCAGGTCTTGAGTTTGCGTATGGAGACCCCGTACTTCCGGGAAATCCGCCAGAGGGTGTCTCCGCGTCGGACCCGATAATACATGGGTTTCCCTTCCAGGTTCTTACGGGCTGCCACATAGAAGCTGGCCTGCTCTCGATAGGGGATGATCAAAACCTGCCCCACCCGGATGAGGTTTCCCCGGATGTCGTTGAACCGGCGCAGGACCCTCAACGGAACTTTATAATAGGAGGCTATGCGCAGGAGGGTATCCCCCCGCCGGACCCGATAACGAAGGGAACGCCGGTGATAGACGAAACGGACCCGATGGAGATAACGCCGTACGGACTCTGCGGTACCGAAGGGGACTTTTACCGGATAGGCTTCCAGGTAAGGAGGGGTTTTGGCTCGACGCAACTCCGGGTTTAACCAGCGGATGGTTTCGTAATCCACCCCTGCGGCCAGGGCCACCATGCGCAGATCGGTCCCCCCGGGGACTTTGACTATTTCGTAATCCAGGGGAGGGTCATATTCTACGAAGAACCCGAATTTTCGAGGATTTTTGGCGATGATAACCGCGGCTATCCATTTAGGCAGATAGTTCTTGGTTTCCCGGCGCAGATATCTGTATCTGCACAGACGCCAGTAATTACGGGTGCGATAACGGGCAATGGCCCGGATGATCTTCCCCTCTCCGGCATTATAGGCGGCGCAGGCCAGGCGCCAGTCGCTAAACATGGTGTAAAGATCCGAGAGGTAGAGAGCCGCAGCCAGGGTGGACTTCTCCGGGTCGCGCCGTTCGTCCACCCAGTAATTGATCTTGAGGCCGTATTTGCGGGCCGTGGCCCGCATGAACTGCCATATTCCACAGGCCCCCGCCCGGGAATAGGCGAAAGGGTTGAACCCGCTTTCGATCATGGCCAGATAGGCCAGATCCCTGGGGATTCCGTATTTCTGGAAGATGTTCTCTATGATGGGAAGATAGCGACCCGATCTCTTCAACCAGAGGGTGAACATTTCCCTCCTTTGACGGGTGAAGTAGCGAATAAAGTACCTTACCTGGTCGTTGAGATTGGGAGGAAGGTTCTCGGAGATGATTTCCTCCGGCAGAACTTCCAGGTGTTCTTCTAAAACATTTTCGTCGTTATAATCTTCCAGAGAAAAGGATTTCTGTTCAAAGGGAAAGACTTGCGACCACAGAACTAAAACCAAACTCAACGCAAGAAACCACAGCCTGAAAAGACGGAAACTACTCATAGCGTAACCCTTTATAACATAAGGAAGGAAGGCGGGTCAAGCACCGGATGGCCTCAAAAATTATAGCAGTTGGATATAGATCTTGACAAAGTATCTTCCGAATGGTCTCTTTGTAGTAGCTTTTGAATCTTACCCTGAGGCCGAGATCTATGCTGTCGGAAGAAAGAATTGAATACTACCGTAACTTAGGGCTTAAGATAACCCCTCAGCGGCTGGCCATTCTGGAATATCTGGAGAAACACTTTACCGCCCATCCCACCGCCGAGGATATCTATCGCTATGTTAAAGAACGCTTTCCCAGTATGTCTTTTGCCACCGTTTACAATACTCTCGAGGCCCTCAAGGAACGGGGGTTGGTGAAGGAGCTTTATATAGAAGAGGGCAAGAAACGTTTTGATCTGAATGTCCAACCCCATCATCACTTTTATTGCACCTCCTGCGGACGTTTGATTGATCTTCACGAAGGAGTGAAGGTGGAGATATCCGAGAGGTTCAAAAATAAACTTAATATTCTAGAGATCCGGGTCTTTTTCTTGGGTATCTGTGATCGGTGTCAGGGATAGGAGGAAACTTTACTTAATAATACCCTTCATTAAATTCCCCCTTGACTTATTTTCGGTATTCATCTAAAACGGGACTTAAAAGCAATTAAATAATTAAGGAGGGCGGCATGAATAAAGCAGAACTTGTTGCACGTATGGCAGCCATTTCCGGAATGACCAAAGCTGCTTCGGAAAAGGCCTTGAATGCGTTTATCGAGGCGGTAACCGAGGCCTTGGAAAAAAACGATAAAGTAACCCTGGTGGGTTTCGGGACTTTTATGGTGGCCGAGAGGGCGGCCCGTAAGGGGCGTAACCCTCGCACCGGGGAGGAGATAAATATCCCGGCCCGCAGGGTGGTAAAATTCAAACCCGGAAGCACTCTGGAAGCCGCTATTAGCAAGAAAAAGAAGAAAAAATAAGCTTTAGAGAGCTTTTTCCTAAACCTTCCGGGTCTTTTAAGGCCCGGAAGGGTTCTTATTCGAATTTTACTTCCGCTTCCAGGGTCTTTTCCCCGCGGCGATAGGTGAGTTTCATGGTGTCCCCTTTCTTTTTGAAGGTTAAGATGATCTTGAGGGTGGCAACATCCTTTAGTCTCTCCCCATCCGCCTCCAGCAGAAGGTCTCCTTTTTTCAGCCCGGCCTTCTGAGCCGGGGAACCGGGGCTGACCCGGGCCACCTTTAACCCTTCTTTGGTCTCCTCCAGCCATACCCCGAGCCGAGCCGAAAAGGGCTCCCTGGCCGGTTCGGGATAGAGGATATAGTCGGCAAACCCTGAGGTAATGCGTTCGTTTCCTCCCAGAACCAGGGTTACCAGAGAGGTGATGCCCCGCCTTTTAAGACGGGAGGGGATGCCAAAGCCGTACATGATATGCCCCTTCCCGGCCAGAAGGACCAGTTGATAATCCGGGTGTTCCCGGAGCCAGCGTGCTGCGGTATCCGCCATGGTTTCGTCCCAGAGTATCTGGGCCTCGTAAAAATAATCAAACTTGGGAAAACGAACGGCGAAATCGCGATGTTCCCGATAGATACGGTAAAGAAAGGCCCGATAAGAGGGGTTGTTAAGGTCCATCTCCGGAAGCGAGGCCTTCTCCTCTACACTGAGTCCCTCCAGCCCGGAGCGGGATACCTTCTTCACCAGCTCGGAGGGAGCGTTTAAGGCCAGCACCGGGAGGCCCTTTTTGCGGGCGTAAAGAAGGATGGGGCGGTAGAGTTTCCAGTCCATATTCCAGCGTTTGAAGTATTCGGTTTTTTCCAGCAATTCCTTTTCCGTCAATTCACCGGCTACAAAGAGATCCAGATACTTCTGGAAGGGGCGTTGAAACATCTCCATGCCCACGGCTACCCGATGTCCGAGGGCGGTGAGGCTCTTGATGACCTCCAGTTCGGTAAGGTGATGTTCATAACGATCGTGTTCCTCCCCGATCAGGATCACCCTGTAAAGACTAATTCGACGAAGAATTTCCTTGAGGGGGAGAAGGTCCTTCAACGGCAATCCGGTAACCTCCGTGGAAAGTAGAAGACGAATTCCGTTTTCTCCCGGCAGCCGGATTTTTTCCAGGAGTCTCCCCTCACGGAAGTAGAGGCTTTGATAGCGCCAGTAATATTCCAGACGGGGGAGAATCCTACGGATCTCCCCGGCATCCGTAGCCCGGAAGAAAAGGAAGGCCCCCTTGTTTCGATAGGGATGTCGTGCCACCTCCAGATAGACTCCCCGGGGAAAACCCTTGCCGTGAAAAAGAAAGGTGAGATCCGGGGGAATCTCACCCAGAAAAACCCAGTTTTCCGGACCCGGCCCGCCCGGGGGCAACTTATCCCAGACCACCCGGTATCCCCGGCGCCGAAGAAGGTGGATCAGGGGTCGATACACCGGCCAGTCCATACGGCGAACCCAGACCTTTCCCCGGGAAGCCAGGATCAATCCCAGATTCGGAGGCAGTTCGTCGGCATCCAGCTTGCGCCAGAGGCGATATTCCGGATCCAGCAATACCTCTTCCGGAGGGGCTTTGAGGGTGACCTCCAGATCCTTACGGGGACCAGAGAGTTCCACCTCCAGCTTCCGTTCCTCTCCTCCCTTTATCCACAGGGGCACCCGGAGATGATAGTAAGGCGGATCCTGATAGAGGGTTAGACCCAGCCGATAGGTATGATTCTCTTTGAGGAGGTAACGCTTACTCAGATGTAAAGAGGGTTCCCCGGTTCGTTCAACCCACTGCTGGAAGAAAGCGGAAAGATCCCGACGATAGTGTTCCGAAAAGACCTGTTTGAGGTCCTCCCAATCCGCCTCCTGATAAAGATAACGGGAAAGAAAATCCCTGAGGGCTTCGTAAAAGACCCGGTCTCCGACCTTCTGCCGGAGCATATAGAAGAAGTAAGCTCCCTTGCCGTAGCCCACGGCCTGGGAGCAGCGGTCCGTCCGGGCCACAAAGAGCGAAAGAGGAAAGGGATCCTTGCCCTGACACCACGTTTCATGAGAGATAAGAAGGTCTTTCCGGTAGGAAAGGCCCCTGCCTCTCTTTTCCGCCTGTTTCCAGTCGGCAAGATAGGTAACCAGCCCCTCCGACCAGTTGGCCTTCCGCGGATAAACCCCGCAGCCGAACCACTGGTGGAGTATCTCGTGAGGAAGGGAGGTATCGAGAATAAAGGGGAGGCGGATCACCTTCTCGCCGAAAAAGATGAGGGTGGGATAGGCCTCCCCCACCTCTTGATTTATCTCCACGATGGAAAGCCTTCGATAGGGCAGGGGCCCCAGAAGTTGCTCGTACTGGTCCAGGTATTGCAAGGTTTTCTTCAGATAGGCCTGGGCCAGATCCGGGTCCGGATGGCGAAGGTACAGGGCCACGATGAGGCGCCCGTGTTTGCGATAGTAATATTCGTAGGGCCCGTAAATGAGGGGAGGGGGTGGGGTAGGGTGGTTCAGGACGAAGGTATAGACCTTGCGCCGCTTGCGGGTTTTTACCGTGAGTTTTTCCGCCGAAGTAATGACCTTAAGGGAGGCCGGAACGGTGACACTCAGCGTATAGTAGGAAAGCCCTTCCGGGGCGGGGAACCAGTTTCCGAAAAGGAGCCCTTCTCTGGCCCCCAGATAACCCCCTCTTGAAGTCTCTTCCCCCGGGGGAAAGACGGCTCGAAAGCTAATCTCCACTCTTTCGGTTTTCCCCACGGTGAGGATGCGCAGGCGCCCGTTTTCTATCTCCGGACGGATGGGTTTACCTCCGAGAAGAATGCGGGTTATCCGGAGATTCTTGACCCGGATCCAGTAAACCCGATTCCGGGGAAGAAGGATGGTGCTTTTCCCGCTAAGGACATGCGCTCCTGGATCGAGACTTATCCATACCCGGGTGCGTGGAAGCTGAGCCGCAGGAGCCGCATCTGCGGCACTCAACCAGAAAGGGAGAAGGAGAAGGCTAAGACATAAGATGGGCCACCAGGTTCGGAGCCGAGGTAAAGTGAAAATGGATGTAACTGGCAAGAACATGTCCCTGAGCCCACCCGTAAGTTTCCACCGGTTGCCCCTCTGCATCTTTCACCTCTAGTCCATAAAGATATCCCTTGAGCAACCTACTATACCGGAATTCGTGTCCCCTTGCGAGGGCACCGCGAAGAGAGGGCGGGGCTTCGGGTCTAAAGCGGACCTCTCGATACCCCAGGGAACGGAGCCTTCGATCCATTACCGCCACGCCGGGAAGGGCTCCCATCATGGGATAGGCCTTTCCCCGGTGTTCTATAGCTTCAAGGAGGAACATAAAGCCTCCGCATTCGGCAAGAACCGGGCATCCCTCCCGGATCAGCCGCCGGATCGCGGCTCGAAGGTCATCCCTCCGAGAGAGGGTTTCGGCGAAGAGTTCGGGGTAGCCTCCCCCGAGATAAAGGGCCTCGGCCTCCTCCGGAAAGGGATCCCGCAGGGGGGAGAAGAAGACCAGTTCCGCCCCGACCTCGGTAAGGAGATCCAGATTTTCCCGGTAATAAAAGGAAAAGGCCTCATCCCGGGCCACGGCCACTCTCCTTTTTCGGGGGAAGGAGGACCTGTTTTCGGGGGGAAGAGAAAGATTAAGGGGTTCAAACAGGGCGGGGATGTCCACGTAATCCTTTATTCGTTCGGCCCAGACCTCCAGTTTTTCCTCCAGGGACATCTCTTCGGCCTGAACCAGCCCCAGATGACGCGAGGGGAGCCGAAAGGTTTCCTCCCTCGGAACGACTCCCACCACCGGGACCTCCACCGAGGCCAGGGCCCGGCGCAGGAGTCGTTCATGTTTGGAGCTTCCCACCCCGTTGAGGATTATGCCCCGGAAACGCAGCTCGGGCTCGAACTCGACCAGCCCCTTCACCAGGGCTGCCGCAGTGGTGGAGAGGCTGCGGGCCGGAAGGATCAACACCACCGGAAGACCGAGTATTTTGGCCACCTCCGCGGCCGAGGCCCGGAGGGTGCCCCCGATTCCGTCGTAAAGACCCATCACCCCCTCCACCACCGCCACCTCCGCCCCCCGCATCCCCCGGGCAAAACTTTGCAGGAGGGCTTCCCCCGGGCAGAAGAAGGAATCCAGGTTGTAGCAGGGACGCCCGGCTGCGGCCTCAAGAAAACCGGGATCGATATAATCCGGCCCCACCTTGAAGGGAGCTACACGAAGGCCGTTTTTCACCAGGGCCCGGATCAGGGCACAGGCCAGAACCGTCTTCCCGCTTCCGCTCCAGGCCGCGGCGATCAGGGTCCCGTAATTTCCACCTTGTAACCCACGGAGAGCCATGCCGTTTCGTTGCCGCCGATCCTCCGCCCTACAATCTCGACCGAGTAAAGGTATCCGTCAGTATAACCGTGTGTATCTATGATCTTGCAATAGACGCGGTAGGTGCCGTAACTCTTCTGCCAGTCCGGATTCTGAACAATATCCGCCGGGGAGGAATGACTGGTAACCGAGGTTACATCGCTTACGAAGGCCGACCACGTTTCCCGGGAATGGTCACACTTGAAGGTATTGGTGATGGTACAATCCTTCAGGGCCTGAAGACACTCCAGGGTTCCTCCCTTGGCCGCTTCCAGAGCGGAGGTATATCTTTTGGACCATCCCGAAAGTCGGGAGCCGTAAAAGATGAGATAGGTGAGCCCCAGAAGCATGACCAGAGCCACCAGGGTGATAATAAGGGTGTAAAGTAGAATAAAACCGCGCTCTCGAGCTGGTCTTTTCATAGCTTAAAATCTTCCAGATTTAAGGGTTTGACTTTCATTTGAATCAGTTTCCAGCGGTAATATTTGGAAGGCACCTGGATGTCATCATAGGTGTTGTCCGGATAGGTAATTCTTACGGTGGAATTTTCCGTAACCTCCGTTGGGCTTTTAGGGCCTTCCTGATAAAGAATATAAAGAT
>DRMH01000088.1 GCA_011322625.1 Thermosulfurimonas dismutans | reverse complement strand
TCGCGGGCCCGGCGATAAAGCCCTTTAGGGTCGCGTTTCTCGCAGGTTTCGGGGCTACATCTCACATATACTTCAAAAAAGGCTCCGTCTCCTACCCTTTCGCGCACATAGCGTCGATCCTCCCGATAAGGGGAAACAAAAGCCGCAAGTACCAGAAGCCCGGCATCTACCATGAGACGACAGACCTCGGCGATGCGTCGAAGGTTCTCCCGGCGATCCTCCCGGGAAAAACCCAGATCCCCGCAGAGGCCGTGCCGGATATTGTCTCCGTCGAGCACATAAGCCCGAATGCCCCGGTCGAAAAGTTCCTTCTCCAGAAAGTGGGCAATGGTGGATTTGCCGGAGGCCGGAAGACCGGTAAACCAAATCACCCCGCTGCGATGTTTGTTCAACCGTTCCCGGTCGCTTCGATTAACCAGCCGGGGATGCCAGATCACATTCGGACTCTTCATAGTATGACCCCCTTCTTCCGCATCTTTTAGTTTATCCCAAAAATTTGCGCAGATGGGCGGCCTCGATGATCATATCCGTAAGATCCGGATGAGGCTCGCGTTTGAGCTTGCGGATAATTCGGGAGGTGGATTCCTGATGCGCCGAATCGGGATAGCAGTCCAGAGAAAGATAATTCACCAGGTCCAGCGATCGATGAACGGCCTTCCTTACCTCGGCCGGAAGAATTTCCAGCACCCGGGGATTGAAATATCGAAGAGCCAGGGAAAGATCCTTCTCCAGATTACGGTAAATCTCCTTTAAACGATCGAGTTCCTCGGGCTCAAGGGCACTCAAACCCAGGATTTCCGGAGGAAGACCCAGAGAATAACAGGCCCCGCAAAAACCGATGGCCCGGGGAAGGGTCACCTTGCCCAAGGAACGGGAATATCCGAAAAGGCCCACATGCAGTTTACGCATACGACGGCGAGGGATATCGCGTGCCACCCTGTTTACCAGGGGGGCCAGAAGCTCCACTATTCTCTGATATTCACGGGAGGTCTTTTCGATGAGCTCCAGAGCCAGGGCTTCGTCAAATTCCTCCAGGGGATAACGAATAAAATTCTTGAGCTTTTTGATGGCCTCGATTACCTCTTCGATGGGATGATCGTATTTGAAAGCCGATTGTACGGTAAAAGTTTCCACGCAGGGATATTCCTGCAGCACCAGCTCCACGGTGTGAGGAGAAAGGTTGCCCCGAAAAGGAGGAGAACCAACCCCCAGGATGGGATAGATGTCCAGCTCCAGCCGGGAGGCCAGACGCTCCAGCCTCTTTAACGCAAGTTTGTTCCCCAGAACCGCGGCCACAGAGCCATAATTGAGCGCCGGATCGGAACGGGCCAGAAAGACCCTTATCCGGGTCAGATCCTTTCCGTGTAAAAATTCCTCCAGGATTTGATCCGCCTTGAGCATGGAGGGGATGTCCTCGAAAAGAGGAATCACCTGAATGCTTTCCGGGAGGAAATCCCCCACCCACTCCGCCAGGGTAATGTCTCCTTCGTAAATGGGCTGATACTGTTTGCCCGAGATAAAGTGACGATAGAAGAAATACACCCGGTTGAGGTCCCGGGCTGAGGTGGTCATGGGAAGAATGACCTCGAAGATGGGGGCCGGTGCCGGATCGCCGTAAAAGAGACGCGCCGCATCCATGGAGCGGGGAATGCTCTCCAGGGCCTCCACCAGGACCTTGGCCTCCTCCTTTTCTACCGAAGGATTGGGCACACGCAGGGTAAGAAAGCAGGTCTCCCCCAGGCGGTTCTTTCGAAAGAAATGAGGATAGCGAGTGAGAAGTTTTTTGACCACAAAATCGTCCACCTCTTTGCCTTCGCTGTCCCACATTTGTTCCTCGCACCCCAGATGGGAGAAGGCGTAATAGGCCTCCTGGATCTCGTCCTCGCCGGACATGTCCGAGGTCTCGGCAAAAAAGGGCAGCGAAACGTTATCGGGATGCTGGGTGGACATCACCCGGGGAACCTTCACTTCCGGGGCCTCCGTCGGCGCAGACTCTCGAGATAGGTGTAAAAGGTCTCCCGGATGCTCTTCAACACCCCGTTCATCTCATTCACCGAAAAACCCAGGTAGGTGGCCCCACGCGAAATCTGGTCCTCCTCGAGTTCGCGTTGATTCACGATCTCGTTGGCGAAATAAAGAATATACACCATAGCCGCCTCGGCTCCAGCCTCGTGAGGGCGATGATGGTGGGCAATGGCCGAGACCAGTTCCTCGGGAAAATCAAAGCACCGGGCAATAATCTCCCCCACCTCGGCATGATCCTCGGGAAGAGGGGTGTCGGGACAGATATAAGCCGGGATTTTCCCTACATCATGGAGGACTCCGGCGGTGGCCAGGGTGGTGGGATCGATGGCCAGAAGCATGGGGCTCTTTTGAGTCGCGCTCTTAAGGAGCTTCTTTAGCAACTCCTTGGCTATATAGGAAACCCACTGGGAATGGGCCCAGATGGGACTCAACCGCGGATGACTCTTGAAGAAGGATACCGTAAGGACGATTATCCGGATATTCACCACCCCCAGAAGGACCACCGCGTGAGCTACCGAGGAAATCTTGCGGGGGAAACCGTAGTATGGAGAATTGACCACCTTGAGGATTTCGGCGGTGAGGGCCGGATCCTGCTCTATGAGACGGGCTATCTGATCCATACTGGAGGATTCGGAGCGAAAAACCCTCTCCAGTTCCGCAATCACCTCGTAGCTGGCCTGCAGACGCCGAAAACATTCTTCATATTGATGACAATTGAGATTCTTCATGTTTTAAGGATAGCATAATTAAATTTCAGAGGGAAATTCTCTTCAAACGCAGGGCATTGGTGACCACGGAAACCGAGGAAAAGGCCATGGCCGCAGCCGCCACCGCCGGGGACAGACGCCAGCCGAAAAAGGGATAGAAGACCCCCGCGGCCAGAGGTATGGCCAGGACATTGTAAGCAAAGGCCCAGAAGAGGTTCTGTTTTATGATCCTCAGGGTGGCTCGACAGAGTCTTATCGTTCGGGGTATGAGTCGGAGGTCCGGACGCATAAGGGCCACATCCGCGGATTCGATGGCGATATCCGTACCCGAGGAGAGGGCCACGCCGAGATCCGCCTCCGCCAGAGCCGGGGCATCGTTGATCCCGTCGCCCACCATCATTACCCTGTATCCTCTCTCCCGCAACTCTTGGACTTTGCGGGCCTTTTCCGCAGGCAGGACCTCGGCCAGAAAACCGTCCAGTTCCAGTTCCCGGGCCATGGAAGCCGCCGTGGCCCTGTTGTCGCCGGTGAGCATGAACACCCTGAGCCCCAGGGACTTGAGTTCCTCGATGGCCTCCCGGGCCTCGGGCCTGAGGGTATCGGCAAGGGCAATAAAACCCAGCACCTCTCCTCCCCGGGCCACCAGGATTACCGTGTTGCCGGAGGAAGCCTCCCGAAGCACCCGACTCTTAAGTTCCAGAGGGACCTCGACCTGGGTCTGTATCCACTCGAGTCTCCCCACCAGGACCATTTCCTCACCCAGTCTTCCCTGAAGGCCCCGGCCGGGCACGGCCTGAATATCCTCCACCCGAGGGGTTTCCAGACCCTCCGCGGCCCTCACCATGGCCCGGGAGAGGGGATGTTCGGAGTGACGCTCCAGAGCCGCGGCCAGCCCGAGGACCTCCTCACGGGAATAACCCGGAGCGGGAAAAACCCCCTTCACCTCCGGAACGCCCCGGGTGAGGGTCCCGGTCTTATCCAGGACGCAGACCCTGACCCTGGCTCCCTCCTCGAGAGCCGGGGCATTCTTGACCAGGATACCCATCTCCGCGGCTCGCCCGGTGCTCACCATCACCGCCGCCGGGGTGGCCAGCCCCATGGCGCAGGGACAGGCTATTACCAGAACCGAAACAAAGGAAAGGAGGGCATTGGTGATCCTGGGCTGCGGACCCCAGAGATACCAGACCACCAGGGTTACCAGGGCCAGAAACAGGACCACCGGCACAAAGACGCCGGCCACCCGATCGGCCAGGCGCTGGATGCGGGCCCGGGACCCCTGAGCCTCCTCCACCAGCCGGGCAATGGTGGCCAGAACCGTATCCTGCCCCACCTTCTCCACCCGAAACCGAAACACCCCGTGAAGGTTCAGGGTACCTCCGATAACCTCGGACCCCGGGACTTTTTCCACCGGAAGGCTCTCTCCGGTGAGCATGGATTCATCGACGGAGGTACGCCCCTCCACAATCACCCCATCGGCCGGGATACGTTCCCCCGGACGAACCACCACTATATCGCCCGGCATCAGGGCCTCGGCCGGGAGCTCCACCTCCCGATCCTCCCTAACCACCCGGGCCACCGGGGGAGCGAGATGCATGAGTCTGCGCACCGCCTCGGTGGCCCTTCCCCGGGCCCTGGTCTCCAGATAGCGCCCCAGGAGAACAAAGGCGATGATCATGGTGGCGGAGTCATAATAGACATGGAGCGGAAGCCCGGCGGCGGTAAAGACCCGGGGAAAGAAGGTCACCACGGTCGAATAGAGATAGGCCGAAAGGGTCCCCAGGGAAACCAGCGTATTCATGTCCGCTCGACCATGTTTGAGCCCCTGCAGGGCCCCGCGCAGGAATTCCCAACCGGAGTAAAATTCCACCGGGGTGGAGAGGGCCAATAGTAGATAAAACCGCGTGGTCAAGGGGAGTCCGGAGAGAACCGGGAAGAGCCCCGGCATGGAGAATGCGAATATCAGGGGAGCCAGAACCCAGGCCAGAAGGAGCCTTCTCTTAAGCTCGGCCAGCCTTTTTTCCTCCTCCCCCGGGAACTTCTTCGCCTCCTCCGCCAGCCCCACGAATTGATAGCCCTCCTCCTCGATGACCCGACGAAAATCGGAGATTCCGGTGATGCGGGGATCGTAAAGGATACGGGCCCTCCCCGAGGCCAGGTTGACCACCACCTCCTCCACGCCGGGAAGTCTTCCCAGGGCCTTCTCCAGACGAGCCACACAGGCCGCACAGCTTATCCCCCCGATGACCAGAATAGCGGTCCGCCGGGAGTCTCCCCGGGGCGTCTCCGGGGTCCGGACCAGGATCTTCCTGCTTCCGGGCCCTCCCTCGGAAGGAAGACTCCCCCGGAGGTCTTTCTCGGCCATGGGCTTATTCCTCCACCCTGTAGCCCGCTTCCTCTACAGCCCGAATAATTTCCTCCCGGGAAAGTTCCTCGGGCTTTTCCAGACTGGCGGTACCGGTGGCCAGATCGACCCTTACCTCTTTTACCCCGGGGAGCGCACTCAGGGCCCGGGTCACCCTCTGCACACAATGTTCACAGCTCATCCCTCCGATCTTAAGCGTGATCCTGCTCATGCGTACCTCCTGTTTTTCTAAAATTTTAAACCCTTTCCGACCTCAAGAGTAGGAAGAAACCCGAAGAAGCCGGATCTTCAATGATACTATGTTTTCTAAAGGTAGCACCGATTCCTAAAAGAGGTTAAAATGTTCTTTCCCACAAGAGAGGAGGGAGTTTGGCCATGATCAAAAGACCGGTTTTTCCTTTCACCGCTCTGGTAGGCCAGGAGGAGATGAAACTAGCCCTGATATTGAACGTGATCGATCCGGGGATCGGAGGGGTCCTTATCCGGGGTGAGAAGGGGACCGGGAAATCCACCGTGGTTCGGGCCCTGGCGGACATTCTGCCGGAGATCGAGGTGGTGGAGGGGTGCCCTTTTTCCTGCGATCCCGAGGATCTTCAGGGGCTGTGTCCGCATTGCCGGGAACGACTGGAACAGGAGGGACAACTGCCGCGCACCAGACGCAAGGTGCGGGTGGTGGAGCTTCCTCTTTCGGCCACCGAAGATCGATTGGTGGGCAGTCTGGACCTTGAAGCTGCCCTAACCCGGGGAGAACGGCGATTTGAACCCGGACTCCTGGCCGCGGCTCATCGAGGATTCCTCTATGTGGACGAGGTAAATCTCCTTCCGGATCATCTGGTGGATACCCTGCTGGATGTAGCCGCCATGGGGGTGAATTTCGTGGAGCGGGAGGGGGTGAGTTTTGCCCACGCCGCCCGGTTTGTGCTGGTGGGCACCATGAATCCCGAGGAGGGAGACCTCCGGCCCCAGCTTCTGGACCGCTTCGGTCTGTGTGTAACCGTGGAGGGCTTAAAAGACCCCCGGGCCCGGGTGCTTATCATGGAACGCTGGGAGGAATTCACCCGCGATCCGGAGAGGTTCACGGAAAGGTTTCGTCCGGAAACCGAGGCCCTGGTCTCCCGGATCGTAGCCGCCAGAGAAAGGATTTCGGAGGTGGAAATCCCGGAGGAGATGCTCTACGCCATCGCCAAAAAGACCATCTCCCTGGGGGTGGACGGGCATCGGGCCGACCTCACCATGGCCCGCACCGCCCGGGCACACGCCGCCTTTCAGGGAAGGACCCGGGTCACCGAGGAGGACCTCCGGGTAGCCGAACGCCTGGCCCTGCCGCACCGTCTTCGTCGCCAGCCCTTCGACGAGCTCGCTTGAATCCCCTTACCCAGCCAAATATCCCTAAAACCAGCACCACCCCTACCACCGCAGCCAGGGGACGGGGCAGGGGTGGCCCTCCCCCGTGTACCTCCCCTATCGACTCTCCGGGAGCGGTAACCTTCACCCGGAGCTCCAGCCGGTGCCCTAACCTATCCGAGATGATCACCCTCCACGTCCCGGGGACATCGGGGACAAAAGCTACCCGGCCATTTCGATCCGTTCTCCCGGACTGGAACCTGAATCGAGAATCCGGGGCATAGATCTCCACCCGGGCATAACTCATGGGCTCTCCGGTATCGTACCAGGCGGTAACCACCACCGCCCCGGAAAGGATCCGTACCTCCCCCTCCACTCCATGGGCCCAAACCCTTCCGAGCGATAAAGCAAAAATTAAGCTTAAAATCCAAAGGTTACGGTACATTTATAATCCGCTATATCAGCTTTACGGGGATCCGGATAGGGTTCGGTGAACTCACTTCTTAGCAACCAGCTGGGACCTCTCCTGAGCACCTTAATCGGTGCCAGGCCCTGATGATCCGTTCGGATAGTCCAGGCGTAGGTATCCTTAAAGGGGCTAAAGCCGGCATAGGTAGCATAGACCCAGGTGCGGCAGGGTTTTCCCTTAAAGACCACCCTGACCCGGAATATCTCCCCCTCCTGCACCAAGGAAGGATTTTCAAGGGGAAGAAGATAGAAATTCGAGTCCAGCCCGGATACCGGAATCTTACGAGACCGGCCCACACTTATAAGGGCTATCGCGGTGGTTTCGGACCATTTGGAATACAGGACCTCCTTATCTTTCAGTTCCAGGCGGGATCGATAAAAGTATCCCTCCGTGGTTTTGGAAACAAAGTGTCGGGCCATAGCTACTACCAGATATACTCCCTTCTGGTGCAGACGAACCCTTACCGGCTGGGGTTTTCCCTCTTTTAAGGGTATGCTCAGGGGTATCTTCCGACCCCGGGGATCGATCAGAAAGAGGGAGATCCTTCGGACCATTTCGGCCCGGGGAGGAACCGGGGTTTGAGGGAACTGGTGCCCCCATCCCAGGGTGATACGGATCTCCTGTCCGGGAGCGGGGGTATAATCGTCCACGTTCAGCCATAAAAAATGGGCGTAGGCCGGAGACAGGAAAACTAAAAGAAAGAACAGGGTCAAACCTTTTTTCATGCCTTCTCCCTCCTTGAGGATTTTTTTAAAAATCCATTTTGAAACGCGCCAGCCAGGTGGCTCCCCACCACTGGCGATCCGGCTCTCCGTAGTCCGAATCGAAGATGTTGTTGCCCTCCAGAGAAAGGGAGGCATGTTCCCCGAGGGACTTAATGAGCTTAACATCCACCACCGAGTAACTGCTGCTCTCTTCGGTGTTGGAGGTATTGAGATACATCTTTCCTACGTACTGGAGGCCCAGGTCCAGAGAAAGCCCCAGGGGAGGATATCGAAAAAGGATATGGCCGGCCAGATTATGTCGGGGAACAAAGGGAAGATCTTTATCCGTATCTCGATCCTTGGTATCGGTATAGGTATAGCCGGCCTTGATGGTTAAGAAATCCGGAATCAGGGTCCACCGCAGGGCCACCTCTATACCCTGAGTGTAAGCCTTGCGGGCATTTTTGAAGGTCCTGATCCTTTCCGGAACACCATCGTTGTTGATGTCCCGGTAGGTGTAATACTTAACGATCATGTCCCGGACATCGTTTCGGAAAAAGGTGATATTGCCCCACAGAGGCCCCAGGGTGCGCTCTATCCCCAGCGAATATCCCCAGGAGGTCTCGGCATCCAGATCCGGATTGGAAACATAAAAATATCCTCCGTGTGGGTAGGGCTCGGTATAGAAGGCCTGTCTGATGGTGGGGGACTTAAAGGCCCTGCCTACCGAAGCCCTTACCCGGGTAGAAGGGTCGATCTTCAGCAGCATACTTATCCGAGGGCAAAGTTCTGTACCGTACCTGGAGTGATGGTCCAGCCGGGCTCCGGCCACCAGTTCCAGAGGAAGACCCGGGTGCATCTCTATCTCGTCCTGAAAATAGAGGGCGGTAATATCCAGCTTTCGATGCGAAAAGGTATAATCCAGCTCCTCCTGGCGATACTCGCCCCCCAGGGTAAATAGATGGCTCATTCCCCAGGGCTTATGGTAACGGATTTCGAGATCCCGATAGTACATATCTCCGTGATAGAGGGCATAAGGATAGGGATCGGTACCATAGGAATGGGCATCGAACTTCCAGTCGTAATAATAGGCCCGTAAGATGAGCTCCGAATCATCCTTAAAGACCCATCGCAGGTGGGGAGACAGACGATACTTGTAACCCTTTCTTTTGACCCTGGTATCCTGGGTTTTATAATCGATCCAGCGTTCCTCTTCCTGGGCCGTGAATTTAAGCCCCAGGCTCAGACGCGAATTTAGCTGATAGGAAAGTTTAGAGAGCAGGGTTTCCCTTTTGAAACTTTCATCCCGCGATCGTTTCACTCCGTATTGTCCCATTTGGGATTCCTCGCGAGCGGCCTGGAAAATGGCTCCCCAGGGGCCGTTCTTGGTGCCCCAGTAGGAGTATTCCATGTTGGTCCAGTAGGTTCCATAGGCTCCCTCCAGGCCGTAGATGGTTCTCTCGGGTGCGGGCTTGGTGATGATGTTCACCACTCCCGCCAGGGCATCGCTACCGTAAAGGACCGAGCCGGGTCCCTTAACTATCTCTATTCTCTGGATCATCTGGGGCGGAATCTGATTAAGCCCTATGCCGGAGTCTCCCATTCCCTCCCCTCTTACCCGTTCTCCATCGATCAGAATCAGTCCGTAACCATCGTTAAAGCTCAATCCCCTTATCCTGGCCCGCCAGCTGGAAATGCCCGGTGCATCCTCGCCCCGCACAAAGATCCCGGGAACATAGCGCAGGAGGTCGCTTACCGTTTGGGCACTGGAACGTTCGATTTCCTCCCGGGTTATAACCACCGTTTCCACCGGAACATCCTTCAGGGGATGAGGGGTTTTGGTGGCGGTTATCACTATCTCACCCACTTGAGAGGAACTTTTTTCGGGAGAATCGTCGGCAGCCAGGACCGTAAAGGACCATCCGGGCCAGATAGCCAACAGGAGCAAAAACCATCCTACCCCCTTCCGCATGCTCACCTCCTTAGTATTACAAGAATAAATTTTGTGGCACGAATTATTACCATTTTGATTTTTAGATGTCAAGAAAAGAAGGGGGGTCGTCGAGAGGGTGATTTTCAGCTATATTGAAGGGCCGGTAAGCGGATGAGGAATTCTCTTCGTTTCCCCGAAGAATTTCGTCTTTATGCGCCCTGGGAAAAGGCTGTAGATCGTCTTCTCACCCCTCTGGAAGAATTCATCAGGAGTCAGACCGCTTCGGCCCTGATCCTGCTCTTCATGACCATGGCGGCCCTGCTCCTG
>DRMH01000087.1 GCA_011322625.1 Thermosulfurimonas dismutans | reverse complement strand
TCCATGTGCGCCGACAGAGTCGGGGGTAAAGGGCTCCTTTACGTGGTGGCCACCCCCATCGGGAATCTTCGCGATATCACCCTTCGAGCCCTGGAGGTCCTGAAGGAAGCGGATCTGATCCTCTGTGAGGATACCCGCACCACCCGGAAGCTCCTGACTTATTATCAGATCTCCGGAAAACGGCTGCGCAGTCTTTACAAGGACAACGAGGCTCAACGGGTGCCCGAAGTCCTTGAGGCCCTGCGA
The DNA here is from genome assembly GCA_011322625.1 of Thermosulfurimonas dismutans. Taxonomy (GTDB): domain Bacteria; phylum Desulfobacterota; class Thermodesulfobacteria; order Thermodesulfobacteriales; family Thermodesulfobacteriaceae; genus Thermosulfurimonas_A; species Thermosulfurimonas_A dismutans_A. The sequence continues at coordinate 8,326 of DRMH01000087.1, read as the reverse complement.
CGGGGATGGAAGGTGGCCCTGGTTTCCGAGGCCGGAACCCCGAGTATCTCCGATCCCGGAGCCCTGCTGGTGCGAGAGGTCCGCAAGGCCGCCTTTGCCGTGGTTCCCATACCGGGTCCATCGGCCCTTACCACCTTCCTTTCCGTTTCGGGATGGGATCTAAGCAAAGGCTTTATGTTTCTGGGGTTTCCTCCCACCCGTAAAACCGAGCGGAGAAAGCTCCTGCAGCACCTCAGGGATTACCCCTATCCCATGGTGTTTTTCGTTCCTCCGCATCGTTTGAGGATCTTTCTCCGGGAGGCCCTGGAAATCCTGGGGGACCGTTCCGTGGTGCTCGGACATGAACTTACCAAGATGCACGAGGAGGTGCGGAGTTTTTCCCTTAGAGAGGCCGGCGAATATTTCGAAACCACCGTACCCAAGGGAGAATATATCCTGCTTTTGGAGGGGCGGAGCGGCGAGCCGAACCTTTCCCTGGAAGAGATCCTTGCCGCAATCGAGGATCTCCGCCGGAAAGGGTATCCTCTCAAGGAGGCGGTAAAGGAAATGGCCCGACGTTACGGACTCTCCAGCAAGGCACTCTATGCCCTGGCCCTGCACCGCAAGCGGGGTTAACAGGCCTCTTTAAGGCTCCCCCAGACCACCTGACCGTAGGAGATGCCTCCGTCGTTCGGAGGAACCTCCTCGGAGAAGACGGGTTTAAGGCCCCGGGCGGAAAGCGCCCTCTTAACTATCTCAAGGAAGATGGCGTTCTGGAAGCACCCCCCGGAAAGGGCCACTTCTTGGATCCCGTTAAGGCGCGAAAGCTCCGCCGCAGCCCGGGAGAGGGCCCGGGCCAGCCCCAGATGGAACCTCCGGGCGATGAGCTCCCGCGGAACCCCTCGCTTGAGATCCCGGAGAGCCGCGGTGAGGAAGGCCTCCGGGGGGATTGTTCCGGAGGAGGGATCGAATTCCACGAGGTACCCCTCGCCCTCTTCCTCCTCGGCCTCTGCGGCCAGGCCCTCAAGCCTTAAGGCCAGTTCCCCCTCGTAGGAGTTGGCCGAGCCGCAGCCCAGGATCACCGCCAGGGCCTCAAAGAGCCTTCCGGCACTTGAGGTGCGCGGCACATTGAGGCCCCGCGCAAGCTGTATCTCCACCAGCCGGATCTTTTCCTCAGAAAGCTCCGGCACCCGGGAAAGGAGGATCCTTCGGGCCTCATCGGGCACAAAGAGTTTGAGCAGCAGGGCCAGGGCCACCCGCCAGGGTTCGCGCTCGGCGGCCTCGCCCCCGGGAAGTTCGAAGGGACGAAGGCGAGCCAGACGGCGGAAGCACGGCCCCTCAAGCAGAAGGACCTCTCCGCCCCAGATGGTGCGATCCGTTCCCAGCCCCGCCCCGTCGAGGACCAGGGCCAGGGCCCGGCCCCCGGCCCGCTCCCCCAGGGCCGAGTAGGCATGAGCCGCGTGGTGCTGGAGACGAAAAAGGGGAAGTCCCTTGCTTTGCGCCATCTCCTCGGCCAGGCGGGTGGAAAGATAGTCCGGATGAAGATCCGCCACCAGCCCCCGGGGTTTTACGGAAAAGAGGTGTTCATAGCTTTTAAGGGTTCGCTTCCACAGGGAAAGGGTGGCCACGGATTCAAGATCCCCCAGATGCGGGGAGAGAAAGGCCTCCTCGTTTCGGGTCAAGGCAAAGGTGTTTTTGAGAAAGGCCCCGGTTCCGAGGAGGCCTGATTTTTTCCGCGGAAGGGGAAGAGGGTCCGGGGCCAGCCCCCGGGCCCGGCGCAGGACAATCCTGGTCTTTCCGGAAAAGCGCACCACCGAGTCGTCGAGCGGATTTACGATGCGCCGGTCGTGGAGGAGAAAGAAGTCCGCAATGCCGGAAAGACGCGAAAGGGCCTCGCGGTTTTCGAAACAGAGGGGTTCCCCGGAGAGGTTTCCGCTGGTCATGATCAGGGCCTTCCCGGGCCAGAGGGAGAGAAGAAGATGATGAAGCGGGGTGTAGGGGAGCATGAGTCCCACGAGATAGATCCCCGGGGCCACGGACTCGGCAAGAGGGAAGGGTTTTTTCTTCCGGGAGAGAACTATGGGGGCCCTTCGAGAGGTAAGGGCCGCGGCCTCCTCCGGAGTGAGCTCCGCAAGATCCCGGGCCGTCTCGAGGTCCCGCACCATGACCGCAAAGGGTTTCCGCGGGCGGTGTTTTCTGGCCCGAAGTTCCCTTACCGCGGACTCGTTTTCCGCATCACAGGCCAGGTGAAACCCCCCGAGTCCCTTTAGGGCCCAGATAGCCCCCTCCCGCAGGCTGCGGATCACGAATTCCCATGGATTCGGGGCTTCAACCTTCTCTCCATCCCGGGAAAGGATGAGGATACGGGGACCACAGACCGGACAGGCGTTGGTCTCCGCGTGAAACCGCCGGGAGGCCGGGTCCCGGTATTCCCGAAGGCAGTCCGGGCACTGGGGAAAGTCGCGCATGGAGGTCCGTTCCCGGTCGTAGGGCAGGGCCTCTATCACCGTATAACGAGGGCCGCAGTCCGTACAGGTGGTGAAGGGGTAGCCGAAACGGCGGTCTTCCGGGGAAAAGATCTCGGAGAGACACTCCGGACAGGTGGCCACATCCGGGGAAACATAGGTGGCCGGGGGGCCGGCACTACTTTTCCGGGCTTTAAATTCTCCGGAGAAGGCCTCCGGGAAGGATCTTACGGAGATCCTTCGGATGCGGGAAAGCGGCGGGGCCTCGGCGCGAAGGGCCGAAAGGAAGGCCCGGAGATTCTTTTCTTCTCCGGTGATGAAGACCTCCACCCCCTCCGGGACATTGCGCACCTCGCCCGAAAGGGCAAGCCTCCGGGCCAGCCGCACGAGGAAGGGCCTGAACCCTACCCCCTGCACCCTTCCGTCCACCAGAATACGCAGGGATTTCATGCGCGGAGGAATTCTATCCAGGGCTCAAGGCCTTCTCCCGTGCGGACGGAGAGGGGAAAGAGCCGGGCTTCGGGATTTATGCGGGCGATGAGTTCCGCAACCCGTGCCAGATCAAAGTCCACATGGGGAAGGAGATCCACCTTGGTCAGGACCACGGCGCTGGCCCGGCGGAAGGCCTGGGGGTATTTTTCGGGTTTATCCTCGCCCTCGGTCACGGAAAGGACCACCACGGTGAGGTCCTCACCCAGGTCGAAGTCCGCCGGACAGAGGAGGTTCCCCACGTTCTCGATGAAGAGAAGCTCCGGAGGGGAGGCCGCAAGCTCATGAAAGGCCCGGTGCACCATACGGGCATCCAGATGACACACCCCGCCGGTGGTCACCGCAGCCACCGGGATCCCCAGCCGGGAGAGCCTTTCCGCATCCCGCCGGGTTTCAGGATCTCCCTCGATCACCCCCACCCGACATTCGGGAAGCCGCCTTACCGTGGCCTCGATGAGGCTGGTCTTTCCGGCCCCGGGAGAACCAACGAGGTTTACGACCCTGACCCCGAGCCTTTTGAACCAGGCCCGGTTCTCGCGGGCCAGGCGTTCGTTTTCCGAAAGGAGCCCCCGGGAGACGGTCACCCGGAGGGTCCTCTCCCCGCAACCGCAGCTCTCACACATCGGCCACCTCGAACTCCACCTCTCGCAGGGTTAGCTCCTCCCCGGAAAGTAGGGTCTTTTCCGGGCTCTGGCAACCGGGGCAGAGGGAAAAGTAGTCTCCGGGGAACTCTCTTCCGCAGATCTTGCAGCGGAAGCGGGCCGGAACCAGATCCAGGATCATCTCGGTTTCTTTGAGTTCGGCATACATTTCCCGGAGTATCTCATAGGCCCAGCGGAAGGCCTCGGGATCCACTCCGGAAAGTTCTCCGATCTCCACGGTGAAGCGCAGGACTCGCTGGGCCCCCTCGCGTTCTTTAAGGCGCAGGAGTTCCTCGGCCAGGGCGGCTACCAGACCGGCTTCATGCATGTCCGGTTTCCTCAAGAATCTGGTGGAGGAGCTCCCAGGTTTCCCGGGCCTCTTCGGGTTTGATCTTCTGCAGGGCAAAGCCCACATGGACGATCACCCAGTCGCCGGGGGAGAGTTCTTCTTCCGGAAGGAGATGGAGATAGACCGGCATCTCCACCCCCTCGGCCTCGGCCAGGGCCATGGGATAATCTATCTCCTTTAGTCGCATAGGGACCCCTACGCACATTTCCTGCGTCTCCTCAAGTAGATGTTAACCGAGGCAAGTTCCTCCTCAAGCCAGGAGAGGGCCCGGGGCAGCGCTTTCTTGAGGCTCGGGGAAAGCTCAAGACCCGGGGAGATTTCCTCCGGTACCGCGGCCAGAATCCGGACCCTGGACGGCTTTAGCCCGGAAAATTCCGCAAACTTTAGGGCCTCGATCAGGCTCACCTCGTGAGGGCTTAGGGTTTTAACCGCTGCGAAACGGGAAAGATCTTCGTCTTCAAAGATCTGGAGGGTCCCCGGGGGGGCTGAATCGGCCACTATATCCACGAGCAGAGCCAGGTCTTTTTCCCGGAGATAGTCGAGAAGGGAAAAGCCCGCGCATCCTCCATCCACCACCTCCACCTCTGGAGGGATCTCGTAGCAGCGTTCCAATTCACGGATTACGTGAATTCCGAAGCCTTCGTCCCGCAGGAGAAGGTTTCCCACACCTAATATCAGGACCCGCATCAATCCTCCTCGACTTCGGCGGGCAGGAACTTGGAGCCGGAGAAGGCCCCGGAGATGATGGCCTCCGGAGCCTTGAAGTCGTTCCAGATGGCAATGTAAAGGTGTACGATCACGAAGAAGATGAAACACCAGTGGAGGATATAATGGATGAAGCGAGCCATCTGTAAGGAGCCAAAAAGCGTCACCCCCATTTTACTGATCCAGGAGATATCCGGATAGAGCATATATAGACCGGTAAGGGACATCACGATGGCAGCCAGAAAGAGCAGGAAGTAAATGGTTCCCGCGAGGACCGTGTGTCCCATGCGCCATTCGTGCTCATCGGTGAGGTAGAGGTAGAACTTGAGCGACTGCCATAAGGAATGGATATTACGCCGGTTTATGGGCAAAAAGTCCGTAAAGCGTTCGTAGCGGTTCCCGAAAAAGAGAAGATAGAGTCTCACGGCTACTGCGGCCATGAAGACATAGGCTGCGGCGAAGTGATAGTAGCGCAGGGTGGCCATAAGATACTGGGGTTTAAACTCCGCCCACTTGGTGGTGAAAGGGGGGGAGTGGATGTAGATTCCGGTAAGAAGGAGTACGGCGCAGGAAAGAGCAAAGGACCAGTGAAAGAGCCTTAAAGCCCAGCTCCACACAAAGACCCGACGATAAAGGATTTCTTTGTCGTTTTTAACCATGACTTTATCCCCCTAAAGGGCCTTAACTTTTACTATTTCTCGCCGCTCGGGGTCTAGAATGTGTACCGCGCAGGCAATACAGGGATCAAAGGAATGTACGGTGCGCAGGACCTCAAGGGGCTTTTCCGGAATGGCCACAGGATTATCGAGGAGGCTTGCCTCGTAGGGACCGCGTTTTCCCAGCTGACAGCGCGGGCTCACATTCCAGGTGGAGGGCACCACGGCCTGGTAGTTTTTGATTTTTCCGTTTTCGATGACCACCCAGTGGGAAAGGGTCCCCCGCGGGGCCTCGTGGAAACCGAAGCCTCTAATTTCACCCCTCGGGAAGACGGGGGGAGTGCGGTAAGGGTAAATGTTGAGGTCACCCCGCCCTATGTTCTCCACCAGAAGATTTAGGTGTTTCAGAGCGAGGTCAGCCAATACGGCCGCGCGGATGGCCCGGGCCACCTGGCGTCCCATGGTGGAGTGGAAGTCATCAATAGTGATTTTTTTCCCGGAGATACTTCGGATGCGTTGGAGGGCTTCGTCCGTCCACTTCCGGATAAGTTCGTGCCCCAAGGCGTAACCTACCAGAACCTGGGCGAGAGGGCCTACCTGCATGGGTTCTCCATTAAAACGCGGGGCTTTGGCCCAGGAATACTTCCCCTTTTCCTGAAATCCTGTGTAATATGGTACGGTATCTTCCTGCCAGGGATGCCGTGTCCAGTCCCCTTCGTACCAGGAATGCATCACACTTTCGGTTACATGATCTTGGAAATAAGGGTCGTTAAAACTCTTTATGGCTTTTACCGAGCGGAGATCAGCCTTGAAGATGGTCCCTCCGGGAAGGTCAAAACGTGTGCCTTGGGTATCAAGCGGCAGATCTGGAACCGCGAGATAATTGGTCACTCCAGCCCCGATCTTGAACCACTCTGGATAAAGGGCCGCGAGAGCACAGGCGTCCACAAAATAGACCTTCTGCACGAAGTCCCGCACGGAAAGGAGTAGTTCCCGGGCCCAGCTCAGGCGCTCCATATTTAGGGTGGCTTCATTTTCGGGATTTATGGCCAGGGCTACCCCGCCCACGATCACGGTCTGAATGTGCGGAGTTTTAGCCCCGAAGATAGCTACTACCTGGTTGGCTTTATATTGATAATCCAGGGCCTCAAGGTAGTGCCCTACAGCGAGAAGATTTACCTCCGGGGGTAGCTTCATGGCCGGATGTCCCCAGTATCCGCTGGCAAAAGGACCGAGTTGTCCGCTGGCCACCAAACGATCCAGTTTCTTCTTTACCTCCCGGAAGAAGCTTACGCTGTTTCCCGGCCAGTCCGAAAGGCTCTGTGCCAGACGGGCGGCCTTTACGGGATCGGCTTTTAAGGCCGAGACTACGTCCACCCAGTCCAGGGCCGAAAGATGATAGAAGTGTACGATATGATCGTGAAGGGCGTGGGCACAGAGGATGATGTTCCGCACATACTGGGCGTTTAAGGGGATTTCTATCTTTAGGGCATTTTCCACGGCTCTTACTGAGGCAATAGCATGCACTGTGGTGCAGACTCCGCAGAAACGCTGGGTGAAGGCCCAAGCGTCCCGGGGGTCACGTCCCTTAAGAATGACCTCTATTCCGCGCCACATCTGGGCTGAAGCCCAGGCATCCCGTACCCGTCCTCCTTCGACCTCTACATCTATACGTAAATGGCCTTCGATGCGGGTTACGGGATCAATGGTGATCTTCTTTCTGGCCATGACCAAGCCCCCTTATTCCTCCTGGTCTTTTTCTTTTCCAGAGATGCTTTTCAATACCTTCTTAGCGGCCCCGATAGTGGCATGAGCAGCCACTACCGCTGCCGCCGCTCCGACGGCCACACGCCCCACCTTCTCGGCCTCAACTCGAATACCTCCTCCAGCCGGAATGTAGATCTTGGGCAGGTGCTCATAGAAGGGGCTCATACGATCCCAAAAGCTGGGTTCCGTACAGCCTATGCAGGGGTGCCCGGAGCCTATCGGCCAGGTTCCTACATCGCAGAAACGTTGCACCGGGCAATTGGAGTAAGTAACAGGACCTTTACAGCCTACCTTGTAAAGACAGTATCCCTGCTGGTGAGCCGGATCCCCGAAGGACTCCACAAAACGTCCCTCGTCGAAGTGGGGTCTTCGTGGGCACTGATCGTGAATTCGTCGTCCGTAAGCAAACTTGGGACGCGAGAGGTCGTCGAGTTCTGGGGGATGGCCGAAGGTAAGAATATAGAGAACAGTGGATAAAAAGTTGTAGGGATTGGGCGGACAGCCCGGAATATTAATCACCGGGCGGCTTAATACCTGGCTCACCTTAACGGCCCCGGTGGGATTGGGAGCTGCGGCCTGGACCCCTCCGAAGGAAGCACAGGTGCCGATGGCGATCACCATCCCGGCTTCTTCTCCCACCTCGCGCAGGATCTCTATCGCCGGGCGCCCGCCGATCTGACAGTAAATTCCGCCATCTTTGGTAGAGACCGCTCCCTCCACCACACAGATATAGCGCCCTTTATATTTCTTGAGAGCCTCCTTCAGTGCTTCCTCGGCCTGTTCCCCGGCTCCGGCCATCAGGGTCTCATGGTATTCGAGAGAGATCAGCTCCAGGATCAGGCGTGCCAGCGGGGGATGCGAGGAGCGCAGAAGACTTTCGGTGCAACCCGTGCATTCCATGAAATGGAGCCACACCACCGGTGGCCTCTCCGAGGACTCCACTGCTGCGGCTACCTTCTCCACCATCTCCACCGGAAGCCCCATGGTGGCCGTGGCTATGGTGCAAATCTTCAGAAAATCCCTTCGGGAAAGTCCCATCCTGATGGGCGGAATACGAGCCATTTCTTTCTTCCCCTTTCAATGTTTTTAACAGTTATAATCATAATCCCCATGAGGAACAAAAGTCAAGGATCAAATAGAGGATTTAAGGATAATAAAAGATTGTTTAAGGAAATTAAGATATATATCTTTCGAAAATCTGAAAATTTTCCAAAATATTTTCAATATATGGATTTTACTGAAGGACTGAGCTTAAGAAATTTTTCTTTGGTCCTC
>DRMH01000086.1 GCA_011322625.1 Thermosulfurimonas dismutans | reverse complement strand
GTGGCGGGTGCGGTGGAGCGGACTTATATAGACTCGCCGCGGAGGATCCGCTCGCAGCAACTCCCCAGCCCGTTGAGCCTGTTCCCTCCCCTGAGGGGTAAGCTCCTCCCGGGTGCGCCCGGCAAAACGCCCCTCCGCATTGGCGTAGGTTTGCCCGTGGCGCAAAAGATAAACCCGGGTCTCCATAGCCCGCCTCCGGTCCTATGCTTAACACAAAAGCGCCCCCTTGACCACTCGGTTTGCAAGGCCCTTTGAATCCCCTTTCTTTTCCTGGTATCTTTCTCTGTCTGTAGGGCCTCCTCGTGAGGTTCCCGGTCCTGCTTATCGTGAAGACATCCGGAGCCAGGCTCCGGAGATTCCCCGGCGGAGGAAAAGCGCATGGCTGAGGTAATAACCATCCCCCTGGAGGAAGAACTCAAACGCTCCTATCTCGACTACGCCATGAGCGTGATCGTGGGGCGGGCGTTGCCGGACGTGCGTGACGGTCTCAAACCCGTACAGCGTCGCATCCTTTACGCCATGCACGAAATGAAAAACGACTGGAACAAGCCCCATAAGAAAAGCGCCCGGGTGGTGGGAGAGGTCATCGGTAAATATCATCCCCACGGAGACGCCGCGGTCTATGACACCCTGGTGCGCATGGCCCAGGACTTCACCATGCGCTACCCCCTGGTGGATGGTCAGGGGAACTTCGGTTCCGTGGACGGCGACGCCCCGGCGGCCATGCGTTACACCGAGGTCCGCCTCTCCCGCATCGCCCACGAGATGCTGGCGGACCTGGAAAAGGAGACCGTGGATTTCGCCCCCAATTACGACAACACCCTGCTCGAGCCGGTGGTGCTCCCGGCCAAACTGCCCAACCTCCTGGTAAACGGAGCCTCCGGGATCGCGGTGGGTATGGCCACCAATATCCCGCCGCACAACCTAGGCGAGGTGGTGGATGCCCTCATCGCCATGCTCCACAACCCCGAGATCACCCTGGACGAACTCCTGCGCCATATCCAGGGGCCGGACTTCCCCACCGGGGGCCTGATCGTGGGGATGGAGGGGATCCGGGAGGCCTATCTCACCGGAAAGGGCCTCATCAAGATGCGGGGGCGGGCGGTGATCGAGCGGGAACGGGGGCGCACGGCCATCATCATTACCGAGATCCCCTATCAGGTGAATAAGGCCAAACTGGTGGAACGCATCGCCGAGCTGGCCCAGCAGAAAAAACTGGAAGGCATCGCCGAGGTCCGGGATGAATCCGATCGCGACGGTATTCGGGTGGTGGTGGAACTGAAACGGGAAAAAGCGGACCAGGCCCGGGTGATCCTGAATCAGCTCTACAAAAACACCCCCCTGGAGAGCACCTTCGGGGTGATCATGCTGGCCCTGGTGCGGGGCCGGCCGGAGTTGCTCTCCCTCCGGGAGATACTCTTTCATTTCCTGGCCCACCGCAGGGAGATCGTCCTGCGACGCACCCAGTACGATCTGCGCAAGGCCCGGGAGCGGGCCCATATCCTGGAGGGGCTGCTTCGGGCCCTGGATCACCTGGACGAGATCATCGCCCTTATCCGCGGCTCCCGCACCCCGGCCGAGGCCAAGGAAAAACTCATCCGCCGTTTCGCCTTTTCCGAGGCCCAGGCCCAGGCCATCCTGGATATGCGCCTCCAGCGACTCACCGCCCTGGAACGGGAGAAACTCAAGGCCGAATACCAGGATCTTCAGCGCCAGATCGCCTGGTTCGAAAAGATCCTCTCCGACGAGGAAACCCTTAAGGGGGTGATCGAGGCCGAACTGCGGGAACTTAAGGAAAAATACGCCGATCCCCGCCGCACCCGCATCGTCCCCGAGGAGGGGGAGGTCTCCTGGGAGGACCTGGTGGTGGAGGAGGCCATGGTGGTGACCCTCACCTACCAGGGCTACATCAAACGCCTGCCCCTTTCCACCTATCGACACCAGCATCGGGGGGGACGGGGAATAAGCGGAATCTCCGTCTCCGAGGAGGATGCGGTAAGAGGGCTCTATGTGGCCACCACCCACGAGATCTTTCTCTGCTTCACCAATCAGGGCCGGGTTCACTGGCTCAAGGTGCTGGACATTCCCCAGGCCGGACGTCAGGCCCGGGGAGTCCTTCTCTCCAATCTCCTGCACCTGGAGGAAGGGGAGCGGGTGGCCACCGTGGTGCCGGTGAGGGAATTCCGTAAGGACCGCTATGTGGTCTTCGCCACCCGGAAGGGGCTGGTAAAAAAGACCCCGCTTTCGGAATTCAGTAACCCCCGTTCCCGGGGGATCCTGGCCATCAAACTCCATGCCGGAGACGAGGTGGTGGCAGCCACCCTTACCGACGGGAACCAGGAGATCCTCCTCCTTACCCGGGAGGGGCAGGCCATCCGGTTTCCGGAGGATCAGGTGCGCCCCATGGGACGGGCCGCCGCCGGGGTTAAGGGCATGGATCTCTCGGAGCGGGACGAAGTGGCCAGCCTTCTGGTGCTCACCCCCGGTGAAAGGAGGGATCTCCTCACCGTTACCGAACACGGCTATGGCAAGCGGACCCCTCTTTCGGAGTATCGTGTCCAGAGTCGCGGAGGCAAAGGGATCATCGCCGCCCGGGTGGATCATAAAAGCGGCAAACTGGCCGGGGGCCTCCTGGTGGCCGAGGAAGACGAGATCCTGCTCCTTTCCGATTCCGGAAAGATCATCCGCATTCGGGTAAAGGAGATCCCCTACAAGGGGCGTGCCACCCGCGGGGTAAAGCTCTTTCTTCTGGACGGCGGGGAACGCATTGTGGGACTGGAGGTGGTGCGGGAGGTTTAGACCGGCCGATAAAAGGCATCGCGTTCCACGGGTTCGAAACCGGCCGCGCGGATGAGCCGTTCGATTTCCGCCCGGGAAAGGGCCTCGGCCTCGCGACCGCCGGAGGCTTCGCTGATACGTTCCTCAATGACCGTGCCGTGCAGATCGTCGGCCCCGAAATGAAGGGCCAGCTGGGCGAGCTTCACCCCCAGAAAGACCCAGTAGGCCTTGAGATGGGGAATATTGTCCAGCAGCAGCCGGGCCACCGCCATGAGACGCAGATCCTCAAAACCCGTGGTGGGCTCCACCTCCCCCTCCAGAGGGGTGTTCCTGGGCTGAAAGGGCAGGGGTACAAAACAGAGAAAACCCCGGGTGCGATCCTGGGCCTCTCGCAACCGCAGGAGATGATCCACCCTTTCCTCCGGGGTCTCCAGATGGCCGTAAAGCATGGTGGCATTGGTGGGGATGCCCAGGCGATGGGCGGTGCAGGCTATCTCCAGCCATCTCTCCGCGGAGATCTTGCGGGGAAAAAGTCTCTCCCGGAGCCGGGGGGAAAAGACCTCCGCTCCCCCTCCCGGCAGGCAGGAAAGCCCGGCGGCCTTCAGCTCCCTAAGCACCTCCTCCACCGATTTTCCGGAAATCCGGGCCAGATGATCTATCTCCACACAGGTGAAGGCCTTGATATGGGCTTCGGGGAAGGCCTCCTTTACCGCGGAGAGCAGTTCCAGATAATAACTGTAGGGTAGCTCGGGGTGCACCCCGCCTACGATGTGAATCTCCCGGGGAGGAGGCCCCTCCGAGAGTTTCCGCACCGCCTCCTCCGGGGAAAGGACATAGGCCCGGGAGTCTCCCGGGGGACGCCAGTAGGCACAGAAACGACATCTATTCTCGCAAACGTTGGTATAATTGAGGTGTCGATTGAGGACGTAATAGGTCTTCCGACCGTGGAGGCGTTCCCTTACCCTGCGGGCCAGCACCCCCAGGGCCAGCAGATCCGGAGAGGAAAGGAGCCTCAGGCCGTCTTCCCGGGAAAGCCTCTCCCCGGCTTCTATCTTTTCATAGATATCGCTCAGTCCGGCCCGACGGATTGTTTCCGGTATCATCCCTGGCTATACTAAAAAGGTTACCAGGGCCTGGCAAGGGCCGGGAAGCCGGGAGTTATGAAAGGAGAATGGCTCCCCCAGGAGGAATGGATTCGGCGCGAACGGGAGAAGGCCCGCAGGCTGCGCAAGACCCGGTGGTGGCGCAGAAAATGTGCGGCGGGGGTCTGTTATTACTGCGGGCGTAAGGTCCCGCCCCACGAGCTCACCATGGACCACCGCATCCCCCTCTCTCAGGGAGGACGGTCGGAAAAATCCAATCTGGTCCCGGCCTGCAAGGAATGTAATTCCCGAAAAAAATACCTCCTTCCCTGGGAATGGGAGGAATATCTGGCCAGGCTTCGAGGAAGATAGGTTTTAGGGATCAAGGGGAAAACCCAGGAAAGGGGCAAAGAATATGTGCGGAATTATCGGCTATCTCGGAGACCGTCCGGTAAAGAGTGTGTTGCTCGAGGGACTCAGGCGTCTGGAATATCGGGGATACGATTCGGCGGGGGTGGTCTTCTTCGCCCGGGAGGGGCTTTTCCTGCACCGGGTCAAGGGCAAGGTGCTGGATCTGGACGAGAGTCTGGCCCGGCTGGAGGTCCCCGGAAGGGCTCCAGGGCTGGGACACACCCGCTGGGCCACCCATGGAGAACCCTCGGAGACCAATGCCCACCCCCATCAGGACTGCACAGGCGAGGTGGCGGTGGTACACAACGGAATCATCGAGAACTACCACAGCCTGAAGAAGGAACTGAGTTCCCGGGGGCATCGGTTCGCCTCCGAAACCGATACCGAGGTGCTGGCCCATCTCATCGAGGAGGCCCTGCGGGAGACCGGGGACCTTTCCGAGGCCGTGCGTCGGGCCCTGCTCAGGGTGCGAGGAGCCTATGCCCTGGGGGTCATCTGGGTACGGAATCCGGAAAAGATCGTCTGTGCCCGCAACCAGAGTCCCCTGGTCCTGGGGCTGGGAGAGGGCGAGGTCTTTCTGGCCTCGGATGTCCCGGCCCTCCTGCCCTGGACCCGGCGGGTGATCTTCCTGGAGGATGGGGATCTGGCTGAACTCAGCCGGGAGGAGGTCCGGCTCTTCGGACTGGACGGGAAACCGCTTCACCGCCCGGTGCAGGAAATCACCTGGGACGCCTCTCAGGCCGAAAAAGGGGGGTTTCCCCATTTCATGCTCAAGGAGATTTATGAACAGCCCGAGGCTATCCGGGATACCCTCCTGGGACGGATGGACCCGGAGAGCGGTCGGGTGGATCTTTCCGATGCCGGGCTGGAAAGGGATTTCTTCGACGGAGTGAACCGGATCTTCATTGTAGCCTGCGGCACCTCCTACCATGCCGGTCTGGTGGGGAAATATCTCCTGGAACGCTGGGCCGGAATCCCGGTGGAGGTGGACCTGGCCTCGGAGTTTCGTTATCGGGCCCCCCTGGTCCGATCCGATGCCCTCACCGTGGTCATCTCTCAATCCGGTGAGACCGCGGACACGCTGGCCGGGCTGCGACTGGCCCGGGAACTGGGATCCCGGGTGCTGGGAATCGTGAATGTGCTGGGAAGCACCATCGCCCGGGAATCCCACCGGGTGGTCTATACCCACGCCGGGCCGGAAATAGGGGTGGCCTCCACCAAGGCCTTCACCTCCCAGCTTACGGTGCTGCTTCTTCTCACCCTCTATCTGGGGGAGCTTACCGGGAGGATGGAGGAATCCCGCCGGCGCTCCCTGGCCCGGGAGCTGGCCGCCCTCCCCGCCCTCCTCACCCGGATTATCGAGAACACCCACCCTCGGTTGCGTTCCCTTTCGGAAAAATACTTCCGCCGGGAGAACTTTCTCTATCTGGGGAGGAACATCCTCTTTCCGGTGGCCCTGGAGGGGGCCCTTAAGCTCAAGGAGATCTCCTACATTCATGCCGAGGGTTATGCCGCCGGGGAAATGAAACACGGCCCCATCGCCCTCATCGAGGAGACCGTGCCCACGGTGGCCCTGGCGCCCCGGGAGGCCGGGGTGATTTACGAAAAGATGCTCTCCAATATCCAGGAGGTACGTTCCCGAAGGGGGCCGGTCCTGGCCTTCGGGACCCAGGGCGATCGGGACCTGGCCACCCTCTCCACCGAACTGGTGGAACTCCCTCCGGTGTCCTGGGAACTGTCTCCGCTGGTTTACACCGTGCCCCTGCAGCTTTTTGCCTATGAGATGGCGGTACGGCGGGGCTGCGATGTGGATCAGCCCCGGAATCTGGCCAAGAGTGTCACCGTGGAGTAAGGCGCCGCAGGCTGATCCCCAGGGCCAGCACCCCGAAGGCCACACTCACGTTGAGGGAACGCTTGCACCCACGCATGGGAAGTTCCACCACCCGGTGCGCCAGGGAAAGGATCTCCGGATCGACTCCAGCGAGTTCGTTTCCCACCACCAGCGTGAAAGGGCCTTCGGGGATCGGGTCTTCGGGATGCCAGGGCTCTCCCCCGGTCTCCAGCACCCATACCGTCCATCCCTCCTTCCGGAGACGCTCTATCACCTCCACCGCATCGGGATGATACGACCAGGACACGCATCTTTCCGCCCCCAGGGCGGTCTTGCTTATTCCCGGATGCGGCGGAGCGGGGGTGATGCCGCAGAGATGAAGATGGGACCATCCGGCCGCATCCGCGGTGCGAAAAATAGACCCCACGTTCCAGGCGCTGCGCAGGTTCTCCAGCACCGCGGAACACGGCGGGAAGAGAGGCTCGGAGGGGTGCTCCGCATCGGTCTCCAGCCCCCTTTCCCCCCCCCGGACCACACCACCGCCGCAGGCCGGACATTTCCCTACCTCTTCCAGGGCCGGAAACCGGAGTCCGCATCCTTCACACCGATAAAACCGGGCCTTTACCGCCATCTGGTTATCCGGGCCTCCTCCGCGGGACTTTCTGAAACCCTCTTTTCGGGTAAATTTTAACCTGCACCCGGAGGGGAGGCCTCGAGCCCCGGGCTCGCCCTGAATTCACCCGAGGATGAGGAGGAAGAAATGCACATAGCGGTCATCGGGACAGGCTATGTCGGCCTGGTCTCCGGAGCCGGAATGGCCGATTTCGGTATGAAGGTAATATGCGTGGATAAGGACCGGGAGAAGATCAAACGGCTGGAGAAGGGGGAGATTCCCTTCTATGAGCCCGGTCTGGAGGAACTGGTCCAGCGCAATATGAAGGCCGGAAGACTTTCCTTCACCACCGATCTCAAGAAAGCGGTAAAACAGGCCCTGGTGGTCTTCATCTGCGTGGGTACGCCTCCGGCTCCGGACGGTTCGGCGGATCTTTCTCAGGTCCGGGAGGTGGCCCTTTCCCTGGCCGAGGCCCTGGATGACTACAAAGTGGTGGTAACCAAAAGCACCGTTCCGGTGGGGACCAACCGGTGGATCAAAAGCCTCATCGACAAACACAAGAAAAACAACGTGGCCGTGGATATCATCTCCAATCCGGAGTTCCTGCGCGAGGGATCGGCGGT